>JANLYO010000035.1:0-41320 GCA_031365665.1 Rhodoferax sp. | reverse complement strand
CGGTGCACCTCGGCATACGGCGGCTGGGCGCGTATGCCAGTCACTTCGGTAAAGGCTTTCAACAGCTTGGCCTTGACGCGCTCGGCATCGTCTTCAAGGTGGCGCTCTGACCATTCGGGGCTGGCTTGTACGGTCCAGCGTTCAATCGGGCCACGCCCAGGCTTGGACGATTCGCGTGCCAGCCAGGCGATACGGTGGTGGGTGCTGCGCGCAGCGTTCCATTGCGGGCCCAGTGCTGACAAATTGGGTTGCATCGCCTGCGGAAAAGCCAACATCAGGGTCCAGCAGGGGGCGACATGGACGGCATCCAAACCGGGGTTGAACAGCTGGGCGAGTTTCGAGATCAGGATCAAATCGCGCGCCGGGGGTGGTGGTGTGGCGATCAACACGCCGTCAAAACCCGAATAAACGTGCTGCGCATCATTGGCGCCCGCTGTGCGAAGTTGCCAGCGTTGTGGATCCAGGGCGTCCACTTCAATGCGGGTGACCCGGGTTTGCATCTCCACGCGGGCATCCTCCATCAGCGGTTGCGCCCAGGCCTGTAGCAGAGCTTGCATGCCGGGCACCGGCACCCAGTGGGGCTCGCGGGCGGGAAGGCCGGCGGCGGTGACGCGGCCCAGCTCGTCGAGCACACGCACGGTGTTGGCGCTCCAGGCTTTGCACAGGCCGGGCACGGTCTTGAGCGCCACAGCAAAACGCGGATCGCGCACCGTGAAATACTGGGCCCCTGAATCAAAGCTGCCAAAGGCGGAATCGACTGTCGCCATGCGCCCGCCCACTTCGGCGTTTTTTTCAAAAAGCGTGACCTGGTGACCCGCTTGGTGCAGCGTGCGGGCGCAAGTGATGCCAGCCATGCCAGCGCCAATGACGGCCAGGTTGCGGGGTCGATGGCGGGTGGGTGGTATTTTGCGGGTTGTGGCCATGGGGAGGTGCTCCTGTTGCTTGATGTTGTTTCATGTCACTATTGCCGTCGTCGTCTGCACTTTACACGGCCTGAGGGGCAACGCAACATCCATCCGCTTGAATTGGCTGATTCGGGAACAATATGCTCAGGGCTTTTCCCAAAACTACTTGCACATCGTCATGATCACACTTCGCAAATCCGCCGAGCGCGGTTACGCCGACCACGGTTGGCTCGAGTCTTTCCACAGCTTTTCCTTCGCTGGTTACCATGACCCGCAACACATGGGTTTTGGCAACCTGCGCGTCATCAACGAAGACCGCATTGCGCCGGGAACCGGCTTTGGCACCCACGGCCACCGTGACATGGAAATCATCAGCTACGTGCTCTCGGGCAACCTGGCCCACAAAGACACCCTGGGCAACGTCAAAGGCATTCCACCCGGCGACGTGCAGCGCATGAGCGCCGGCACTGGCGTGCAGCACAGCGAGTTCAACCACGCGCCCGACCAGACCACGCATTTTTTGCAAATCTGGATTGAGCCCAATGTGCGGGGTATCGCGCCTGGTTACGAACAAAAGACTTTTGCCGAAGCCGAGAAACGCGGCAAATTGCGCCTGGTGGCCTCCAACCAAGGGCGTGATGGCTCGGTGACTGTGCACGCAGACGCCAACCTGTACGCGGGGCTGTTCGACGGCGCTGAAGGGGCCGGCTTGTCTTTGAACCCCAGCCGCAACACCTATGTGCACCTGGTGCGCGGCGAGTTGCAAGTGAACGGGCAAACGTTAAGCGGCGGCGACGCGTTGCTGCTCAGTGGCGAGAACCAACTCACGCTCAGAGGCGGCAAACAGGCCGAGGTGCTGGTGTTCGACTTGGTGGCCTGAAGGTTCACGATGCCGAAAATAGCCGTCGTGTTTCACTCGGGTTACGGCCACACGCAGCGTATGGCGCAAGCGGTGGCGCAGGGCGCAGATGCCCTGCTTCTGGCGATCGACGCCGACGGCAATCTGCCGCCCGGCGGCTGGGAAGAATTGGCCTTAGCCGACGCCATTATTTTTGGCTCGCCCACCTACATGGCCTCGGTCAGTTGGCAGTTCAAGAAGTTTGCCGATGCCTCCAGCAAGCCCTGGTACGCCCAGGCCTGGAAGGACAAACTCGCCGCCGGTTTCACCAACAGTGGCGGACTGAACGGCGACAAGCTCGCCACACTGGACGCGATCTTCCACCTGGCCATGCAACATTCGATGATTTGGGTGAGCCAGGGCCTGATGCCCAGCAACCGCAAAAACGCGAGCCGCGACGATCCGAACAACTTGGTGTCTTACAGCGGTGCCATGGCCCATTCGCCAGCTGATGCATCACCGGCCGAAATGCAGCCGGGTGACTTGGAAACCGCACGCATGCTGGGTGAACGGGTGGCGGCCTTGGCTTCGCGCTTCACCTAGGTGTTTTTAAGTAGCTATTAAATAGATATCTAAAAAATGAATAAATACGTGGCCTTAACGTCGAATTTATTCTTACCACTAATTTTTAACGCTCGAAATTACATAATCATACCTATTTTGGGTATGATTGGGTTGCCTATTTCAAGTTGCCGAGTTTCATCGCCAAGTTCGGGGATTTTTCGTATTCGTTTTTGATCTCTGCTGTGAACTGCTCGGTGCCTGCTTGAATCGGGGCCTTTGCCCTCCCGGCTCAGCAGCCCACCGATCGACTTCACCACCGGGCAAAACGCATTTGCCGGCATTTTGGCCGCCCTCATCCAGCGTGGTGTCGTGGGGCAGGGCACCTACCTGGAGGTTTGCCTGTCCGACTCAGCGGTCGCCTTGCAGGCATGGGGCTTGCAGCGGCATTGGGAGCAGCGATTTGTCGAGGCGGGCGTGCCGTTTGCGCCGGTGAACAACCTGGCTGAGTTGGGCGTTCACCCCCAAACCCAGGCCTCCCGCATCATTCAAGAGTACACCAGCACCAAATTTGGCACGCTCAAAACGGTGGCCCGCGCTGTCAGGTTTGCCGGGGAAGTGGGTGCCGTTGGCAGTCCGCCGCCCGGTCTGGGCCAACACACGCGGGACGTTTTGCGGGAAATTGGCTATGTTGACGCACAGATTGATGCCTACCAGGCGGCGGGAGCCATCGGCGGCGCTTAGTTCGGGGCCGCTGATTTGGCGGGGATTGTCGCGTCGGGCACGCCATCACACTCTTTAGAATGCAGTGATGTTTATTCACCTGCGCCTGCACACCGAATTTTCCGTCGTTGACGGCACCAACCGCATCGACGACATCATCAAATCCGCTGCAACTGATGGGCAAGCGGCATTGGCCATCACGGATCTCTCCAACTTGTTTGGCGCAGTCAAGTTCTATAAAGAAGCGCGTGCCAAAGGCGTCAAGCCGATTTTGGGCGCTGAAATCCATTTGGACGGCTTTGGCGCAGACGCCGGCAGTTTGTCGCGTATCGTGCTGTTGGTGCAAAATCGGCAGGGTTATTTGAATCTTTCCGAGTTGCTGGCGCGGGCTTACACGCAAAACGTCGTCAAAAACCTGCCTGTCGTCAAACTGTCTTGGCTCAGCCATTGCAATGAGGGCCTGATTGCCCTTTCTGGCGCGCAGGCAGGGCCTGTGGGCCAAGCGCTGGTGCAAGGCGATGCCGAACGGGCGCACGATGCAGCTTTGCAATTGGCCGGTGTTTTCCCGCACCGTTTTTACCTCGAACTTCAACGCGCGGGCCGCGCTGAAGACGAGCGCCACGTCGCCGCCGCTGTACAACTCGCTGCACGCATGAAACTGCCGGTGGTGGCGACCCACCCGGTGCAGTTTGCCAGGGCCGAGGACTACGAGGCGCATGAGGCGCGGGTGTGCATAGCCGATGGTGAAATATTGGCCAACCAGAAGCGCGTGCGCCGTTTCACCCGCAAGCAACATTTCAAAACCACCGAAGAGATGCGGGCGCTATTTGCCGACATTCCGAGCAGCATTGTCAATACGGTGGAAATCGCCAAGCGCTGCAGTCTGGAGCTGGTGCTGGGCAAACCGCAATTGCCGGAGTTTCCGACGCCCGAAGTGAACGGTGAAAAACTCACGCCAGAAGCCTATTTCCGCCACGTGTCAAATGAGGGCTTGAAAGAGCGCCTGGCCCATCTTTACCCGGACGCTGGCAAACGCGGGCAGGAGCGCCCGCGTTATGAGGAACGCCTTGAATTCGAAATCAACACGATTTTGAAAATGGGTTTTCCAGGTTATTTTTTGATCGTTGGCGACTTCATCAATTGGGCCAAAAGCAATGGCTGCCCGGTGGGCCCGGGGCGCGGCTCCGGCGCGGGTTCACTCGTTGCGTATTCACTCAAGATCACGGATCTTGATCCTCTGGAATACAACTTGCTGTTCGAGCGTTTTCTGAACCCCGAACGCGTCTCGATGCCCGACTTTGACATCGACTTCTGTCAGGCCAACCGCGACCGCGTCATCGACTACGTGAAAGACAAATACGGCAAAGAGGCAGTGAGCCAGATCGTCACGTTCGGTACCATGGCCGCCCGCGCGGCGATACGCGACGTCGGCCGCGTGCTGGACATGAGCTACACCTTTTGCGACAGCATCAGCAAGCTGATCCCGAACAAGCCCGGCGTGCACATCACGATTGACGGCGCCATCAAGGCCGAGCCGGAGCTGGCGCGGCGCCTGGCCAGCGAAGACGATGTGAAGACGCTGCTGGAGCTGGCGCAGAAGCTCGAAGGCATGACCCGCAATATCGGCATGCACGCTGGCGGCGTGTTGATCGCGCCCGGCAAATTGACTGACTTCTGCCCGCTGTACCAGCAGCCGGGCAGTGATTCAGCCGTCAGCCAATACGATAAAGACGATGTCGAGGCGATTGGCTTGGTGAAGTTTGATTTTTTGGGTCTGGCCACGCTGACCATTCTGGAAATTGCCAAAGACTTGATCGTGCGACGCCACCCCGGGCAGCGGGATTTTGCATTTGAAAATATCGCGCTCGACGATGCGGCGACCTACCGGCTGTTCCAGGAGGGCAAAACCGAGGCAGTATTCCAGTTTGAAAGCCGTGGCATGCAGGGCATGTTGCGCGACGCCCGCCCGACGCGCCTGGAAGACCTGATTGCGCTGAACGCTTTGTACCGCCCCGGCCCGATGGACTTGATCCCCACTTTTGTGGCGCGCAAAAACGGGCGCGAGCCGGTCGAGTATCCGCACCCGCTGGTGGCCGAGATGCTGTCTGAGACCTACGGCATCATGGTCTACCAGGAGCAGGTGATGCAGACCGCGCAGATCCTGGGCGGTTATTCGCTCGGCGGCGCTGACCTGCTGCGCCGCGCCATGGGCAAGAAAAAGGCCGAAGAGATGGCCGAGCACCGCACCATCTTCCGTGCCGGGGCTGCCAAAAACAACATCGACGAAGACAAAGCAGACGAAATCTTCGACCTGATGGAGAAATTCGCCGGCTACGGTTTCAACAAGTCGCACGCTGCCGCGTATTCGCTCTTGGCCTACCACACGGCCTGGGTCAAGGTGAACTACGCCGCCGAATTCTTCTGTGCCAACATGACGGTGGAGATGGACAACACCGACAAGCTCAAGGTCTTGTTTGAAGATGCGGTGAAGCAAGGTTTGAGCTTTGACGCGCCCGATATCAACCGGGGCAGTTACCGCTTTGAGCCAGTGTCAGACAAAGTCGTGCGTTACGGCCTGGGCGCCATCAAGGGCACGGGTCAGCAGGCGATTGAAGCCATCGTGGCGGCGCGTGACGCGGGCGGAGCGTTCACCAGCCTGTTTGACTTTTGCGTGCGCGTGGACCGCAGCCGCCTGAACAAGCGATGCATTGACGCGCTCATCAAAGCGGGCGCTTTTGATTCGCTGCAACTGAACCGTGCGGCACTCGTTGCCTCGATCGACCTGGCGGTGGACTTTGCCGCGACCACCGAAGCCAATGCCAACCAGGGCGGCCTGTTTGACATGGGCTCGGATGAGGGCCACGACGACCACGGTGCCTCGACCCGCGAGCCGGACTTGGTGGTGGCGCTGCCCTGGGGTGTGAAGGAGCGCCTGGGTTTTGAGAAAAACGCGCTCGGGTTTTATCTCTCGGGGCATCTTTTTGATGAAGTGGCGCTGGAGGTGCGCAAGTTTGCCAAGCGCCAGATCGAAGACCTGATCGACACCCGCGAACCGCAGCTTCTGGCAGGCATCGTGGGCGACTTTCGCGTGATCAATGGCCAGCGCGGCAAACTGGCGCTGTTCAAGCTGGATGACAAATCCGGCACCATCGATGCGCGTGTGGAGGAGGCGCTGATGAACTCCCACAAACAACTGCTCAAGGAAGACGAACTCATCATCGTCATGGGCAAGGTGCAGCCTGACCGGTTCTCCGGCGGCATGCAGTTGACCGTGAACCAGATTTGGGATTTGGAACAGGCGCGTTGCCGGTTTGGCAAATATCTGCTTGTAGAAGTTGATCGTCGTACGAATTCCAAATTGCCTTCCATCGCACGTGTGATGAAGGATTTCCCAGTCAAAGTTGAACAAACTGAAAAGGGCGCTGTTTCTAAAGGGCTTGGGGTGCGTTTTTCACTTCTCTTTGACGACTTCGTGGCACCTAAAAAAGTGGAAATGGATGAGTCCAAGTTTTACCCTAGCGACGCAGCGTTGGCAGGCTGGCGCGCCCAGGCGCATCAGGGTGCTTGCGCGATTGTGTACGAATGATTTAAATTTGGAATGCCCAATTCAGCCTGCATGCCAAAAGTTGGAAATTTGGAGGAATTTCTATTGCTATACTTAATATAGCATAAACTCCAATAAATACGAGACCTAAAGCCTAAAAATTCATTAAACCAAGGCGTCAATGATCATTTGACGATAAATAAACCCCAGTTTGGGTATGATTTTGGAGTGGCGGCTATTTCTTTGGCCGAAAGCCGATTTCCAGCGGCGAGGGCACACGCCCATCGACGTCGCGCGGTAGCGCTTCCGTTTTGTCAATGGCCTTGATTACGGCCTCATCCCAGGCGGGGACGCCACTGGATTTGATCAGTTTTCGCCCGATGATCGTGCCATCCGGCGCGGCACGCACCTCCACCACGGCCACCGGGTTGCCCGCGATGTACTCGGTGAAAACAATTTTGGGATAAATGCGCTCCTGGATGCGTCCCTGATAACTCGATGACGGCCCCGCAGACTGCTGCGCGGTGCCTGCGGCTGTGGCTGAGCCCGTCGCACCCGCAAGTCCCACCGAGCGTTTGATGTTTTCCTGGCGCTGGGTTTCGAGTTTTTGCTCTTCGAGTTTGGTCAGTGCCTGTTTTTGTTTGGCAGCGTCGGCGAGTTTTTTATCGGCAGCGAGTTTGTCCAGGCGCGCCTGCTGGTCGTCCTGCCGCTTTTTTTCGTCAGCCAGACGGCGTTTTTCACGCTCGGTGACGATTTGCGGGTCAACGGCGGGCGGTGGTGCGGGGTTTTCGATCACCGGTGGCGGGGCGGGCGGCGCCTCTTCCAGCTTGGGCGCCGCCTGCACCGGCACTTGCGCCCACAACTCGGCTTCAGCGGTGAGTTCGATCGCCTGATGGCGCCAATTCACGCCCCAAGTCAAGGCCGCCGCCAACACCAAATGCGCGAGGATAGCCAAGCCAAACGCACGCAGGAAGCCGGGCGGCGCTGGCGGCGCGAATTCGAGGCGGTTGAGGGCGGCGGACATGGCTTGACCAGGCACCGTTCAACTGGGCGCGTTCACCAACTGCACTGACAAACCCACACGCTGGATGCCCGCACGCTGCAAGACATCCATCACCTTCACGACCGATTCGTACTTCACGCTTTTATCAGCGCTGATGACAATGGCGGTGTTGCTGGCTGCTTTTGCAGCGTTGGCCGCTGGGGCGTTGCCTTGTGCAGCACGGACAGCCCGTACCAGATCTTTCAGTGTGACTGGCGTCGCCTGATCCTGGCTTTTGAGCGAGAGCGCCTCGTCTTTGCCAATGATGATCTGGATCACTACATCCGGCGTCTTCGCGGCGCGGCCCACACTGGGCAAGTCGATCACGCTGGGGGCGATCAGCGGCGCTGTCACCATGAAGATGATCAACAACACCAACATCACGTCGATGAAGGGCACCATGTTGATCTCATTGATGGTGCGTCGGCCTCGGCCACGGCTGTTTACGGTGGGCACTTTGGTTCTCCGAGAACTAGCGGGCGCACAAAGCTGGGGTTTTTCCGCAGGGCCGTTCGCAAGGAAAAATGCACCCCCTCCGGGGGCAGCGCAGTACACGCAGTGACAAGCGTGGGGGCCATTTACCTTCCCGATGCGGACTGTGCGCCCACGTTGCGCTGCAGGATGTTGGAGAACTCTTCGATGAAGGTCTCCAGCTTGATCGCGACACGGTCGATGTCGCGCGCGAAGCGGTTGTAGGCCACCACCGCCGGAATCGCCGCGAAAAGGCCGATAGCAGTGGCGACCAGTGCCTCTGCAATGCCCGGCGCCACGGTGGCGAGGGTGACCTGTTGCAGCGAGGCCAGACCCGTGAAGGCATGCATGATGCCCCACACCGTGCCAAATAAACCAACGTAAGGCGAGACGGAGCCCACGGAGGCGAGGAAAGACAAATTGCTTTCCACCACATCCATCTCACGCTGGAAACTGGCACGCATAGCGCGCCGTGCGCCATCCATCAGCGTGGCGGTGTCGGTGATGCGCCGCTCGCGCAGCTTCTGGAACTCGCGCATGCCGCTGGCGAAAATGCGCTCCAGCGGCCCGGCGCTGCGGGCGTTTTTGGCGGCAGCGGCAAACAGGTCGTTCATGCTGGTGCCAGACCAGAATTCACGCTCGAAAGTTTCATTCAGGTCTTTGACGCGTTTCAAAGCAAACAATTTCCTGAAAATCGCAGCCCAGCTGCTGATGGAGACGACAACCAGCAGCAGCATGACGGCCTGCACCACGATGCTGGCGTTGAGCACCAGATGGAGAATCGACAAATCTTGGTTCATGGGCTTGGGTTTTGCAAATTCAAATCGGGGCTGAAATCGGCGTTTGTCACTGTGTTTGTAATTGCGGGCATTGTCCTGGCCATTGTCGCGTCAGGCCAGCAGCGCCTTCAAACGCGCAATCGCCGTTTTTAACTCAGACAGCGAACTTGCTGTTGAAAAACGCACAAAGTTACCTGTTTCCGCTATGCCAAAGTCACGCCCAGGCGTCACCGCCACGTGTGCGCGGTGCATCAGCTCAAAGGCGAAGTCCCAACTGTCCTTGATTTGGGCACCAAATTTTTGGTTCAAACGCGCGCATGCAGCGGAACAGTCTGCCCAGGCGTAAAACGCGCCATCGGGCATCACCGGAACGAGCAGGCCGACGGCATTGAGCGCGGGAATGAAATAGTCGCGCCGCGTTTTGAACTCGGCCCGGCGGCGCTCAAACTCCGCCAGGCTGTCCGCTTCGAAGCAGGCCAGCGCGGCGTGTTGCGCAACGGTGCTCGGGCAAATGAACAGGTTTTGTGCCAGACGCTCCACCACCTCAACCAAGCCTTCAGGCACGACCAGCCAACCCAGGCGCCAGCCGGTCATGCTGAAATACTTGCTGAAACTGTTGATGCTGATGACCTGGTCAGACAGCGCCAACGCAGTCTGGCCGTATTGGGCGTCAAAACTCAAACCTAAATAAATTTCGTCTACCAGGGTGATGCCGCCTTTGGCGCTGGCAAACTCGTGGATGCGACGCATTTCATCCGGGTGGATGGAGGTGCCCGTGGGGTTGGAGGGAGACGCCAGCAAGACGCCGCGAGTGCGGGGGTTCCAGGCGGCTTCCACCTTGGCGGCGCTGAGCTGGAACCGTTCTGCGGCGGTAGTGGGAATCAACACGGCCGTGCCTTCGGCCGCGCTGACAAAATGCCGGTTGCAGGGGTAACTTGGGTCGGGCATGAGGATTTCATCGCCCCGATCGATCAAGGCGAGGCAGGCCAGGTGCAGCGCGGCCGATGCGCCTGCCGTGACGACGATGCGGCCGGGCGCAACGCTCAAGCCAAAACGGCTGCTGTACCAGGTGCTGATGCATTCGCGCAAGGCGGGCAGGCCGGTGGCCTGGGTGTATTGCGTGGCGGCGTTGTGGATGGCCCGCGTCGCCGCGTCGCGCACCAGCGGTGCGGCCGTGAAATCTGGCTCGCCGATGTTGAGGAGCACCATGGGCGAATCGGTGTGCGCCGCCTCACGGGCCAATTTGGACGCCGCCTTGGCGACTTCCATCACATAAAACGGCTCAATTCGCTGGGCGCGGCTGGAAATCCTCATGGGTGCGGGATGCTCAAACCAAGGTCGGTTTGGCGGCCTTGCCAGATTTGCCACGATCTGCGACAACCTCTTGCGCGCGAAGCTCGGGAGCCAACGCATTGAGCACGGCATTCACATATTTGTGGCCATCGGTGCCGCCAAATTCTTTGGCCAACTCAATACATTCGTTGAGCACGACGCGCCAGGGGACATCCGGGCAGTGTTTGAACTCGTAGACGCCGATCCACATGATGCTGCGTTCGATAGGTGAAATTTCTTCGAGTTTGCGATCGAGTTTGGGAATGATGAGAGCGTCCATCCCGGTCGCCTCCTTGGTGCAACCCCGCAGCAGCGCCTCAAAATGCAGGGCGTCGGCTTTGCCAAAACCGGCCAGGTCGCGGGTGAAGGCATCGATGTCGTCCACTGCGTTTTTGCCAATCAGGTGCTGGTACAAGGCCTGCAATGCAAATTCACGTGATCGGCTGCGGCTGGATTTGCTGCCGGCTTTGCGCGCACCCGTGCTGGTCAGGCCCGTGCGGGACTGCTTGGGCGGCCGCGTCTTGTTGAGTGTGGACAGTGTGGCGGGGGCTTGAACCATCAAATATCTTCCAGTAAATTAGCCATTTCAACTGCCACCTGGGCCGCATCACGGCCTTTGTCGGTTTGGCGCGCGATGGCTTGGGCCAGGTTTTCAGTGGTCAAAATTGCATTGGCAACCGGCAATTGGTAATCCAATGCGACACGGGTGACAGCGGCGCCGGATTCGTTGGCCACCAGCTCAAAGTGGTAGGTTTCGCCCCGGATGATGCAGCCCAGGGCGATGAGGGCGTCATAACGGGACTTTTCGGCCATCGCCTGCAAGGCTACCGCTACTTCGAGCGCGCCAGGCACGGTGACGTGGTCGATGTGTTTGGCTGTCACACCCAAGGCCAATAGCTCTGTTTTGCAGGCTTCAAACAGGGCGTCGGTGATGGCCGCATTAAAACGCGCCTGAACGATGCCAATGCGGAGGGTTCTGCCGTCCAGGCGGTGGCTGGAGGGGTCGGGAGTGCCTTTGTCAGCGCCAAACATGGTGTATTTTTTGTCCTGTTGCTGGTTATTTGGAAACGGATTTGGAAACCTATTTGGAAACGTAACCGACGATGTCAAGCCCGTAACCCGTCATGCCGGGGCTGCGCCTGGGGCTGCCCAGCAGGCGCATTTTGTGCACCCCGCATTCGCGCAAAATCTGCGCGCCAATGCCATAAGTCCGCAAGTCCATGCGCCCACGTTCCGGACCGTGGCTGGCGCGCGCAGTGCCCTCAAACTGGGCCAGCAGTTGAGCGGCATCTTCTGCGCAGTTCAACAGAACAACGACGCCGCAGCCTTCTTGGGCGATGTATTTCAGGCTGGCGTCCAGGCTCCAACTGTGCATGGCCCGGTTGACCTCGAGCGCGTCCAGCACTGAAAACGGCTCATGCACCCGCACCGATACCGTCTCATCCTCGCGCCATTGGCCCTTAGCCAAAGCCAAATGCACGCCTTGTGTCGTGGTGTCTCGAAAGGCATGTGCCGTGAAATCGCCGTAGGCAGTTTGCAAGGTGCGGGAACCTTGCTTTTCAACCAAGGACTCCACCTTGCTGCGGTGTTCGATCAAATCGGCAATGGTGCCAATCTTCAAACTGTGGGTGGCCGCGAAAACCTGCAAATCGGGCAGGCGCGCCATGGTGCCATCGTCTTTCATGATTTCGCAAATCACAGCCGCTGGCGTACACCCGGCCATACCGGCCAGATCACAACCGGCCTCGGTGTGGCCTGCGCGCATCAGCACGCCGCCGTCTACGGCCTGCAACGGAAAAATGTGGCCGGGTTGCACCAAATCATTGGCCTGGGCATTTTTGGCGACGGCTGCTTGAACGGTACGGGCGCGGTCCGCAGCGGAGATGCCGGTGGTCACGCCTTCTGCCGCTTCGATAGACACGGTAAATGCAGTGCCCATTTTGGTGCCGTTGCGCACAGCCATAGGCGGCAGCTTGAGGTGTTCGCAACGTTCACGCCGCAGTGTGAGGCAGATCAAGCCCCGGCCAAAACGCGCCATGAAGTTGATGGACTCCGCAGTGACATGGTCAGCTGCCAGCACCAAGTCGCCCTCGTTCTCACGGTCTTCTTCGTCCACCAGGATGACCATGCGGCCGGTGCGCATGTCGGCCACGATGTCTTCAACCGGCGAAATCGCAACCGATGCAGGGGCTGACGAACCGGGAATGATTGACGATGTCATGGAGGCTGGGTTGGAGGTGTGGTGTTTGGAGGCGTCAGGTGGCTCAGCCCTGGTTGACGTTCTTTTGCAGCATGCGCTCAACGTACCTGGCGATCAGGTCAATTTCAAGGTTCACAGCAGAGCCTGCCTTGAGCGACCCAAGCGCTGTGTTTTGAACCGTGTGGGGAATCAGGTTGATATTCACGAGACAATCGCCGCGCGCGGCCTGATCTGCCAGCGGCAAATCCTCAACCGAGTTCAGCGTCAAACTCACGCCATTGACCGTGATCGACCCTTTGTAGGCCAAAAATTTAGCCAACGAGGCGGGTGCCCGCACCTGCAACAGCCAGCTCTCACCGACCTCTTCAAACCTGGTCAGCGTGCCAACACCGTCCACATGGCCCGAAACAATGTGCCCGCCCAGACGATCTTGTGCCCGCAGGGCTTTTTCCAGGTTAACGGGGCCTATCGCCCCCAAACCCGTGGTGCGTGCCAGTGATTCGGCAGAAACGTCGACATGAAATTGGCAGTTGGCCGCATCAATGGCCGTGGCCGTCATGCAGGCACCATTGATGGCAATGCTGTCACCCAAGCCGACATCATCCAGGTACGCTGGAGGGCACACGACCCGCAGCCGTTTGCCATGGGATAAAGAGCTGCCAAAGGCGTGAATGGCGTCGATTCGCCCCACGCCGGTGATGATTCCGGTGAACATGGGGGTATTTTCGCAGGGAAAGCGTTGCAATCAGCAGCAACCTCGCCTTAAAAATTCTCACGTCCCTGAATCCGGGCGAGCAGCCGCAAGTCCGGGCCAACCAGGGTGGCAGATTTGAAGTCCAGCCGGATCGCCTGGTCCAGGTGCAGAATTGGCCCGAGAGCAGCCATCTCCATGCCCCTGCCAATCAGTTGGGGTGCCAGATAAACCAGTAGTTCATCCACCAGACTCTCGCGTAGCAAGGAGCCATTGAGCTTGTGTCCGGCCTCGATGTGCAACTCGTTGATTTCGCGGCGCGCCAAATCCTGCAACATGGCACGAAGGTCCACCTTGTCAACCGGGGTGCTGCCATTTCCCGGTTGATGGATGACAGTTGCGCCAAGTGCCTCCAGGGCGGCTTGCCTGGCGGCGTCCGGCACCGCAAAATAAATGAAAACCTGGCGGGCTGGCCCGAAAAGTCTGGCGTCCAAGGGGGTTTCGAGGCGGCTGTCCACCACCACCAGATGGGGTTGGCGAGGGGTATCCACCAGACGGACATCCAGCTGCGGATCGTCTTCAAGAACGGTGCCGATGCCTGTCAGCACGGCGCTTGAGCGGGCGCGCCAAGCGTGGCCGTCGGTGCGGGCAAGGGGGCCGGTAATCCATTGGCTCTGCCCGTTTTCCAGTGCCGTCTTGCCGTCCAGGGAGGCCGCCACCTTCATGCGCACCCAAGGGGTCTTGCGGATCATGCGGCTGAAAAAGCCGACGTTGAGCTCGCGGGATTCATGTGCGCCGGGGCCGACCTCAACGTCGACGCCCGCAGCACGCAGACGGGCAAACCCGTTGCCAGAAACCAGCGGGTTGGGGTCCGAAACCGACGCAACCACCTTTTTGATGCCGGCTGCAACCAGCGCGTCGCAGCAAGGCCCCGTGCGGCCCTGATGGGAGCAGGGCTCCAGCGTCACGTAGACGGTAGCGCCCTGGACGGAGTTGCCAAGTTCTGCCGCATTGCGCAGCGCCATGATTTCGGCGTGAGCGCCACCAGCCTGTTGGGTTGCGCCTTGGCCAAGCAGAGTGCCATTTTCTGAAGTGATGACGCAACCGACGGCAGGGTTGGGTGGCGGAGCAAACCAGTTGTCTGTCGCCAAAGCCAATGCGATGGACATTGAACCGTGCGGCAGGATTTTGGCTTGTCTGGTTTGATTCATGCGTCAGGCGTCTGGGGAAATGGTCAAAGCACAGTTAAAATGACTGTTTTCTCTCACAAAATATAGATGATTTGCTATTCTAAAAGTAGCATTTTTCGGAGAGATGATCTGTCCGCGCAGGCATGGGTGACTTGGGTTTTCATTGTGAAGTCCGGCCCTCTCAGACCGCCTGGCCTTCGGATGTGACCACTGGTCAGGCAAAGGACGCTCGTCGATGCCGCCCTGATTATCATGCGTCTATCGCCCGAGGGTTTCAAGAGCCGGGCACATACACAAAATGGATGTCATTTTTACCCGTCACTGCGAACCGGCCTGACCTGCTGACAGCATCGAATCGCGGGCTGTTGCCCGCAGTTGTCGTTGCGATTCTGGCGCACGGTCTGGTGCTTCTTTGGCTGGACACCGAAGGGGGTTTGAAGCATCAAGCCCGATTGCCGGCTGTGCAGATGAGCCTGTTGTCTGCGATGACCGGGCGGAGTCTGCTCAAATCCGTTGAAACAACACCCATTCTTCCGCCGGTTTCAGAGTCCATCTCGTCGGCTGCGGATGCCGGGCTGGCTGCAAGACGCGAAAAACAAAGCGCCCGGGAGCATCGCGCAGAGCGCGACACGTTGACGCTACAGGAACAGGAGAGCCGGGCGGAAGAAGAATCCGAACGTCTGAACCCGAAAATCAAATGCTTCAATTCGCAGCTTGAGCCCATTCCAGACACCAGCCAGGCTGATAGCGAAGGAATCCGCGCTAACCCTGATCCTTGCCGGGTGCAAGGCTAGGGGGTTTTCAATGCCCCTGCATCAGCCAAACTGCCGTTTGGCGGCTTGTTTCAACCGCACATCCGGGCAAACTGCCTGCGGCGCCCGCCCCAATTTAGTATTCACCCCATGAAAACCCGTCAATCTGGCTTTACCTTGATCGAACTGCTGGTCGTTGTCGCCGTGGTGGCCATTCTTGCGTCGTTGGCCGTGCCGAGTTTCCGCGTCCTGTTTGTCAAACGCTCGGTGCAGGCGGCCGCTGACACATTTGTGTCAGACATGCGTTATGCACGGTCAGAGGCCGTCAAGCGCTCGGCCCGCGTCAGCGTTTGCAGATCCAACGATGGCGCAAGCTGCTCTGGCGCTGGCTCAGTCTGGACCAGCGGCTGGATTGTGTTTGTTGACGCCAACGGCAACGGGGCCCTGGACGCGGGAGACGAAATTGTGCGGGTTCAAGGCGTGCTTGCATCTATCCAGTCAATGCAAAATGTGCTGGCTAGTGACAGGTCGTTTTTTGTTTTTCAGCCTACCGGGTGGGCAAAAGCATCTTCTCAAACCTTTGTGGTGACACCCATCGGCAGCAATGGAGCGACCTATGCACGGGTCATCTGCGTTTCAAACCAGGGTCGCCCGGCACTGCGCTCGGAAGGAGCAACGGCATGCACCTGAATCAAAGACCGCTGTCGGCATCTGCCCGGCCTGTGGGCGAACTGGTCGACCAGCGTGGCGTGTCCCTCATTGAAGTGCTGGTTTCCATCGTCATTGCTTCAATTGGCCTGCTGGCGCTGGCGGGTGTCAATGCGTCGTCCGTCCGGTACACCAAAATGTCGCAATACCGCGCAGCAGCTGCCATGCTGGCCAATGACATGGGTGAGCGCATGCGGGCCAACAAGGGGCAAAGCGCCGCACCCGCAAGTGGATTTTTCGCGGGCGGCTATGACTACACCGCAACCTTTACGGCCCAGGCGACAGCGGCAACACTTCCAGGAACCTTGTGCGATACCGCAGCAAGCAGTTGTACGCCGGCACAAATTGCCGCAGTGGACTTGGCTCAATGGCGCATCGTTGTGCGCAGTCAATTGCCTGAAGGGTCTGCTTTTATCCAGCGGCAGGCTACCGAGACTGCTGCCGACCTATGGGTGGTTTGGCGCGATCCCGCCGTTGCCAGCACCGACGAAGCGCCGGCCCTTGCAAATGAATGCCCCAACGCGCTGACAACCGGCGGCGATTTGAGCATACGGTGCAGCTATTTCCGGATCAACCTATGAAGAATTTTTCACGTTTCGGCTCCCGTGGCCGGATGCGGGGACTTTCATTGGTGGAGGTTCTTATTTCGCTCGTGATCGGTTTGGTGGTGGTGGGCGCGGTGTTGGTCAGCTATGTCGGGTCTGGTCAAACCAACAAGCGCCAGGCGGCGTACGCGGAAATGAACGAGAACGCCCAGACTGCCATGTCGATGATGAAAAATGATCTGCTGCTGGCGGGTTATGCCCAGGCCAAAGGCACTGTCACGGTGGGGGCGGTGACAACGTTTACCAGGACCTACAACGGCAACGCCGTCTTTGGCTGCGACAAGGGTTTTGTCAGCGCCAATTCAACGGGAGCGGTGGCCTGCAACGGAACTGGCAGCCTTCCGCCGTCGATTGAAATGAGTTATGAGGCCGATACCACCAACACAGTACCCACCGGCGGCAATGTCCCCTCGGACTGCCTGGGTAACGGGCTCACGGCACAGACAGTTGGTGCGATCAACTATTACGTGACAAACAACCGCTACTACCTGGCCACCAGCAGCACGGGGCGCAGTGAATTGCATTGTGCCAGCGTCGAGGGCAGTGCCGGGCAACCCCTGGTCGACAACGTTGAAAACATGCAAATTTGGTATGGCCAGGCCGATGCGGCCAGCGCGCGGCAAATTGTGCGCTATGTCACCGCTGATGTCATCAATCTCATTCCAGGAAATTGGCCCCTGGTCGTCAGCGTGCGCATCTGTCTGCTGATGCGCAGTGCCGAGCCGGTCTTCTCGGCTGAAGACACCACCGCCGGCATCACCGGCTACCTTGATTGCAGCTCAAACTCGCTGACCTCGACTGACCGTTACGCGCGGCGGGCCTATTTCACGACAACAACGCTTCGCAACAAGATGACTTTTTGACGCTGCCATGAACACATTTCGCAACTTCAGGCAGCCGTGCCAGCGGCGTCACCAGTCCGGTATTTCCCTGATCATCGTGATGATCATGGTGGTCATCATCGGCCTGACGTCGGCGGCTGCCATCCGCAACGCGACCTCGGGGGAGAGGGCGACCAACAACATGCGCATGCAGAACCTGGCGCAGCAGTATGCCGAAGCGGCCCTGCGCTACTGTGAAGCGCAAGTGGCCAAGGTAGATACGGATGTGACCCGCGTCGCCACCCTGAAAGACGCCAATATTGTCGACAAGGCGGTTGGCGCCGCGCCTGGTTGGAACATGACGTCGTCCTGGGTTGGTGCAGCGGCTGCAGGCGATGCGTCGGCGTCCAGAACAACCTTGCCGCAGACCCAGATCAAATCGGCTGACAGTTCTGTCACGCCCACCAACCTTCCCCAATGTGTCGCTGAACGCCAAGTCCTGGCCGATGGCAACAAAGCCCTGATCCTGACGGCCAGGGGGTTCAGCCCGGATTACACCTTCAACGCGGGCACCGGTGCAACCACCGGCGGTTCGGTCGTCTGGCTTCAGTCAATTCTGCTTTTGCAATGAAAGGGGGCTGCCATGTCCTTGTCTAGATTCATCACCCTGCCCAGCGTTCGGATTCCGCTGGCCTGCGCTGTTGTGGCGCTGGGTGCCGGCAGCCTTTGGGCCCAGCCGTCCCAAAACCCCCTTTTGAGCCGTGATGGTGGCGGTGTTTCGCCCAACGTGGTGCTCGATCTGGATGAATCGGGTTCAATGACCTACCAGCACGTGCCTGAGGGTCCCTTTACCCTGAGCGGCAAAACTGTCACCCTGGCTGGCGATCAGTCGCTGAGGATGCATCCGCTTGACACCCGTGTATTTGCAGGTACCTATCGCGGGAGCTGGCCGGCAAATATCGGGGCCGCAGGGGCCAGTCTGAACTACCAGCAGCAGGTGCGCTCCCCCGACGTCAATGGGATTTATTACAACCCCGAAACGACTTACCTGCCCTGGATCAGGAAGAACCCGGCCACATTGACGTATGACGGCACGCGGTTTGATCCGGCTGTTCCCACTGCTGCCCAGTTCAACCCTTTGGTGTCCGCCTACGTGCCGATCACCTACGTGGGCTCGGGTACCGTGGCCACGGCGGCTTCTGGCAATGTAACGCCCGGCCTGCCGGCGGGCTGGGCGCAAAATGACTTGATGATCTGCCTGGCCGAGTCCTACGATTCGGTGAGCCATGTTGCGCCACTGGGATGGACCTTGATTTACAACCTCAAGGGCACCGTGGCCCATAGCGCATCGGCTTTTTACAAAATCGCGGGTGCGGTGGAGGCTGCGCCACTGCTTACCCACCTTGGCGGCAGTTCCATCCTCTCGCGTTGTTTTGCCTACCGCAATGTGAGTCTGACGCAACCTTTTGACGTGGCCTATGCTGCGGCGGCCGGAACCGTCTCGAACACCACGACCGACACGACCATTGATACCGGATCGGCGAGGTCAGTGACCGCTGACACCATGGTCCTGATTGCGTCGCATCAGGCAAAAAACTTCGGCTCCCTGACTGTTGCGGCTCCTGGTGGCGGACTGACGTGGACGCAGGCCAGCACGGCCACGTTCAACGGAGCGGGAACCGCCGACGTGGGTATCGGGCTGTTCCACGCCAACAAACCGGTAATAGGCGCCATTGGCCCGCTGGTGGTCAACAGCAATGTCGGGGAGCGCAACAGCGGCGTGGTGCTGGTGTTGCGCCAGGGTGTCGTGCTGGGCGCGGGGGGCGCAAACCTGATGGCCGCGACCAGCGCGGTTTCAGCAGACTGGTGTCTGGCCTCCTCGGGTGGATGCCCGACCTCGAGCCTGAGTTACACGCCCATGCTGTTTTATCGCCTGAAGAAGAACGTCTCGGGCGTCTACCTGGACCCGACGGTCACAGCCAATTACGACAGCTATAACCTGACCAGCAACCTGCTTAATGGTGTGGCGGGTGCGGCTCCCCGTACTTATCCCACCCGCACAGATTGCCCGGTCGGCGTTTGCAGTTTGGCGCTGGAGCAGCAGAACTATGCCAATTGGTATGTATACCACCGCTCGCGCATATTGATCGCCCAAGCGTCCATTGCGGAAGCTTTCTGGAACGTGGATGAAACCAAGATGCGCGTGGGCTGGGGCCACATCCACAAAAATTACAGCACTGTGGACAATGGCGAAAATGTGGCCACGGTGGTCGCCGGGGTGCGCAAATTCACCCCCACCCAAAAAGACGGGTTGTTTGATTTTGTGCGCAACATCACATTCAACAGCTTTACCCCGCTGCGCACAGCGCTATGGGGCGTGGGCGAGTACTACAGCAAGGCCAGCCCCTGGTTTGATGACCCGGGCAACAGCGCATTTGCCGACCCGGTTGGCAGCGGGCCCAAGGATTGCCGCCGGGCGTACCACTTGCTCGTGACTGACGGTTTGTGGAACACCGGCGGTGAACCCTTTTCCAGAACGGTTGGCAACTATGATGGGGGTGCGCCGAATGTAAATGGCGTTACGCCGGCGCCGCTGTACCCGACGATAACCTCCACAAGCGGAGTGGCTTATACCTACGTGCCCGGAAAACCCAACTCTGACGGCAGCAGCGACATGCTGGCTGACTTCGCGAGTTATTTCTTCAACACCGACCTGCGACCCACCCTCAACAACAATGTCCAGGCGTCGGCGTCGTCGGCCCTGACCTGGCAGGGCATGGTCAATTTCGCGGTGGGCATCGGCCTGAAAGGCACCCTGGACCCGAATACCGATTTGCCGGCTTTGAAAGCTGGGACCAAAGTCTGGGGAACAGACCGCGTTGACGATCTCTGGCACGCCACGGTCAACAGTGAAGGCAAATATTTCAATGCAAAAAACTCGGCGGAACTGGCAGGTGCCCTGTCCATTGCCCTGTCAACCACCTTGTCGAATGAATTGCGTGAAGCGGGCGTGGCAACTGCCTCTGCCGTGTTGAAGGACGGCAATCGCAAATATGTGCCCAACTACAAAACCGGGCGGTGGAGCGGCGACATTCTGGCCTACGAGCTGGATGCGAATGGTATTGCCAAGGTAGGCCCTGGCCCGGAGAATTCGCTGTGGGCGGTGAGCAGCACTTTGCCGGTGTGGAGTGCACGCAATATTTACACCTGGAACTCGACCACGGGCGCGCCAAGCCTCTTCAACTGGGCCAGCATTGGCGCCTTGAACCAGCTGGCCATTGGCCCCGCAGCTGGAACCAGTGCGCTGGTTGACTACATCAAGGGTGATGCCACCAACGAAGCCAGCACGGCAAACCCTGCAGGCCCCTATCGGGCCAGGGACACCCGCTTGGGGGACTTTATCAACTCCAATCCGGTGCTGGTGAAGGCAGGCACCGATTTGGGCTACAAGACGCTTGCTCTGGGTGGATCAACCTATGACGCTTTCGTCACCGCCAAAGCCTTGCGGGACGGCTTTCTGTTTGTTGGCGGCAACGACGGCATGTTGCATGCGTTCAAGGATACCAACGGTGTAACGCCCGCCCAGGATGGCAAGGAGGTTTTTGCCTATGTCCCCCGGGCTGTTTACCCCAACTTGACCATATTGAGCGACAAGAACTATGGCACGACGGCGCTGTACCACCAGTTTTTTGTGGATGGTGCCCTGGGTGAAACCGATGCTTTTGTCAAGGCGACCGCGGCTTCGGCCAGTGCCACCTGGCGCAACTACCTGTTGGGGTCATTGAGCGCGGGTGGGCGGGCCGTCTTTGCGATGGACGTGACGGACATGACAGCCCCCGGCGCAGCCAACATCAAATGGGAGTTTTCCAACGATGTTGACTTGGGGTACGTGTCTGCCCCGATTGAGGCAGGTGTATTGCCAAACGGCTCCTGGGTTGCAATTTTCGGCAATGGCCCCTTGAGCCCTTCGGGCAAGGCGGTTTTGTTTGTCCTGGACCTCGCAACCGGGGCGGCCAACAAACTGGTGATTGACGCCGGCGCAGGAACAGGATTGGGTGGTGTCGGTGTCCAGCGTGACGCCAGCGGTTACATCACCAACCTTTTTGTCGGTGACTTGAAAGGCTCCCTGTGGAAGCTGAATTACGATGCCACGGCACTCAGCAAATTTGCGGTGGATGGGGGTTTGCCTTACAAAGCCTTCTTCAATGCTGCTTTGGGGGCAACGCCGCAGCCCATTACCCAGGCCCCTATGCTGTTTAACCATTCTTCAGGCGGCAAGTTGGTGGTTTTCGGAACCGGAAAATTGCTGGTGGATGCGGACCGTGACACCATTGACACTCAGTCCATGTATTCAGTGTGGGACAAAACGTCTGATAGCGTTGTGCGTCCGATGACGCGTGCCTCGCTGGCATCGCGCTCCCTCAACAAGGTGACGGGTTCAGGTGGCGCAATTTTCTACAGTCTGTCTGGTGGCACGGTTGACTATGCCGGGTCTCAGCGGGGCTGGGTGATTGACCTCACGTTGAACGATGCCGGTGCTGACATCTTGCAAGGTGAGCGTGTTATTTATCCACCGGCCCGCGTTAGCAGCAAGTTGGTGCTCTTGAGTTCGGTTGCACCTGCAAAACCGGCTGCCGTGTGTACTGCTGCGGTGGGCCTTGGCGCAAACTTCGTCTTGCCTGTCGAAACCGGGCTCAATCCTACTTACAAATTGTTTGACGTGAACGGGGATACTCTTTTTAATGCCTCGGACGCCTATGTGGTTGGGTATGCCACCAATGTGGACGGCATTGACTCGGTGATCAAAAGCGCGACTGCGTCTGCGGGTGCGGCAGACGGCGCTTGTGGACCCGGTTTCCAGCGAACCAGTTTTCAGAACACAACCGGCCAGGTCGGAGCGTGTGTCGAAATCGATACTGTGCCCGGGGCGGCCGCCAGCGTACTCAAAGACCGGATCTGGCGGCGTATCATCAACCCGCCAATACGCTGATGTGGCAACCATTTAACCAGAGGTATTTCATGTTTGATTCCCTCACTAGGGTGCCACGGGGCGACAGGCGCGCCCAGGGTGGCTTCACATTGATAGAGCTGATGATCGTCGTGGCCATCATTGGCATTGTGTCGGCGATTGCGCTTCCGAACTATACGGAATACGTCAAACGCGGCAACCGCGCGGCTGCCCGGGGGGCGTTGCTGGAAGCGCAACAATTCATGGAGCGCTACTACGCGGCCAACAATCGCTACACCTCAGACGCCGCAGGAACAACCAGCCCCACTTTGCCGACACGGCTTCAGGCCGTGCCCGCAGAATCACCCAAATACAACCTGGCCTTGAGTGCACCGGCGGTCAACTCTTACACGCTGACTGCGACGCCTATTTCGGCAGACACCAAGTGTGGCAACCTGACCCTAACCAATACAGGTGTCAAAGGCCGCAGCGGCACGGTAATGAGTGTTGCCGACTGCTGGAAGTAAAACCCCTAGCGCCGCACCTCATCCACCAACATCTTGAACTCATCAATATCCTCAAAACTCCGGTAAACACTGGCAAAGCGCACATAGGCGACTTTGTCTAGTTTTTTGAGTTCGCGCATCACCAGCTCGCCGATGCGGGTGGAGGGAACTTCGCGGGTGCCTAAGGCCAGCAGTTTTTCTTCGATACGTTCGATGGCACTGTCGATTTGCTCGGTGCTGACGGGGCGCTTCCTCAAGGCTAGGTTCATGGAGGCGCGCAGTTTGATGCGCTCGTACTCGATGCGGCGGCCATCTTTTTTGACGATGGCGGGGAAGTTGACGTCGGGTCGCTCGTAGGTGGTGAAGCGCTTCTCACAGGCGCCACATTGACGCCTGCGGCGGATGAAATCACCGTCTTCAGAAATCCGGGTCTCGACGACCTGGCTTTCTGAATTGGAGCAAAAAGGACACTTCATCGTATTTGCTTAAAATAAAACGGTTTCTAGGCCTCGAAAATAGTGGATATTTAGCTATATTAATTATAGTTAATTTGATTATAATTTATTCTCTACGTTACTTGTAAACCGGAAAACACGCCGTTAACGCATTGACCTTGGCGCGCACTGCGTCGATGTTGGCGGGATCTCTGGGCTTGTCCAACACGTCAGCGATCAAATTGGCGGTAATACGCGCCTCTTCGTCTTTGAAGCCGCGCGTGGTCATGGCCGGGGTGCCGATGCGCACGCCGCTCGTTACCATTGGCTTCTCGGGGTCGTTGGGGATGGCGTTTTTGTTAATCGTCATGTGGGCGCTGCCCAAAACGGCTTCGGCTTCCTTGCCTGTAATGCCTTTGGCACGCAAATCCACCAGCATCACGTGGCTCTCGGTGCGGCCGCTGACGATGCGCAGGCCGCGCGCGCTCAAGGTATCGGCAACGATCTGGGCGTTTTTGGCGACTTGTTGCTGGTAAACCTTGAAGTCCGGCTGCAGCGCTTCTTTGAAGGCGACGGCTTTGGCCGCTATCACGTGCATCAGCGGGCCGCCTTGCAGGCCGGGGAAGATGGCGCTGTTGATGGTTTTTTCGTGTTCGGCCTTCATCAAAATGAAGCCGCCACGCGGGCCACGCAGGCTTTTGTGGGTGGTGGAGGTCACCACATCGGCGTGCGGCACCGGGCTGGGGTAGACGCCCGCTGCAATCAGACCGGCGTAATGCGCCATATCGACCATGAAAATCGCGCCGACATCTTTGGCCACCTGAGCGAAACGGGCGAAATCGATGCGCAAAGAATAGGCCGACGCCCCGGCGATGATCAGCTTGGGTTTGGACTCGTGCGCTTTTCTTTCCATAGCATCATAGTCAATTTCTTCCTTTGCGTTGAGGCCATAGGAGACGACGTTGAACCACTTGCCGCTCATGTTCAGCGGCATGCCATGGGTGAGGTGGCCACCCTCGGCCAGGCTCATGCCCAGAATCGTGTCGCCGGGTTTTAGAAACGCCAGAAAAACCGCTTCGTTGGCCGAAGCGCCGCAATGCGCCTGTACGTTGGCGCAGTCCGCGCCAAAAAGCTGCTTGACGCGGTTGATGGCCAGTTGCTCGGCCACATCGACGTGTTCACAGCCGCCGTAGTACCGTTTGCCGGGATAACCTTCGGCGTATTTGTTGGTGAGCTGGGTGCCTTGCGCGGCCATGACGGCGGGCGAGGCGTAGTTCTCGCTGGCGATCAGCTCGATGTGCTGTTCCTGGCGGACGTTTTCGGCCTGGATGGCAGCAAAAATCTCGGGGTCGGTCTGTTCGATGAGGATGGAGCGGTTGTACATGGCAGTCCTAGAAGACATCGGGCCAGTGTGCTGGAAGAATCCAGCGCAAAGGGCTGCCCAGGCGAACGGCTGAACACTTGGCGGTCAAAAACCAAGCGGCGCGCTTCCCAGTGGTATTCCACGTCGGCATGCCGGGGCGGGTGAAAGAACCCGCACAGGACGCCTATCGCCAGTTGCGCACGTCATTATTTTAGCCCAGTGCGGGCCGCAGATTGAAACCGGTCGATCTGGCCCGCCTCGCAGGCCCAGCCAGCCGGTTTCAACGGCGCCTCAGATGGCGGAGCCGGACTTTTTGCCGCTGGTCAGGGCCTTCAAGCGGGCGTGTTCGGCCATCACCTTGGCGGCGTAACCGTTGTCGTCTTCAATGTTGGCGGCACCCACATAGTGGCGCAAACCGGCTTCCACGGAGCCGGCCCGGACGATGCATTCTTGCAACACCTTGACGCCCACGCGCAGATTGGTCACTGGGTCAAAAGCTGCGAGTTTGCCGCCAAAACCTTCGTATTTGTCGCTGTGGACCTTGGTCATGACCTGCATCAGGCCCTGGGCGCCGACGGCGCTTTGGGCGAATGGGTTGAAGCCGGATTCCACTGCCATCACGGCCAGGATCAGGGTCGGATCCAGCTTGGTGCGCTGCCCCAGATCGAAGGCCTCGGCCACCAGGGCGCTGACGGGCTCGGGCGCCACGCGGTATTTTTTGCTCAGCCAGTAGGCCACGGTGGCCTGTTGTTTGGGCAAATCCTGCGGATCGGTGGCGGTGGCGCGCTCGACCGCGTCGGGCAAGGCCTCCAGGGCGTCTGCGGCAGGCGCAGCTTGGCGTGTTTGCAGCCAGCCGATCAGATGCATCTCGCCTTGCTGGCGCAATTCGGGTTTGGCCACGAGGGTCAACGCGGCAAAAATTACGGCCAGGCCAATCAAGGCGAAGCTGTTTTGGGTGAATTCAAAAACACTGCGGGTCGTCTGGGTGGCGAGTGATCGCAACCAAGTGCCCAATTTTCCTGACGCTGTCATAGCTCTTCCTTCGTTCGCGCGGTGGGTGGCCGGTGGCACTGACGGGCAGTGGGGCGAGCTCGCACCTCGTTTGGGTTGGTACGCTGTCAGTCTGGGGCGTCGCTGAAAGTCACTGAGACCGGACACCTTGAACGCAAACTGAAAATGCCGGGGTCGGCAGCGGGTTCGGGTTATCCCCAGCACTCGGGCTGCGGATGTCCTATTTTAAAGTCCCTCATATAACAATAGGAGATAAAAAATAGGTTCTATATTCTAATCTTGTTGAATTTTGAGTTTGAAAATGCACCGGGAGATGCCTAAACTGAAGTGGCCTGCATGAAAAAACAGGCGCAGTGTCGGCAGTAGCCAGTCCCCATCGCAAGATGTCGGCGATAAAGCGGCCCCGGCAAAAACTGGTGGCAATCTGTTGCTGCCTGCACCGTGGGACCTCAATCTCCCCGGTGCGAACCGCTGACGGCATGGGCATATTGCCAGCCGTCGAGCCCGGAAAACTCAGCCTTGCGCTGGATTCTCCGGGCTTTCTTTTTGGGTTTATTGAATGCAATCGTACCCAATTAGGGTATGAAAACGTCAAAAAAATGCCTTGACGCATAAAATTTAAAAAATTTTGACACCTAGGCCACGTATTTATTAAATAGTTTGCTATTATTATTGATGATAATTTGAGACATGCCGAGCCATCTAGCTGCGACGCCCATCCGGTTGGGCATGTGTCAGCAGCCAATTTTGAAATGGTGGTGCGAATGGGCAGCGCTACTTGCAAATCCGGTCTGTAACAAGCGGGTGATCTCTGCATTGACGCGCTGGCGGATTCGTTGAAAACTCGGTGCATGCAAGATCAAATCGACGACGCGGCGACGCCTGCGCCCAACAACCCACCCCTTCAAACCTCCGCGCCGCGCCTCAAGTCCTGGTGCAAACGCCTAGCCTGGCTGGCCGGTGGTGTGCTGTTTGTAGGCGCAGCAAGCTGGGTGCTGGTGCCGCCGATCCTCAAAAGCCAGCTCGAAAAACTCGCCAGCGAGCAGTTGGGCCGCAAATTCACCGTCGGCAAGATCGACTTCAAACCTTGGTCGCTCGAGCTGATCCTGGACGACGTGGCTCTTGCCAAAGCCGACGGCGGGTCCCCGCAGGTGCAGATCAAACGGATTTATGCCGACGCCAGCATCCAGTCGGTGCGCCGCCTGGCGCCCGTGCTGGACGCGCTGCAAATCGACGGACTGGACGTGAAACTCACCCATTGGGGCGGCGGCAAATACGATATTGACGACATCCTGGCGCGGCTTAGCAAGCCGCCTGAAAAACCAGCCGATCCGAACGCTGCGTCGCCCGGTTTCGCTCTATTCAACGTGGCGCTGAAATGTGCCAGCCTCGATTTCACCGACAAAACGGTCGGCAAAACCCACGAGTTGCGTGCCCTCAACTTGAGCGTGCCCTTCCTGAGCAACCTGGACACCCACCGCGAAGTCAAAACCGAGCCGCGCCTGGCTTTCAAATTCAACGGCAGCGCTTTTGACTCGCAAGCCGCCACCACGCCCTTCAACGAGAGCCACAAGACCGATGCCGCCATCCGGCTCGGTGGCCTGGATTTAAAGCCCTACCTGGGCTATGCGCCTGCGAGCCTGCCGGTGCGTTTGCTCAGTGCCGTGCTGGATGCGGATGTGAAATTGGCCTTTGAACAAACGCCGCGTGTGGCCGTCAAACTGACGGGCAGCGTGCAGGCCAAAACGGTGGAGCTGCAAGACGCCGCGAAGCAGGATTTGCTGAAATTTGATGCGCTGAAAATCTTGCTGGATGACGTGCGTCCGTTGGAGCAGGTGGTCAAACTCTCATTGGTCGAACTCACCGCACCGACCTTGAACGTCAAACGCGACCCGGCCGGACGGCTCAATGTGCTGCTGCAAGACGGGCCGGACGGCGGTGTCAAAGCGCTTGGCAACAAAGTGCCAGAGAGCAAAACGATTGACGCCAAAACATCCGACACAGCGTCATCAAAAGTTGCTGCAAAAAAAGAAGCTAACTCTTCAGGCGTTGGTGAACCTAGCGCTGGGTCTGACCAAAAGAAAGAGGCCGCAGCGCTGAAATGGCAAATTGACATTGCTAAAGTCGTGTTGCGGGATGGGTTGGTCAATTTTCAGGATCAAACCACGCAGCCAGCGGCGCAGTTGGCCTTAAAGAATGTTGCGCTGCAGTCCGAGGGCATTCTTTGGCCATTCGTCAAGCCGCTGCAATTCAGTGGCTCCGCTTCGCTGGCCGAGGGGCAAGCGTCGGCCGCCACCACCAACAGCAAACCAGCCGCTGCGCCCGCCACCGCTCGGACTGGAGAGGCGGCGAGCCTGAAGTTTGATGGCAGCGCGACCGACCAGGCCGCGAACGTCAACGCCAGTTTGGGCAACCTGAACTTGGGTCTGGCCGCGCCGTACGTCCAGTCTTTTTTGACGCCACACCTGGGTGGCAAACTGACCGCCGACCTGGCCATCGCCTGGACGCCAGCCGATCTGAAGATTTCGGCCAAACAATTCACCGTGAACAATCTGGCCTTGCTGGACAAGGCGCAGGCTGAAGAAAAATCCGCCAAACCGCCTGAAAGCGGGAAAAAACTTCCTCGGAAAGTGGCTAGTGGCGCGGCGAGCGCTTCGGTTGCAGGCCAAGCTACAGCCCAAGTAGGGCTGCAAAATGGCCTGCTTGCCAGCCTGAAGACGCTTGACATCACCGGCTCTGAGATCGACCTGGCCCGGCAAACGGTGCTGGTCGGCAAAGTGAGCCTGATTCAGCCCGCAATGGCTATTGAGCGGGACAGCAGCCAGCGGTGGATGTTCGAGCGATGGCTCAAATCGACACCGACAGACGT
Source organism: Rhodoferax sp. (assembly GCA_031365665.1). GTDB lineage: Bacteria > Pseudomonadota > Gammaproteobacteria > Burkholderiales > Burkholderiaceae_C > JANYCG01. The sequence goes on along the minus strand of JANLYO010000035.1, from coordinate 13,027 downwards.
CGCACCACCCCCAAAAACCATCAGTGCTCACGCTACCGCCCGTAAGGCAACGGAAAAAAAGGACGCCAAAGCGGCTACACCGGCATCGTCCGGAGCCGAAATCAAAGCTGAGTCGAAGCCTTGGGCGGTCACCGTCAAAGACATCCAACTCGACGGTGGTCAATTTCAATTGAACGACAACGGCGTTGCTAAACCGGTGGCACTGGAGCTGTCGTCGGTCAAAGTGGGCATGAAAGAAGTGATGCTGGACGGTAAAAAACCGTTTCCATTGACGGTGTCGTTCAAATTACGACAGCCGCGTGGGGAGGCGGGGCAGCTCGACTACAAGGGCAATCTGGGCTTGGCGCCTTTGTCCGTAGCGGGCAGCCTGGTCGCCATGCAGATTCCGGTGCATGCTTTTGAGCCTTATTTTGGTGACGCGTTGAACATTGAACTGCTGCGGGCAGATGTGGGGTTCAAGGGCGAACTGCGATTTGTCAGCGGCCCGAACGGGGCGACCGTCAAAGTGACGGGCGATTCGGTTTTGGAAGAGTTTCGCGCCCACACGGTGGCGGGGTTGCAGAGTACACCTGCCGCACAAGCTGCGCCTGCAGTCCCGCCTGCCGCTGGCCAAACCGGTTCAAGTGCCAGCCAGAGGGCCACTCCGAGCGCAAGTCAGACCGAAACCGGTGGTTTGAAAATCAGCGAAGAGCTGCTGACCTGGAAAGCCCTGAGTTTGCGCGGCTTGGATGTCGCCTTGGCGCCCGGCACCGCAACGCAGGTCACCGTGGCGGAAACCGTGTTGACCGACTTTTTCGCCCGCGTGAAGATTGACCCGACCGGGCGCATTAATTTGCAAGATTTATTGAAATCGACCGCTGAGGCCAGGGCCCTGGAAACGGCATCCACTGCTACGAACTCAGTAGCTCCCGTTGCGGCATCTGCCGGACCCAGCGGCCAAAATGATCCCAATGCCTCGGCCCCAGCCGCCCCAATGGTGGCCACAGCGGCTCCGGTTACATCTGCCGGTGCAAACCCGGCAACGGGACCTGAGGCGATCATTAATGTCGGCCCGATCAGTCTCATCAATGGCAAGGTGTTTTTCTCGGACCAGTTCATCAAACCGAACTATTCTGCCAATTTGAGCGAGCTCAACGGCCGTTTGAGCGCGTTTTCCAGCGTCGGAAGGCAAAGCGCGGCACCGCAAGGTGTGGCATCTGGCGGCGCGCTGCCGGGTTCGCCCGTCGCATCGCAAATGGCAGATCTGGAACTGAGGGGCCGAGCCGAAGGCACGGCGGCGTTGGAGATTTTGGGCACACTCAACCCGCTGGCAAAACCGCTGGCGCTAGACATCAAGGCCACCGTGCGTGATCTGGAATTGCCGCCTTTGTCGGCGTATTCGGTGAAATACGCGGGGCACGCCATTGAACGCGGCAAACTCAGCGTGGATCTGGCTTATCTGGTCTTGCCCAGCGGCCAACTGGATGCCAAAAACAAGATCATCCTGAACCAACTTAAATTTGGCGACAAAGTGGAGGGTGCGCCCGCCAGTTTGCCGGTGCGCCTGGCGGTGGCCTTGCTGGCCGACCGCAATGGTGTGATTGATCTGGATCTACCGGTCAGCGGCTCCTTGAATGACCCGCAGTTCCGCTTGGGGCCAATCATTTTCAAGATCATCTTGAATGTCATCGTAAAAGCCATCACCGCACCGTTTTCCCTGTTGGCGGCCGCATTTGGCGGAGGCGGGGATGAGTTGAGCCAGGTGGCGTTTGCACCAGGCTCAGCGGCATTGAGCGCCGAGGCAAAAGCGGGTCTCGACAGAGTAGCCAAGGCGCTAATAGAGCGCCCTGCGTTGAAAATGACGGTGGTTGGCACCTCCAGTTTGCAAGAGGAGCGGGACGGTTATAAACAGGAGCGCCTCAAAGCGCTGCTGCAGGCGGAAAAACGCCGGGCCCAGGTTGTCGGGGGATCCTTGGGCGGGGCGGCAACATCCGCTGCCGGGGCAAGTGCTCCAGGGAGTGCGCCAGGGGGGGCACCCGCCGGCGGGGCGGCCAGCGCTGCGGCGGCCACTGCGCCGGTGGTGACGGTGGTCAGCGAGGCTGAAATCCCGGCCTTGATCAAAGAAGTCTACAAACGCTCCGATTTCCCCAAGCCGCGCAATACCGCAGGTGCAGCCAAAGAGCCGACGCGCGAAGAAATGGAGTCGCTGCTGCTGGAGAACATTGTGGTGACCGAGGATCAGATACGCGAATTGGCCGTGCAACGCGGCGTGGCCGTTAAAGACTATCTGGCAGGCAAACAGCTGCCAGTCGAGCGGCTATTTCTGGGCAGTGTGAAAACCGGATCAAGCGATACGAAGGCCACCGAAGCTGCGGTCAAGCCGACGGTGACTGATGCGGGCTCCACTGCGGCTGCCAGTGCCGCTGACACCTCAACCGAGGGCAAACCGGCAGCTATGCAGGCCAAATGGACACCACGCGCAGAGCTGAATCTGGCGACCAATTGACCCGCACTCGTGCCGCTTTTGCCTGGCTTTTGACTTTTGCTGCGCCTTGCCGGCAAGCGGGGTCAATTAGCGGCGAAAATGCGCGTTTGAATCGAAAGCCGACGTTTATCGGCTCACAACCCCAGACCCAACGTGACGACGACTTTGCCCCACAAAAACAACGATATTTCCCAGCTTGACGCACTGACCGGCGGCGCTTTTACGGCGGCCACTTCAGGCGAACGCGCTGCGCGCGTGCGCGAATGGCTGGCCAGTGGGCCGAGCCCAGAGAAAATTGCTGACGTTTTCAAAGAACTCAGCGGGCGTGACAAGGGCGCAGCCAAGCCCCTGCGCGAAAAACTCGACGAACTCAAGCGAGCCAAAGGGCAAGAGGCCATTTCGGCGGAGTGGGCCGCCAAGGCGCAGGCTCTGCGGGATGTGCCCAAACTCAATATTGCTGATGCGCTGGCTTGGCAGCGTGACGCCGCCAAGGCCGGTGCGCCTTTGTCCAAGGAGCCGCTCAATACCCTCAGGGTGCAGTTGGCCGACCGGGTGAAGGTAATTGAGGATCTTCAGCATCGCGTGCAGGTGCAACGCGAAGCTGCGGTGCTCCTCGCGCAGCGCATCGAGGTCTTGTCGATGAAGCCCTGGCGCGACGCCCAATTCGTCTGGGAGGGCCTGCGCACCGATGTGGAGCACTGGCAGGCGCAGGCGCAGAGCCTCCTTGCAGACACCAATTGGCCAAGTGTCGATTTGAAGTTCCCGCCTTTGTTGGACGCCTCCCGTGGCCAGTTGCTAGTGGTTTGGGACGCTTTTCAAAGCGCATTGGCGCAGGCCGTTGCCGCCAGTGACGACGCTGGCGCGCCATTGCCACCGGTGCAGGTATGGGCCAGCGAACTTCGCTTGGCGCGCGGCACCGCTGTTGAAGCAGCGCCCAAACAGCAAAAACCGAAATTGGATCCGGAAGTCAGGGTGCAGGCCGAGGCCGCTGTGCGTGAGGTATTGGCCAAACTGGAGCTTGAAATCGCTGAAGGCCATGGCAAGGCCAGTGCGGGTGCCGCCAATGCGCTGCGGAATGCGCTCAAAGAACATGGCCGCATCATTGGCGACAAACTCGAAAACCAGGTCAATGCAGCACTGGGCGCGGCGACTGAACTTGAAGGCTGGCAGCGTTGGCGCGCCGACCAATTGCGTGAAGAACTGGTCGGCAAGGCTGAAGCCCTGCTTAAACGCGAACCGGGGCACGAGTTGGGTGGCCGAAAAATGCAGGAGAACCTGCGCACCTTGCGAGAGCAGTGGAAGCAGACCGACCAGGGCGGTGTACCCAACCACGGCTTGTGGAAAAGGTTCGACGAGGCCTGCAATCAGGCTTACAAGGTCGTGGAAGCCTGGCTTGAGAAGGTCAAATCACTGGCGGCGGAACATCGCGCCCAGCGTCTGGCGATCATTGAAGACGTCAAAGCCTGGGGTGCCGAAAACACCACAGCGCTGGACGACGACTGGAAAGGATTCAACCGAATCCTGCATCAATTTGGTGACCGCTGGCGCGATGCCGGGCATCTGGGTGAAAAGGAATTCGCCCAGTTGCAGCCACTGTGGCAGGCGGCCATCAGTGCCGCCGCTGCGCCGTTGGAGGCCTTGCAGAAAATCAGCATAGAGCGACGCGAGGCCATGATCGAAGAGGCTAAGGTGCTGGGCGCGGCCCCCATGTTGCGTGTCGATGCGGTCAAGTCGCTGCAACAACGCTGGCAAGCCGAGGCGCACGCGGTTCCGCTGGAGCGCCGGTTTGAGCAAAAACTGTGGGACGCATTCCGTAAACCGATTGACGACGCCTTTAACCGCAAAACCGTAGATCGTGAAAAAGCACAGGCTGATTTGAGTGCACGAGACCGCGCCGTGATCGATGCGGCACGGGCCTTGGAAGCCGCCAACAGATCTGGCGATGCGCAGGCGATACGTGCGGCGATGGCAGCATTGGATGCGGCCCTGCGCGGCCAGGCGCAGGCGCAAGCAGCGGTGGCAGCGGTGACGCCGCCTGTCATGTCCAATGCTGGTGATAAACCGGATGCTTCGGCTGAAGTGCCGCCGCTAGAGGGCGGTCAACATCCGCCCACGGAGGAAACAACCGACGGCGCATCAGAAAACCTGGCCCCGGTGCCACTTGCACCTGCCCCTATCGTGCGCAAACCGGTGGTTGCGGTGCGCGGCGATGACCGCCCCGGCATGAAAAAGACCGAGCCCGCCCTGCCAAGCCGAGGTGGCAAGTTTGGAGATCGCAAAGATGGGCCAAGGCCAGATCGGTTCGACCGTAGTGATCGGACAGGCCGCGCGGACCGTCCAGAGCGCCCAGATCGCATGGATGCCCGTGACAACGCGTATGTGGACGCGCCCCGTTTGGGCGACGCGGCGTTCCGGGCGCAGCGCGAGGCACTGGAAAACGCTCAGGCGACCTTGAAGAAGCTCGCGTTTCAGGCGCATGGCGAAGCCATTGTGAATTTGTTGTCGGCTTGGGAGAAACGCCAAGCGGCACTGGTGCCGACCGTTCAAGAACTCGGCCAAGGCGCCAACACAGCGATGCGCACGGCATGGGTGCAGGCGCTGGGTCAGCCGGTTGCGGGTCAGGATGAGGGCGCAACTGCCATGTTAAGACTTGAGATGGCCGCTGAATTGCCGACACCCGCAGACCACCAAACTGCCAGGCGTGCCCTGCAACTGCAGCTGTTGACCCGCCGCAACGACCCGGCGCCGATTCAAACCTGGGGCCGCGACGTCAACACTTTGTTGACCAACGCCTGGAGTGATGGCGCTGCCAAAAGGTTACAAAACGTGTTAAAAGTGCTGTTGCGCAAATGATTTGACACTTTTTTGGCAGCAGCCAAGGGGAACACGCATGGATTTTGTTGACGACCTGCTCAAGCGACTCGAACAGCTCAACCAGGTCGGCGTGTCACTCTCCAAAGAGCGTGACATTACCCGCCTCTTGGAGACGATATTGCTCGCTGCAAAATCCATTACGCATGCTGACGGTGGCACCTTGTACCGCACGATGGATGATGGCCGCTCGTTGCGTTTCGAGATCCTGCGCACCGACTCGCTGAGCATCGCCATGGGTGGTACTTCTGGCGCCGAAATGAATTTTCCAAATCTCCCCCTGGTCAATGACCAGGGGGAGCCGAATGATTCATTGGTCGCGGCCTATGCGGCGATTCACAGCCAAACGGTCAATATCAGGGATGCCTATACCGAGGCCAACTTCGATTTTTCAGGGACACGGCGGTTTGACGAGCGCACCGGTTACCGTTCCAAATCCTTCCTGGCTGTCCCCATGAAGGACCATGAGGGCGAAGTGATTGGTGTGCTGCAGTTGATCAACGCCATTGATCCCAAAACCGGCGAAGTGGTGCCGTTCTCGTTGTCGGATCAAAGCTTGGCGGAGTCCCTCGCTTCCCAAGCGGCCATCGCCCTGACCAACCGGCTGTTGATGTCGCAGTTGGAAGAGCTTTTTGAGTCTTTCATCAGCCTCATCAACTTGGCGATTGACGAAAAGTCGCATTACACCGGTGGCCATTGCCAACGGGTGCCAGCTTTGACGATGATGTTGGCCGAAGCGGTGAATGAAACAACCGAAGGCCCGCTGGCATCGTTCACCATGACGGATCGCGACCGGTATGAACTCAAAATCGCCGGTTTGCTGCACGATTGCGGCAAAGTCACAACGCCAGTGCATGTGGTGGACAAAGCGACGAAACTGCAGACCCTCTTTGACCGGGTTGACCTGGTCGATACGCGATTTGAAGTGTTGAAACGAGACTGCGAAATTGAGGCCCTGCGCCGTCAGTTGGCGTTGCGGCCAAAAGGTGATACCCGCGCTGAAGCGGCGATTGATACTGCTTGCCGGCGTGAGATCGACGCGATGGATCAGGAGCGCAGCTTCATCCGCCAGGCCAACACGGGCGGAGAATCGATGACGCCCGAGGCGATGGCACGTGTGCGCGACATTGGCCACCGCCACACCTGGCGCGGCGTGAATGGCTTGGAGCAGGAATTTCTGACAACCGACGAAGTGGAAAACCTGACCATTCGGGCAGGCACCCTGACGCAGGAGGAGCGCAACACGATCAACCACCACATCGTGGCCACGATCAAAATGCTGGAGCAGTTGCCCTGGCCCAAACATTTGCGCAATGTGCCCGAATACGCGGGCGGCCATCACGAGCGCATGGACGGCAAAGGATACCCGAAGGGGCTCCTACCCCGAAGATTTTAAAAAAGTAATGGAAGAGGTTAGTGGTAAAAACTTAAATGCAACTTTTGCTTTACTTAATAAAAAAGGAGAACTCCAAAATAAACCATTAAAAAAAGATATCCGCTTCGCTCCTTTTTTCAGTATGAAAGAAACTGGTAAACACAATTATATTTTTGCATCTCCGGCTATTGGCTATAATTTTTACGACAAGATAATGCTGGGTGTTTTAATTCATAATTATACACTGCCGCTGCATAAATTTCAGTTTGTAATTGCACCTTTATATGCTACCAAAAGTAAACGGTTTAATGGCTTAGGCAGGATAAGCTACAGCCTGTATCCGGGCAATAACGGGCAAAAATTTGAACTGGCGCTTGCCGCGGCAACTTTTTCAGGCGATAGTTTTACCGACTCAACCTTTGCAACGCATGCACAGCGTTTTTCAAAAATAGTTCCAGCGCTGAAATATGTTTTTGCCGGCAAAAACCCCCGCAGCAGCATTACTAAATTTATACAATGGAAAACTTTTTTAATTAACGAACAGGGATTGCTGTTTACAAGAGATACAATACGGCAGGTTGATGTAATTACCTATCCCACCAAATCGAGGTATATTAACCAGTTACAGTTTGTTATTGAGAACAACCGTGTTTTATATCCGTATAAAGGGGCATGGCAGGTTGAGCAGGGAGATGGTTTTGCAAGACTTGCATTTACCGGAAACTATTATTTTAATTATGCCAAAAGCGGCGGTATGCATGTGCGTTTATTTGCGGGTAAATTTTTCTACCTGGGCGATAAAACATTTATTAAACAATTTGAAACAGAGCGATACCAACTGAACATGACCGGCCCAAAAGGTAATGAAGATTATACCTACAGCAATTATTTTGTGGGCCGCAATGAGTTTGACAAATTCTCGAATCAGCAGATTATGATAAGGGATGGTGGCTTTAAAGTACGCACCGATTTTTTAAGTAATAAAATTGGTAAAACAGATGACTGGCTGGCTGCGGCTAATTTTACAACCACCATCCCCAAAACAATAAACCCGCTTGCTGTTTTGCCTTTTAATCTTCCCATAAGAGCTTTCCTGGATATTGGCACATACGCCGATGCATGGAAAAAAAATGCAGCAACCGGCAGGTTTATTTATGATGCCGGGCTGCAGTTATCTTTATTCAATAATGTTGTAAATATTTATATACCTCTTTTTTACAGTAAAGTGTACAGAGATTATTTTAAATCGACTATACCTGAAAAAAGGTTTTTAAAAAATCTCGCATTCAGCATTGATCTCCAGAATATAAGCCTGAAAAAGTTAGTGCCACAAATTCCATTTTGATTGTGGAAATTACTTATCTAAAATATCAGCAGATCAATAAAACAAAATGGAATACCTGTATAAACAATGCAGATAATGGTTTGATCTATGCGTATTCTTTTTACCTGGATGCCATGGGAAAAAACTGGGATGCACTGGTGCTTTCTGCAGCACCCGGTTCCGGGAATGATTACGAAGCTGTAATGCCACTTACCTGGAACAAAAAATACGGTGTTTATTATTTATACCAGCCTGCCTTTACAGCCTGCCTTGGCATATTTGGTAAATTGGTAACGCCTGCAATGGTAAATGATTTTTTAAAAGCTATACCAGGTAAATTTAAATATTGGGATATCTATTTCAACCATGGCAACTTTTTTAAGTCAGATGATTTTGATCTATACGAAAGGATGAATTATGTTTTAAACCTGAATGAAACTTATGATAATTTATATCATACTTACCGGGATAATATAAAGCGAAATATTAAAAAGGCCGAACAGTTACAATTAAATATCAATAAAAATATTGCAGTTGCCGAAGTAATTAAACTGGCCAAAGAACAGGCAACCAGTTTTTCATCTATGTCCGAAACAGATTTTATACAATTTGAAAAGCTGTACCAGTTATTATATGCTGATAAAAAAGCAACAACCTACGGGGTTTATACCAAAGAAGGAAAGCTAATTGCATCGGCCGTTTTTTTCTTTTCGCACAACAGGGCTTATTATATTATGGTGGGCAATAATCCCATTGGTAAAACACTGGGTGCTTCACATACACTCATCAATGCTTTTATAAAAGACCATGCCGGAGAAAATTTACTTTTAGATTTTGAAGGCAGTGATATAACAAGCCTGGCATTTTTTTACAGCAGTTTTGGAGCTAAGGAAGAAAAGTATAGCGCTATTAAACTTAACCGCTTACCCTTTTATATAAGCTGGGCGAAGAAATAATTTATACATGGTTACTGGGACTGTTTTAAATTAAAAAAGGGACATCATAAATGCCCCTTTCATAATTTACAGTTCATTAAATCAATGATTGATCTTCAAAAACACTTCGTTGGATAATGCTTTCATTAATTCTGTGCTTTCTTTTGCGTTCATTTGCTGCACCTTTGCTTTAAGGCTTCTGATATTGGCATGATGAACCGTTTTAAGTGCAAATTTTCTTACTCCAATATCCTGGTCATCAAGCAATGTATCTATCAATTGTACTGCCGATGGCATTGATGCTGAGTTTTTAAGCGCATGTGCAGCAGCAACCCGCAAAACAGGGTTGGCGCTTAATGCAGCAGTTTTTATTCCAGCTACCGCATTTTCAGAATTCATCAGCCCAAGGCAACTTACTGCCTTTGTTGCAATGGCCAGGTTGGCATCTTTTGATAATTCAATCAGCATGGGAATATCTTCCTTTGTAAGTTTTGTTATTATTGATGGGTAATCAGGCTCATCAAGATCAATTAGTTTGATAAGCTCTTCTCTTGTAAATGGCATAAAATAAGTTTTAAAAATGATTAATTAGTGAATGGGCTTGCGATCATTGTATTTTTTTCGGATTGAATAAGGTCTGGTGGCGGATTGGTAATATTACCAGTACCATTTCCCGTCATCAAACGATTATTATCATTAACATGGGCTAATCCTAAAACATGTCCAACCTCATGGCCCAGCGTGTACCTGCTTGCATACGAAGCTACAACAACCATTGGCCTGTTGGCCGGAAAAGATGCACAACCATTAAGCGAACCACTGTTCCAGGAAACCGAACGGCACATATACACACACACATCAACCGCACCTGCATTTGCCCTGAAATTAGATAATGCAGTTTGTTCTGCAGAAACCGAACCCATGGTGCAGGAACCTGTATCCACGTCGTTTAACGGCGCCAGTGTTGGGTTCGACAGATTAAGAACTTCGGTACTTGCAACATTTACTGCTATACCTGCAGTTGCATACACTTCACGCATGGCTGCCAGCATCTGGTCAAAGGTAAAGCTTGTTGGGTTAGTAAGTATTTTTACATGAAGACGTACAGCTATACCACCTACAGGCCCCCAAACTGAACCATTCCACCATTTGTGAAACATGGCTTTATTGGTGCCAAGTACAAACAGGTCTAAGCGGTTTGCCGCCCATGAAGTTGCCGAAATGTTGGAAGTAATCACTCCACCCAGGCTTTCCCAGCCACCCCATGCGCTGCCATTCCACCAACGGTGATAAACGGCTCCATCTGTTCCTTTTGCAAAAACATCAAGCCGGTTAGGCCCCCATTTAACAACCTTTGGCGGACTGGTTATAATACCACCAAGGCTCTCCCATCCTCCCCATGCGCTGCCGTTCCACCAGCGGTGATACATGGCATTATCTGTACCACGGGCAAAACAATCAATGCGGTTTGGCCCCCAGCAGGCAGCAGTTATATTACTGGTAAGTACACCACCCAGACTTTCCCAGCCTCCCCATGCACTGCCATTCCACCAACGGTGGTACATAGCCTTATCTGTTCCTAAGGCAAAAACATCAATTCGGTTTGCGCCCCAGCTTACCGCTTCGGGGTCGCTGGTAATAATACCACCAAGGCTTTCCCAGCCTCCCCATGCGCTGCCATTCCACCATTTATGATACATGGCATTATCTGTGCCACGGGCAAAACAATCTATACGGTTTGGCCCCCAGCACACGGCAGATATATTGCTGGTTATAACACCTCCCAGGCTTTCCCAGCCTCCCCATGCACTGCCATTCCACCATCGGTGGTGCATGGCTCCATCCGTACCCTTGGCAAAAACATCAATGCGGTTTGGCCCCCAGCTTACTGCTGTTGGATCGCTTGTAATAATTCCTCCCAGGCTTTCCCAACCGCCCCATGCACTGCCATTCCACCAGCGGTGATACAGTGCATTGTCGGTTCCTCTTGCAAAAGAGTCAATTCGATTTGCAGACCAGCTTACTGAAGAAATATTGCTGGTTAAAACCCCTCCCAGGGATTCCCATTCTTGACTTGGCATAATTTTGATTTTTTTTAAGTTTACTAAATTGATTTAAGTTGGTTTTTAAAGGAATAGCATTATTGATACCACGTGCTATAATGCCTTACTGGATTTGAATGCATTGTATTTCCTGTTTATGAAGAGAGAAGCAAATAAATGTGTGGTGTATTCACAAATATAATATGGATTTATAAAATATGCAATACCCAAAACCGGGTATTGAGTTAAGCAATTAAAATCATTTTAATTTTTTCCCTTATTTCTTCCTCCGTTGGCTTTCCTATAGATTTAACATCAATCCATTTTTTTCCTGCATTCAACCTGAATGAAACAAAGGGATTTGAGGGCGATAAACCCATTCTTGCAAAACCCATTCTTGGTATGCTTAAGGGATTGGTGTCTGCAGTTACATGTTCCAGCTCTGTAGAAAAAGCCAGGGATATTTTATTATCTTTTAAGCAATTCATTTCCCGCTCATCAAAATCAAAACCCGGCCTTCCATTGGGATAGGCAAAATATTTAACCGGGTGGCCCAATAATATTTCAAGTCTTTTTATTGATTGGGTTATTTCAAAAGCAGCATTTTTATCGTTCTCGTTTTTTAAAACAGGATGACTCATAGTATGCGCTCCAATGGTTACCCATCCTGATGCTTCTACTTCCATTAACTGGCCTGCACTCATATTTTGTGAAGCTTTCTTCTCCTCTTTTGTGTGCTGCCGGTACTGTTCAATTACATTATTTATTTGTTTTACCTGCAGGCATTTTAAAATTGACTGACTGGAATACTTTTTGATCAAATCAACTGAAATTTGTAATTGTTCGGCCACGATATTTTTCAAAATATCCTCATCATACCCTTTTACTTCCTGGAACCAATAATTACTGCCAGAACTGATTATTTGCGGCGATACAAATAATGAAACCGGAACTTCATGTTTTTTTAACAGGGGAAAAATAATATTGTAAAAAGATCTGTCGCCATCATCAAAACTGATGTGGCAAATATTTTTAAGTTCTTTTTTTCGCAACAGTAATTCCTCCAGTTCAGCAGCTGAAACCAGCCGGTATCTATCTTTTAAGGCAATGATGATCTTTTCAAACATAGCACTGTCCTCTTCTTTATGAAAGACCAATGCCAAACTTTTTCCCATTAACTTTTTTTAAAAATATCAAAAAATATCAATTGCCCCAATCATCAGGTTTAGTTGTTTAACCTCAGGCATATTTAAATTATAATAAATAAAACCATTCATCTTTGATGGCTTCCAGCCCCGGAGCAGCCCATTAAAAGTATTGGTTTTACAACTGAAAAACTGCACAAATAATACTTTATAATTTTTAAAAATTAAAGACACCAGGCCGCTTAAATCTTTTTCAGTTGCCAGGTAAATTCCGCCTGCATAAAAAACAGGCCAGTATATGCCATACTTCTTTTTTTTGATCAATTTACCCCAAAGCCAACTGTTATTATAATTGATTGTTTTAACCTCAGATGGGAATTGCATTAATTTATGTTGCATCACCTGTTCTTCCTGTATAAAGCAGGTATTAAGATTATTTGGTAAAGCGGCCTTTGTAAAATAGAATTGCTTAACAAACCAAATATTTGGAATTCTTAAAACCAGTGAGGGGGTTTCAATAAAACCAAGTTTTTTTGTAAAGATGGGGTTTGACCTGTTATTGGCAATACCATATAAAAAACCGGCTCCTTCGGCTTTCAATATTTTTTTTGCTTCAGTAATAAGATTTGTAAAAATATTTTTTCCCTGATGTTGTGGGTCTGTTGCCGACCAGCAACTCTGGTAGCCCGTATAATTAATTCCATTCAGCAAAAAATCATTTGCCAAAAATCCATTGCATCCAATGATCTTACCATCTTCTTCAGCCACAAGAAAAAAACTGGGTTTTGAAGCATTACTGCTGATGTTGGCAGCAAGGAATTTTTCGGGAATTAAGCCCATGGAATTATAAGCGCTCTTAATTAAGTTACGT
>JANLYO010000006.1:0-5278 GCA_031365665.1 Rhodoferax sp. | reverse complement strand
AGCCGCCACAGCCCGGGCACGGTAGCCAGTGATTTCTTCAGCGCCAGACGGGGCGGCAGTTTGATGTCGAAAAGATCAAACGGCATGTCGGCGCAAAAGTTGATATGCCGACGCGTCAGGGGTGTGGGCGACCTTGGGGTTACCGCATGGATGGAGCGCGGCGAATTCAAAAACAGAACCAGCGTATTGGCTTTGTACGGTGCCGTGCGTACCGTGCGCACACTTTCGACAGCAACTTCGGCGGGCAATTCCGCAATGCGTATTGCATTCGGATCAGGGTAAATGGGTTTTACGGCTTCACAGATTTCCAGGTTCGCGCCAGTGGACGTGTCTTCGGTCTGGCGGAAATAGAGCAAAGCCGCGAACAACTCGGACGGCCGGTCTACATGGGGGCCGCGTACGGTGCGCGGTTGCTGGGTGTAGTTGACATAGAACTGGCATTCCATCGAGACATCGGCGCCCGGCGCCAGCGGGTCACCGCGGCCACCGGGGCGCATGCCGACCTTGAATTCGGACATCGGGCGGCCCACGCGCGTTTCGATATCCGGATGCAAATGAAGCAACGCCGATTGGGCCAGACCCACCAGTTCCTGGAAGAAGTCAGCCGAAGTGTGGAAGGCAAAAAAGTCGCGCCAGATGGCTGCCACGCGTTCGTCTTTGACGACCTTGCTGGCTGGGTAGTCGAACCAGGTGTCTTTGACGGTGCGCCCGTCCACCACCAATTCGTCAGCAGGGAAGGCGGCTTCGAGTTGTGCAAAGACTTGCGCGTCGAGTGCATCTTCTATGACCAGATGCGGAAACGGTTCCAGTTTCAGGTGCGCAGCCGACGCTTTGGACAAGATGCTGAGTGGGTTGATGGGCGGCATGGCGTGGTCTCCTGAAGGGCTGTAATTCCTGTGAAAAGATGCTAACAGTGGCCTGTCGTCCGGGGTTCTCCGGGCCGGGGCAATGCGGCCAAATCGTGCCGGTGAAGCCTCGAAATAGACCTCTGCCGAGCATGGGCGGCCGGGTTCGTCGGCGCTCGGCCCGCTACCTCCAACCGCAAAGACCGCACGCAGAGCCTCGACCAATCGGCTCGGCCACCCCACCGCCGCCCCAGCGCCTCGGAAAAGTACGTTTGAACGACCTGTCCCCAGCCCCACCCTGACTGCATGCATCCTGGGCTTCTGCTCGTGGCCGTCGAAGGTAGACGGTGCGTATCACTCGCTAGAATGAAAGATGGAGGCAGGACCATGGCAGTCAACCAAAAACACAGCATCCTTTCAAATGCAAGCATTTCCTGCCTCATGCCGGAGTCGGATTTTCGCCAGGCGGCGGACCAATCCACCGGCTGCGATCTGGAATTTTGCAAGGCCACAGAACAGAGCCTCTACCTGTCCTCAGCGGCAGGCAGGATATCCGATCTACGCGCCGAAATAGCGCCTGCGAAGGTCAGAACCGTAGGCTCCGCGACTTGCGCCGCAAACACTCTGATGCTGTTCCTCTATTTGCTAAAGGCAGTGCATGCGGCCAGCGCCTGGACCGCAGCGCCGTTGACAGACCGCGACATGCCCCCCCGCCTCAAGCTGCGCAAGACGCTTGAAAAATCGCAGGTAGCTTGGCGATTGACCGGGTATGTCTGACGTGCAGGCTCGCGAATTGACTTTGGCGGGCGCTTGCGCGCGATGACCGAAGCGCGAATCGGTACTGCGCCCGCAGACCGTCTGCTGCAACAGGTGCGCTACGTTCCGCGGCGCATCGACCACCACGCCGGGCATTCAGGTTACGACATCCTGTTCCCTCATATGGGACTCAAGCAGGCCCGCAGTCCTGCGCTGGCCTGGATTGGAGGGCACCTGCCCAAGGCCCTCGCGTGGCGCCTTTGGAACATGCGCCCTCAAGGAACCAACCAGGTCGGTCTGTCGGCGGAACTCGGGGCCGCGCGCTGGGCGCGGGGCGGCAAGCACCGTCTGTGTCATTTCATCTACGGAGAAGATACTTTTTTTTATACGCCGCTGTGGCGCAGCGCGCACAACATCATGCTCGCCACCTTCCACTTCGAACCCGCGCGCCTGTTGCAGCGCGTGTCACCGTCGGCCGTGAAAGCGCTTGACGCAGTGGTGGTGGTCGGTAGCAATCAGCGCGACTACTTCGAACGGCTGCTCCCAGCGGATCGCATTTTTGTCGTCCCCCACCATGTGGACACCGATTTCTTTTCGCCTCCCACTGCGCCGCGTCCGGACGCCCCTCCGGTTGTGCGTGCAATCTTCGTCGGCCTCGGCAATCGCGATTTCGATACCTTGTCGGGGTTGATCGAACGCACGAGCACCAACCGCATTCCAATCCAGTTCGACCTGGTTCTGCCGTCGCCCAGTGTTTACGAGCGGTTTTCGCGGCACCCCAACACCCGCTGCCACGCAGGCCTGTCGGACCAGCAATTGCTGGAGCTTTACCGTGGCGCAGACATCGGAGTCATGCCGGTGATCGATTGCACCGCCAACAACGGACTGCTGGAGATGATGGCCACCGGGCTTGCGGTGGTGGTGACCGATATCGGCGCCGTGCGCGACTATGTCAACCACGCCGGGGCATTACTCGTGCCGCCCAACGACCCGGAAGTTTTTGCCAATGCGTTGCAACAATTGGCTGCGGATGGATTGTCCCGCCGGCGCTTCGGCCTGGCCAACCGGCAGCGCGCAGAGGCCGAATTCTCGCTCGCCATATCGGGTGCGAGAATGCGTGCAGTTTACGAGGCGGTGCTCGCCCGAACCCAAGGCAGGAGAGATTAGTGTCCTTCACACCGTTAATGATCAAGGTCGTAGTGTCTCTGAGGGATTCGCTTTCGAGCGAACCCACTGTCGTTGAGCTCGGCAACCAGACTTTCGACCCCACGATCAGCGGCACGCTGGTCAAGCAGGAAGACCTGATGCTGCCGCTGGTGCTGCGCCATCTGGAGAAAAGCGGGAAACCATACGACATCGCGGCCATAAAACAGTTGGCCGCGATGTCAGTGGAACAGCAGAAACCATGTACCGCGGCGTTCTTCAAGGCGCTCGGGTTCGCATCCTACGACGCGATCGACGTGAATTCGCTCTACGGCAGCCTGGTGATGGATTTGAACTCGGACCTGAGGGAGCGTTACGGCTTCAACCGTACCTTCGACCTGGTGACAAACAACGGCACCGGAGAGCACATCTTCAACCAGTACGCGGTCTTTCGCAACATGCACCAATTGACGAAAGTCGGAGGAGTGATGCTGTTCGTGTTGCCGTTCCACAACTGGATGAACCACGGTTTCTTCAACTTCAATCCGATCCTCTTTGGTGACCTGGCCGCAGCCAACGGCTACCGTATCCTGCGCCTGTCCATCGGGCTTCCCGAGGGCGCGGAAACAGGGGTCGGGCGTGATGGCAGGCCGACCGACGAGATCAGTCTCGACTGGCAACCGCAAACCCGCAACGTCGCGGTTCATGAATTGCAGCAACGCGGCTCGGTCAAGCCGTTTAGCGCGCGCACTGGCGCTTGGTGGCTGGTAAAAAAGTTAATGGGACAAAATCCATTGAAGCAGGCCTCGCGCTTGCCCGATATGGTCACCGGCCTGGCCGAACGCAGTGCCAACGTGAATGTGGTGGCCGCTTTGCAAAAGACGCGCGACGACGAATTTGCCGCGCCATTGCAGGGAATGTATTCAGGCGCCAATGTCGAAAGCGCCGAACTGCGCACGGCTTACAAGACCGGCTGACAACTAACTCCGCCTCCGACGTCGGTCATGCGGCTCCAGGCCAATCCACCCAAATTAAGCCCGACCCAGCCTAATCAAAAGTTTTCCTGAGTCATGTAGTTGTGAGGCTTCGGTCCCGGCTTGCGCGGCTTTGACAAATTTTCTCGATGAAGATCGGTCTGCTTGGCGATCAGATTCAACACATTGCGCAGCAATCTGGCGACCTTCCTTCCCAGCAGCTGCGCGGGCACTAGACAGGCTCAAACGCAGCATGCGTTCGAGAGTAATTCGAAGCCGTAGACTGTGCCGGGCCGCCTGAATTGAGCGGCACTGCCGATTGCAAACCCGCATTGCTCAGAATTCGTGCTCAATGAGGGCCGCGACGGCGATGGATAGGGTCGGGGGTCACGGGTTCAGGTTACACCGCTGCGGCGCAGGCGGCATAAATGCTGCGCATGCGCGCGGCCACGGGCTCAAAGCCCAGTTGCTGCTCTGCATGCTGGCGGTTCAGGGCGCCTTCCAGCGCGCGGCGTGGTGCATCTTTGAGCAGCGCGATGACGGTCGCGGCCATTGCGTCCACGTCCTGTGCCGGCACCAGATGCGCGGCGCTGCCACGCGTGTAGGCGGCCAGGCCGCCGACGTCAGACACCACCACCGGGCGCCCGCAGGCCAGCAGTTCCAGCAAGGCGTTGTTGGCGGTGGCGTTGAACAGCGGCAGTACGCCCACGGTGGCGTTGCAGTACAGGCTGCGCAAAGCCTCGTCGCTGATGTCGCGGTGAATGTGGATGCCGGGCACACCGTCCAGCAGCACCTGCTGTTTGGGCCGCGGGCTGATGACATCGGTTTGCACTTCGTAGCCGGCGCTGCGCACGGCCAGGTGTACTTCACGCAGGGTGGCGTGGTCGCGGAAGGTGCTGCCAGCGCAGACCAGGCGCAAGGTGTCTTGCGATTCAGTTTCGGCGGCGCTGGTGGTGGGCTGAAAGAAAGCGGTGTCCACCGCATGCGGGCAGTAGTGCACGCGCTCTGGTGGCAATAGCTGTTCCAGGAATTCACGCTGGTTTTCGCCGACCATGATGGCGGCGCCCAGACCGCGCACAGAGCCCGCGTTGATGCGCGTCGCCAGGCGCTCTGGCGGGTAGTGGAAAGTGGCCAGCGTGCGGTTGCTGCTGCGCTTCCACAGCGGGGTCAGGAAGTAGGTGTCTTCGCCGTAGATGAAGTGGCACAGGCGGTTGCGCCCTGCGGCCAGGTAGGGCATGGCGCCCAGTTCGGTGCGCAGCCCCACCGCGTTGGTGGCCTGCGGCCGCATCGCCCACAGGCGCCAGGCCAGGGCACCGGGCAGTGCGTCGGCCAGTTTCAGGGCCCATGGGCTGCTGGCCGCTTGCAGGCCCATGTGCTCGAACAGGCGGTCGTAGCCTGAATGTGCAGCATGGTGGCCGATGCGCCGGGGAACGTAACGCGGGCTGGGGGTCATGGAACGGGGGCAGGGGCGGTGGGCGGCATGCAGGCCGTCAGCATGCCGCGGGCTTGCAGCGCGGCCAGGTCGCGGGCCACGGCACCGCGCATGGTTTGCAGCACGGC
>JANLYO010000300.1:0-33671 GCA_031365665.1 Rhodoferax sp. | reverse complement strand
GCAGGCCGTCAGCGCCAATTTCTTTGGTTTCCCCGCAGACAGCAGGCGCTGGTAAAAGGCTTTGATCACCGGGTTGTAACGCGAAGCGACCAAAGCCGCCATATACAGCGCGGCACGCACACCTGCTCGACCGCCATAGATGGAGCGTTTGCCGCTGCAGCGCCCCGAATCATGGTTCATTGGAGCCACACCCGCCAGGGCGCTGATCTGGCGGCGCGACAGCTTCCCCAATTCGGGCAACTCTGCAATCAGCACCGCCGCCGTTTTGTCGCCCATCCCACGCACCGCCGACAACTGGCTTGCCAGCGCCTGGCAATGGGCCTTGACGTGGGTGGCGATGTCGTCCTCGACATGGCGCAACTGCGTCTTGATGGCGTTGATCATGGCTTTGATGCTCTTCTTGGCCGGTGCCACACCAGTGTGCAAGTGGTGGTTTTCTGCCGTCTTCATCTGCACCAACTGGCGTCTGCGCGCGACCAAGGCGCGAAGTGCCTGCTGCTGGGCATCGGGCAGCGGCGCCGTCAACCGGGCCAAGTCTTTGCGCAGCGCCAACACGCTGGCCAGATGCGCCAGCCCCTGCGCATCGATGCGGTCGGTCTTGGCCAAATGCCCCATGGCGCGGGCGAAGTCGCGAGCTTGGCGCGCATTGACCACTGCCGCCACAAGGCCCGCGCTTTGAAGCGCTGCGGCACAGGCAAACTCGTACCCTCCAGTGGCTTCGAGCACTACCAGGGCGACTGGCCCGCGCTGGGCCTTCAAGGCGGTGACCAAAGCGCAATGTCCGGCATCGTCATTGGCAAAACTCAGCACCTCGGTGTCTGGCCCCAAGGCCAAATCCAGGGTAGCCTTGCTGACATCAATGCCAGCGTAGATCGGTTGTGAATCACTCATGATGGCCCTTTCTTGTGGATGCGAACTTAAAGCTCGGACAACTGTTCAGGCTCTTCAAAGAGGAAATCCGCCTTGCGCCCAACGCTGACCCACGGGCTGCGAACCCCAGAGCTCAACGGGCTGCAAGGCGGCTCCCCAACCGATCACGTGATTGCGGGCGCTGCGGCGGCAGGCTACGCCCGCCGCCGCAGCGCCCGCAATCACGAATTCCCACTATGCTCTTTAAATTGAAGAAATGCATGGGATCAAAGATACAAGAGCCCAAAATCGCCAGGCCTTAGGCCTGCCCTTCGGGTGCTGCGCTTCGCTTGGAGAAATATTGTGATCTGACTCCAATGCCCTACATCGCGCTACAGCGATCACCGTTTGACCGCAATCGGCTGCGGCAAATCCACCATCACCGCCTGCCCCGGCACGGTGCACCCTGTGTCGCAACACTTGCCCGGCTGGCGAACCTTGGTGATGGCGCGTGCTGGGTCGTGCGGCGCAGCGGCAGCCGAACCATCGGCAGCCACGCCGCGCTCCAGCAAACGTTCGACCAGCTCCACCTTGCTGCCCACGGGGTAGTTGCGGTAAATCTCCTGCTTCATGGCCTCAGGGCTGCCGCCGCCGTGCAGGCTGATCACGCTGTACCAGCCGCCCTGGTAACCGGCGGTGAGGTCTTCGATGAAACGGGCGGTCTGGATGCGTTGCTCATAAGGCACGTCGGGGTTGGCGCGCAAGACTTCGCTTAAGCGTGCGGCGGTCTCGGGGTTGTGGTCTTCATCGGGGCCGGGCAGGGTGACGATCAGGCCGCCGCTCACGTAGTGCGCGATGCGGTGCATGTCGTAAATCTTGGTGGCCAGCAGCAGCTTGCCGATGTTGCTGAACACCGGGTCGGGCATGAAGGTCTTGCTGTGGCCGTCCGCCTTGCCGTAGACGCTGGCGGCCACACCGCAGGCGAAAAAACTCTCGGTGATGGTGATGAGTTCGACCATCTGTTCGCGCAGGTGCGTCTCTTTTCCTGGGTCGAAGCCATTGGCCTCACACATCAGCGCACCGGCGCCAATCAGCAGGTCGCCAAAGCCGGCGCGTGCGCCTATGCAAGTGTGGCGGTGGTGCGTGGCGTAGCTGTAGGTCAGGTGGCCGCTGTGTTCCCAAGTGCCGTTGCTGCCGTCGTAAAACACGTGCTCATACGGCACGAAGACTTTGTCAAACATACACACCGCCGTGCTTTGGCCGTATTTGGACGAGAACAAGGCCGCGCCATGCTCCAGCTTTTCACCGGGGCGGCCAGCGGGGCGGGCGACGATAGTGAGGCCCGGCGCGTCAATCGGCACAGCGCAACACACGGCGAAGTCAGCGTCTTTTTCTCCCATGTTGCGGCAGGGCATGACCAGCAGCTCGTGCATGTAGGGCGCGCCCGTGACGATGGCCTTGGTGCCGCTGATGACGATGCCACGCTGCCCATTGCGCAATGCGTTGCGTTCGACCACGTGTACGTAGGTGTCGCGGTTGCCTTGCAGGTGCGGGCGCAGGCTGCGGTCACCTTTGGCGTCGGTCATGGCGATGCCCAAGGTCAAGTCCTGATCCTGCACACGGTGAAGGTACTCCGTGAACCTGGCGGTGTTTTCCGTGCTGCCTTGCGCGTCGTCCAGGCGTGCGGACACTTGGCCGATGGCGTTCATCGCGTCATGCGTGAGGTAGCGCTGGGCGCAGCCGGTCTCTTGGCAGACCAGGCGCACGGCTTCGAGCTTGTTGAGCAAATCGCCAGAACTGGTGTTGATGTGCGTGAGGCGGTTCACGGTCTTGCCGCTGCTGTGTTGCACCGCCGTCATGATGGGCGCGTATTGCGGCTTTAGTGCGTAGTCATAGGTGAGGGCGATGGCGTTGATGCCGGGCTGGAAGGCGCGTTCATCGGCGACGCTGGCGACCTTGCGGCCATCGACAAACACATTGGGTGAATAGCGGCGTAACGATTCACGGTAGTCTGCGCCGCTCATGAGCGTGGGCGCTTCTGTCGGCATGTTCATGTCGTTGGCTCCAAGGAATGTACGGGTTGGTAGGGGACAGGAAGGAACGGGACAGGTGGGAGAAATTACACTGTACCGACTATTTCTTCTGAAAGCCTGACATGTTGCTAGACGCGGCTGAATCCCAACTGGTGCTGGTGGACTACCAGGTCAAACTCATGCCCTCGATTTTTGAACACACGCAGGTGGTGGCCAACGCCGTGCGCCTGGGCAAAATGGCGCGGCTGCTGCAAGTGCCGGTATGGGGCACCGAAGAAAACCCCTCACGCCTGGGCGACAACCTGCCTGAAATACGCGCTCTGTGCAAAAAGACTTTGAGCAAAATGCATTTCAGTGCGGTCGAAGAGGGCCTGGGTGAATGGTTGCGACCTGAGGTCAAGACCGCCCAAATGCCACAAGGCAACGCGCGCAGCTTGCCCAAACACCTGCAAAAAGCTGCCGCCCACAACGCGGCACCCGAGCGCAACATGATCGTGATCGCCGGGTGCGAAGCGCATGTCTGCCTGATGCAAACCTCACTGGACTTGCTGGAAGACGAGTTCGACGTGTGGGTGGTCACAGACGCCTGCAGTTCCCGCACCGAACGCAACCGCGACGCCGCCTTTGACCGCCTGGCCGGTGCCGGGGCAGAGCTGGTCACGACCGAGATGGTGGCGTTCGAATGGCTGCGCAGCGCCGAGCACGAGCACTTCAAAGCGGTGCTGGAGATTGTGAAGTAGCGCGGGCAGCGGCAGCCTTGTCGTCAGGCTATTGCAAGTTGGATGGCAACAATATCTCCCAACCCACTGGCCCCCAGTCCAATCCAACCGAAACTTCCGGAGACAAGCATGAAGCCCACTGGCGCTTACGCTGAATTTCACCGCCGCTCGATCGAAGATCGCGACGCCTTCTGGGCCGAGCAGGCAGCCTTGATCGACTGGAAAACTCCGCCGCAGCACATCTGCGACTACAGCAACCCGCCCTTCGCCCAATGGTTTGCCGGGGGCACCACCAACCTGTGCCATAACGCGGTAGACCGGCACCTCAAAGACCGAGGCGACCAGGCTGCGTTGATCTATGTCTCCACCGAAACCGGCATTGAAAAAACCTACAGCTTCAAAGAACTGCACTTTGAGGTGCAACGCATGGCGGCGGTGATCAAGAGCCTGGGCGTGCAAAAGGGTGACCGTGTGTTGATCTACATGCCCATGATCGCCGAAGCCGCGTTTGCCATGCTGGCCTGCGCGCGCATTGGCGCGATCCACTGCGTGGTGTTTGGCGGTTTTGCCTCGGGGGCCTTGGCCTCGCGTATTGAAGACGCATCGCCCAAATTGATCATCAGCGCCGACGCGGGTTCGCGCGGCGGCAAGGTGGTGGAATACAAGCCGCTGCTGGATGAAGCGATTCGCCTCTCCAGCTACAAGCCCGAGGCCGTTTTGCTGGTAGACCGCAAAATGGCTGCCATGAGCCTGGTCGCGGGGCTTGACCACGTGTGGGCTGAATTGGCGGCGAAGCATTCAGGCGCCCAGGTCGATTGCGAGTGGCTAGCATCCGCAGACCCCAGCTACACCATTTACACCAGCGGCACCACCGGCAAACCCAAGGGCGTGCAACGCGACACTGGCGGTTACGCCGTGGCGCTGGCGGCCAGCATGAAATACATCTACTGCGGCAATGCGGGAGAAACCTACTTCGCCACCAGCGACATCGGCTGGGTCGTGGGCCACAGCTACATCGTTTACGGCCCGTTGATTGCCGGCATGGCAACCATCATGTACGAAGGCCTGCCGACGCGCGGCATGGATGGCGACGCCAACGGCGGTATTTGGTGGAGCCTTGTCGAGAAGTACAAAGTCACGGTGATGTTCAGCGCGCCCACGGCGATCCGTGTGTTGAAAAAACAAGACCCCGCGCTCTTGAAGAAATACGACTTGTCGTCGCTGCGCGCGCTCTTCCTGGCCGGCGAGCCGCTGGACGAGCCGACTTCCGAATGGATCAGCGAAGGCTTGGGCAAACCCATCATCGACAACTACTGGCAAACCGAAACCGGCTGGCCCGCGCTGTGTGTGTGCCACGGCGTGGAGAAAACGCCCACCCGCATTGGCTCGCCCGGCGTGCCGGTGTATGGCTACAACGTCAAGCTGCTGGACGACCAAACCGGCGCGGAACTCACCCATGCAGACGCGAAAGGTGTGGTCGTGTTCGAAGGCCCCTTGCCGCCCGGCGCCATGCAGACCATCTGGCGCGATAACGAGCGTTTCGTCAAAACCTATTGGAAAACCGTCCCTGGAAAACTGGTTTACAGCACGTTTGACTGGGGCATCCGCGACAAAGACGGCTACTTTTTCATCCTTGGCCGCACCGACGACGTGATCAACGTCGCAGGCCATCGCCTGGGCACGCGCGAGATTGAAGAAAGCATCGCCGCCCACCCCAATGTGGCTGAAGTGGCCGTGGTGGGCGTGGCCGACCCGCTCAAAGGCCAGGTGGCGATGGCCTTCGCTATCGTGAAAGATGCGACGCTAATCGCCGATGCCGCTTCCAAACTCAAGCTGGAGGGCGAGATCATGAAACTCGTCGATGGCGACCTGGGTGCCGTGGCGCGGCCCGCGCGTGTGCACTTTGTGACGCTCTTACCCAAAACCCGCAGCGGCAAACTGCTGCGCCGTGCCATCCAGGCCGTGTGTGAAGGGCGCGACCCCGGCGACTTGACGACCATGGACGACCCGGCGGCCTTGCAGCAAATCCGCGATCTGGCGTCAGCGTGAGCGACCTGTGATGGGCTGGTTTTAATGTTAACATGGGTGTTAATATTAAATGATTTTTGACGCTTGTACAGCAGGTTTAGAATGAAATTCTTGCCTGGGTCACGTATATATTGAATAGTTTGCTACTAATATTGTAGCTAATGTTTGATGCCTGTTAGGCTGCATCAGCGCCGCCATCAGCTCCGCGCCCACTCAAACCTCCGCTGCGGCCACAGGTGGTTCAACATAGGCACCGTCCAGCTCGCCAGAAACAGCACCACGATCAAGCCATGCGGTTTGAAGAAAACGAACTGCCACGCAAAAGCGAGCAGCGCCACCCCCACTGCGTAGGCGATGCGTATGCTGCGGCGCTGCGGTGTGGTCATCGGGTCGGAGATCATGAAAAACGCAAACAGCAGCACAGCGCCATTGCTGGCCTGCTGCATCCACATGGCGGCGCCGGAGTCCCAGCTATAACCCAGCACAAACAGGCGCAGCGCCAAGAGCGCCGCCCAGGTGGCCAGGAAGCTGAGCGACACATCCCAGCGGCTGATGCGTTGCGTCACCAGCCCGCCCAAGGCCAGAAACCACAGTGCGGCCAGGCTGCTGCTGCCCCACTGGCCGGGGCTCAACCAGGCGCCCGGCACCCACGCAAAGGCGGCGAAGGCGGCCAGATTGGCAGGGTTCAGAAGATGGCTTTTGCTGCCATTGCTTCCGTCTGGGCCGCCACGAATCAGGTATTTGCTGCTCATGGCCACACAGGCCAACAAGGCGTGCACCCACAGGTTTTCTGAGCGCACCAGAATGCAAATGCCAAAACTGGAGATCAACGCGCTCAGGTACCCGCTCCAGTTTCTTTTGCCGGGCAGGTTCAGGCCCCATTGCCAGGCGGCTTGTGTGGCCAGGGCGCTGGCAAAGGCCAGGAGCACTTGCAAGGGCGTGAGGGCAAAGTCCCGCGCCAAGGCCCCGAGCGCGAGAAAGCTGGCCAGGAAGATGATCTGGAACCAGCGTGCGTCCAGCGCTTTCAGAGCTTGGCGAAGCCCGTCGACAAGCTCAGTGCGAACGGTTCTTATCTCAATGGGCCGGATCAATAGCGTTGTCATGGCATCCACCGCGTGGAGGAGGAGGAGGTGCTGGTGGTGGCAGTTTTGAAGAGCGCTTCCCACCAGGGTTTGACCCCATCTGGCGCAGCGGGTCCATTGCCGCCAATGCCGCTGCCGGTGGCGCTGAAAAGTTGCGCGCCGGGCAAGGCGTCAATTTCATGCATCTTCCAGCCGGTCAGGCGCGCCAGCGTCTGTTTTTCGGCCTGGATGCGTTGCGGCAGATGGCTTTGGTAATAACGGCTGGCGGCCTCTAGGCCAGCCTGTTTGGAGGCCGTGCAGGCGGCCACACAATCGCGCATCAGCGAGAACGGGTCACGCTCGCGAAAGAGGGGGCGCTGGCCTTCACGTGCGCTGTCGCGTGATCCGTCTCGTGGGCCTTCAAACACAGGAGCGTTTACAAGTTGGTCGACACGCGGGCGGCACATCGTCTCGCAGTCCATCTGCGCGACTTTGCTGCTGCATTGCGCCACGCTGCCTTCAAACGGGTTTTGCACCACGTAACGCGTCTGCCAGTTCTGGCGGTCTTTGGTCTGCGTGAACATGAGGTCTTCCGGGAAAGTGTTGGCGGTGTAACGCACATGCAGGCGCGTCAGCACCACAGGCTGGCCGCCGCCGCGCGATTCCGCACCTGCGTTGCCTGCCCAGAACACGCCCGCGTTGCGCAGTTCTTGCGCGCTCAAGGGGTTGGCAGCGCAGGGGTCGCACCAGGCCATGTCCCAGAAATATTCGGTGAAGACGACGCGGTGTTCTTCTTTCACGGCTTCCTGGTTGAACATCGCCTTGTAGAAATCCTGGAACTTCGGTTTCACAAAGTGCGGCAAATTCATGTTCGCCGGCAGTTTGGCGGTGCGGTAGTTGCTGCTTTCCACACGGCCGTCTTTGGTCAACATGTAGATGATGAGGTCTTGTGGCTTGTCGGGCGGCGCGTTGAGCATGCCCAAACGCATCGGCAGCATGAATTTCTCGCTCTCAAAGGCAAACTGCAAAGGGCGCAGCGTGGTGTAGCCGGTTTTGAGCTGCTCCTTCAGGTTGACCTTGGCGACAAAGAATTTCATGCCCTGGTTGATGTAGGGCTTGAGCGCAGCGCTGGCGCCTTTGGGGATTTTGTAGCCGTTCTCGCTGAGCCAGGTCTCCAGCCCGTCGGACTGCGTAGCCGAGAGGCTGACGATGTCGTATTCCTCGAGCGTGTATTGCGCTTCAATCGTGATGCCCAGGGCTTTTTCACGGCGGGATTCCATGGAGGCCTGGCCTATTGCCGCAGGCGCCGGGGCGGCCATCATGTCGAAAGAGCGCCGCTTCGCCATCGCGTCGTAACCCCAGTTGAACTGCACCTGGCAGGGGTCGCTGTCGTGGTATTCGGCCAGGCGCGGGCTGCTGTAGGCGTCCAGCCGCTCGAACGTGGTCCGCTCGGCCACCCGCACCTGGCCTTTTTGCAGCACGGTGGGTGTGGGCACGATCAGCGCAAACTCGCTCAGCGGGCCTTTGTAGTCGTTCAGCATCGAGATGACCGTGCGTTTGCCATCGCGCACCATCACCACCTGGCTGGCTTCGTTGAAAAGTTTGGCGTCTGCCTTGCCCGCGTAAAAGCCGCAAAACGCCTGGGCGGGTGTGGGCAGCAGGGCGCCCACTGAGAGGGCAGCCAAGGCCAGCAGGGCGGGCTTAATCGGGATGTTGAATTGCATGGAAGGCCTTTCATGGAAGTGATGCGGCTTGTACGGCGGGCAGCGATAAACGGGGTTAAAAGCGGGGTTAAAAATAGGCCGTGAGCAAGGGCAAAAATATTTTTTGCGCGGTTTAACCCCATCTGCCGCCGTGGCCCGTACAAGGCCCATGAAACCCGCGCGACAATCTGCACCACCCTATGCGCACTCCCCGCACCTCCATTGGCGAACCCAGCGACGAGCAGCTCATGCAAGCCTACGATGCAGGCGACATGGCGGCGTTTGACGCGCTCTACGCACGCCATGAGGGCACGCTGTTTCGTTTTGTCAAACGGGTGCTGGGCGGCGCCCAAACCGCGCAGGCCGACGACGTGTTTCAGGATTGCTGGTTGCGCATCGTCAACGGGCGGGCCGGGTTTTCACCCGAGCGGGGTCGCTGGAAAACCTGGGCCTATACGATTGCCCACAACCTGGCCATGGATCGTCTTCGCACCAGTGGCCGGGAGGTCGGCCTGGGCGTGTTGACGGCGTATAACGAGACCACCCAGGCGGACGACGCCGATGCGCTCGATTGGCTTCAAGCCAGCTTGGACGACAGCCACCCCAGTACCGACGACCTGGCCCATTGGCGCGCAGCCGGGCGTCAGCTGCTGCATTGCCTGGACGAGCTGCCTGCGTTGCAACGCGCCGCATTCCTGCTGCACCATGAGGAGGGCGCCAGTGTGCTGGAACTGGCCCAAGCGCTGGGCCTGGAATTTGAAACCGCCAAAAGCCGCTTGCGTTATGCCCTGCAAAAACTGCGCGGCTGCATGCAGGCCTACCTGTCGGGCTGGGAGGCGGCATGATGAAAAGGGCGGATAACTTCAGAGACGCACGCCTGCAACAGGCGCTCGATCACGCACCCGATGCGCAGGAGCGGCCTGCGGCCTTGATCCGCATGGTGGTGAAAAACATGGCGCAGGCGGCCCTGCTGCAAGCCGTTGTCAAGCCTGTCGATGAGCCTGTTGCCAGCCCAAGCACCCGGCCAGTTGACGTCGCCCAGTCCTGGTGGACGCGCCTGTGGGCTGACGCAGGCCGCGCGGGCGCACCCTGGCCTGCGGCGTTTGCCACGGTGGTGCTGGGTGTCGTCATCACGCTGGCGTGGCAGGGCCAGGACGTGCCGGATGCCATGCTGGATGCAGCGCCAGATCGTGTGGCCAAAGCCGCAGCTGCCGCTGCACCCTCTGTAGCACCGGCCATCCTAGCGAGGCCGCAAATTCAGCCCGCTCAAATGCCACCGTCTGTGGCTGTCGCCACTGCTGATTCCGAGCGGGCAGCGCGCACGGCACAGCCCAAAAAGGCGAAGGAAGAGTCCGCGCAGAAGCAACTGGCAGGGCCCGATACAAAAACGCCCAGCGTTTCTGGAGCGACATCGGCTTTGCCGAGCCCAGCCACTGCTGCCGACGTGCTGGCCAAGGCGTCGGTGGAGACTCGAACTCAGCCCTCTTCATCGGCTTCAACTTCGCCTTCCACAGCGACAGCAAGTTCGACGCCAACGCCGCCACCAATGATGCCACCGGCTCCAGCGGTGCAAGTGGCAGCGGAAGCACCCGCTGCAGCCCCTGCACCCCAAGCCGCAGGCGCAAGCAGCCGATTGGCGGACAGCGCCCGCAAATCCAGCAGCCCAATGTCATCGGGCGCCGCTCCCGACTGGGCCAGCGCCGAGCTGGTTTACCGGGGCCGCAGCAAAATTTTGTCAAAATCCGAAACCCAGGTGTTGGCCAGCCGTCTGGAAACTTTGACCGCCGGTGCGGCGCCAACGTCTGCCGATGGCCCCACCGGCCAGCCCGACCTGCGCCTCGTGCTGAATGCGCAAGCCAAGCCTGCGCGGCCCGATCCGGAGTTTGCCGCGCCAAGCGGCACTGCAAACTCCCGTGGCGCGCTTGCCTTGCGCGAAGGGGGCAGCTTTGAGCTGTGGGGCAATACGTTTCGCTGGCGGCGGGCGGGCATGGCGGATGTGACGGGCATTGCCTCGGCGCAGGCGCTGGCAGCTTTGTTGGCCGATCTAGGGCGCGTCATGCCGCTGTGAAAAATGTTAACATGGATGTTAATTATTTTTCATTTCTTCCTTTGTTCCAACAAATTTCAATATTTTTCGGGCTTCAGGCCACGTGATTATTGAGTATGTAGCTATACTTATTATAGTAATTCGAATGACTCAGGTGGCAGGCCAGCGCGTTGGCGCTCGATCATGTGCGTCCACAGGCGCTCCCATTCCCGCACGCGGGCGGCGGTGTCAAACAGCGGCGCAAGTTGCGCGGCGTCTTGCCGGTTCGACTGTAGCCGCCCGCGCAAAACCTTGAGTTGATCGGGCTCGCGGCCAAGCTGGATCACAGCTTCGCAATAAGCATCGGCGCTGTCAAACACGCAGTCTGCCAAACCTGCCGCGCGGATGATGCTGCCGCCCAGGCGCGAGGCCATGTTGTGCCCCGCCACGGTGACAGCGGGCACGCCCAGGTGCAGCGCGTCGGCCAGGTTGTGGTTGGCGTTGAAGCGCAGGGTGTCCAGAAATACATCAGCCAGCGGCAATTTGGCCAGCAGCTCCGAGCGTGGGCCACGGTCTGCAAAGATGATTTGCCCAGCCGCCACACCTGCGGCAGCGGCCTCGCGCAGCAGGTTGGCGCGCGCCTCGGGCACGTAGGCGGGCAACCACAACACCGCGTGCGGCAAGGCGCGAAGCATGCGCATCCACTGCGAAAACGTGTGCGGATCGACCATCAAAGCCGGGCCAAAGGCGCACAAAACCAGCGCGTCCGCCGGGAGTTTGGCGCCGCTTCGCGTCATCGGCTCATCGGTCACGCCATCCAGGCCAGTCGACAACCAGCAGGTGAAGGGCAACCGAGCGATGGCCCCAAAACCGGCACTGCCTCGATCAGGGTGGACAGCGGGGTGGGTGAACACGTCGCCCACGCTGTATTCGCAGGGAATCGGCGGGTTCACGCGTTGCCAGGTTTGCTGGCGGATTTGCACCGGCGCCACGCGCAGCGCGGGCAGCTCGGGCCGGCACCACGGGGTGTAGAAGGCGGTGTCCATCCACAAATCGAGCGGGTCCACGCGGATGCGCCCTGCGGCCTCGGCGTCTGTCATGTGGGCGATGTCGACGATACGGCGGGCGTAGGGCCGCAAAGCTTCTGCGCCGCTGCTGGCGCTGATTTCTGCGGGCGAATACAAGTAGAAATCAAAACGCGTGCGGTCATGCAAGGCCAATTGGGCGGCCAGGCTGGCGGTGTAGCGCGCATCGGCCAGGTTTTGGGTGGAGATGCCGATGCGCAGGGGCCCCTCGCGGCGCGCGCGGGCTTTGAAGCCCAGCCAGTTAGGCGTGCGTTTTTGGCCGGCGTCGATGGCGTGGCCGGTGACCACGCGCAACTGGGTTTGCTGGGCTTCGGTCAAATCCAGCACCAGCGCGTAAAACTGCGCGTCGCGCCAGTCGCGCGGCACCGTGGCAGTTTCGGCTTCCTTAAGCTTCTGCGCGATCAGTGCTGTGAGGGTTTCGTTGTACCGCCAATCGCAGACTTGCAGGCGGTCGAAGGCGCGCAGCGCGAAGAAATCAGCCGCGTCGGGCGTGAGCAGGGTGTGTTTTTGAAACTGCTTGGGCAAGGTGGCAGTGGCGCTGGCAAGGTAGTCGTCCAGCAACTGCTGGCCCTGGGGGCCAAGCCCTGCCAACGCCCGCGTGGCCGCCTCGAACTGGCCGTTGAACGCCAGGCTGACGTAGCGGCGTACAGCCAGTGCCAGCGACTGCGGGAAGCGGGCGCAGGCGGTGGTCAACTGCGCCAAAGCTTCGTCTTCACGCCGCGCACCAGTCAAAAAGTCAGCCCAGTTCATCCACAGCAAAGCTTCCTGCGGTGCCAGTTCAACACACCGGGCCGCCTTGGCCACCGCTTCGGGCCAGTCGCCCCGCGCTGCCGCACGCAGTGCCAGGTTGTTGAGGCTGCGCAGGTGATCCGGGTCGAGTTCCAGCGCGCGCAGGTAGGCGGCCTGCGCCTCGCCGTCTTGCCCGCAGCTTTCAGCTGTAATCGCCAGATTGGCAACGCCATCGGCATCGTGCCAGAGCAGCTCTTTGGCCTGGGCCAACAGGCGGTACGCCGCCTGGGGTTGGCTCAGTTGCGAGAGTAAGGTGGCGCAGGCGGCAATCGCCTCCAGATGCTGGGGGCGCAGGCAGCGGGCCTGGTCAAACGCCACCAGCGCGGGCTCGATCTTGCCGCCGTCGTACAGGGCGTTGGCGTGGGCCATCAGGGCGTCGAAGTCGTTGGCTAAGGGCATAGCGGGTGTGTGTTGTTGTAAGCGGGGTGGCCGCAATCAGGTCAAGGGTTTGGGAGAAAAGCGGTAGACCCACTGCCGCGTCAATTGCCAACCCGGCACCGTGGCCACATCGTCACTTGCGGGCAAATCAATTGCCACCGTGGCCGGCGCCTGCGGGTTGGCCAAGACGGCGCCTGTGATGCGCGCGTACAGGGCTTGGCGCTCGCCCTCGGGTAGCTGCAAGATGCCACGCTGGCGCGCCAGATCCGTCTTGATTTGCAAATACAGGCTGTTGATGCGCAGGGACACAAAACGGTCTTGCAAGGCGTGGAACTGCGTGCGGGCGGCGTCGGGGTGGCTGATGCCGCTCATGACGTGGGCGGGCAAGACCTCAAACACGCCGCCAAAAGCGATCAGGCGCTGGCGAAAATCGCGATCCTCGCTGCCCCAGCCTTCGAAGGTCTCGTCGTATCCGCCCAGGGTGTTGAACATCGCCGTCGGGCAAATCACAAAACCGCCCAGATCGTAGGTGCCAGTGGGCGCCAGCAGAACCGCGTTGCCTAGCAGTTTGGGCAACACAGCATCCAGAAAACCGGGATTGACCAACACGTCGGCGTCGACAAACCCGATCCACGGCGTGCTGACGTGGCGCGCACCTGCATTGCGCGCGCGGGCGGGGTTGAAGCCTGGCACCTGCGGCACCTGGGCGACCAGCGCTGCCGGATGGTTTTGCTTAACCCAGCCGCCGCAGTGCTCGGGGCAGTTGTAGTCCACCACGATGCATTGAAGTGCAGGGCCTTGTGCGACACGGCCAGCGCTTTGCTTGAGCAGGCGCGGCAGCGACTGCTGCAAATGCGCGAGGCGGCCCTTGCAGGGGATGACCAGGCTTAAAACGGGTTCTGCCGGGGGGTGGGGCCCGGTGGGGGAAGCGGCGTCCGTGACCATGGTCGGGCCAGTATATATTCGCAGCATGATTGCCTTGCCGCTGCACCTGATTGGCCATTTCGACGACCCGAACGCCGGTGCGGAACGCTCGCTCTTGGAGCTGGCAGCAGGGCTTCAAGGCCGTCGGCCCGTGCACCTGTGGTCCGACGTCGTTCCCCACGGCATTTATCGGAAACAAGGCGTGCGGCCTATCCGTGCGTTCGCTGGCGAGTTCCCCAAAACCGGCATGGCGCTGTTTTCAGGCCCGCACGTGGACATCGGCATTTGGCTGGAACACGCCGGTTTAACCCGCGTCGGGCTGCGTTACAACCTGCCCAACCACGGGGCCTTGTTTGCCATGTTGCAGCATATGCAGGACGCCTGCGGGCTGGAGCCGGAAATCATGTTTGTCTCACGCGCTTTGCAAGAGGCTGTGGGCCTGCCTGGGGTGATCGAGCCCAGCCTGATCGACATCACGCCGTTTTTGGCGATTGCTGCCGTGCGGCCCGTCACGCAGCGCTTCACCGTGGGCCGCCTGAGCCGCGACGTGCCTGAAAAACACCACGCCGAGGATGCGTCGCTGTACCGCCTGCTGGCCGCGCAGGGCATCCAGGTGCGAGTGATGGGCGGCACGTGCCTGCAGGCGGCGCTGGACAATGTGGCGGGTGTGGAATTGCTGCCCGCAGGCGCTGAGTCAACGGCGGATTTTCTGGCCTCGCTGGACGTGTTTTTTTACCGCACCGGCACGATATATGAAGCTTATGGACGCGTGATTTTCGAAGCCATGGCCAGCGCGTTGCCCGTGGTGGCCGGCATCAGCGGTGGCTATGCAGAGTGGGTGGCGGGCGACCACGGCGTGGCGCTGGTGGCCAGCCAGGAGCAGGCTTTTCACAGCCTGATGGCGCTGGCGAATGATGCCAAGTTGAGGCCGCAAGAAGGGGAAAAGGCGCGTCTGCGGGCGATGGATTTACACGGGCCAAGCGCCAAAGAGGCTGTGCTGGCTAACTATTTGAGTTGAAATTTTCGCATTGAAGCACTGAACGACTGCTGCAGGTGTGGAATTGATTGCTATGATATATGAAGCAAACTATCCATATACAACGTGGCCTAGAGTCGTATTTTATTCTTAAACAAGGGTTGGGGGGCGAAATTGACTCCAATCAACCCCAATTTGGGTATTGTTGCCGATTCAAATCCACTATAACGTTGGGCCCGTCAAGTTAGTCCGCTGAAACGCGGCCGAACCCGACAACACGCCCGAACCCAATGCACCGGTGCTGGTCGTGCGGAAGACGAGGCCTGCACGCGTGGCGTTGGCACCGGTGAAGAAGCCTGCGATTTTCGTGTTGCTGTTTGAGCAACTGAAACGCGCGCCACTGCTGTTTTCCGTGGAGATGAACACCTGCACCTGAGTGGCACCAAACTTGGTGGTAATGGAGCCATTGACCGGAGAAGAGCTGCCAAAATTGACTGTCAAACCGCCTACGCCCGCCAACACGGTGCCGACTTGCGAGGCACCTGAGTACGGCTTGAAACTGGCCGTGCCACCCAGGGTAGCGAAGGTGCCGGTCGCGCCCGATAAGGCAGTGATGGCGGCGTCTGGCGTGGGTTTGCCGACGATGTAATGCAGGTCTTTGACGGTGGAGCCGCCCACGTACCCGGAAGTTGCCTTGCCGGTAGACCAATGCCCCCAGCCCAGAAAATCGGCATCAGCGGTTTTGCCGACCGAGTCAAAACTGGCAAACGCAGTTTTTTCGAGCAGGCTGGTGTCGCCGTTCACACCGACATATTTATTCAACTGCGTTTTGCCGTTGAGTGTCTCCAAAGTGAACTGCTGGCCCGTAAAGGGCTGGGAGCTGAATTCCAGGTTGGGCAAATTCATGATGCCCGCGCCAGGCAGCGCGCCACTGATGTTTTCACTGGCAACGGCACCCGACCAGGGTGCGCCAACAACTTCAATGACCGGCAAAACCGGCGCAGGCGCTGGCGGTTTGAGCAAAGTCTTTGTGCCTTCGGTGACGATGGCGCTCAAGCCTCCGGCGGAGACGCGGTTGCCCGAAACGGTGACTTCCTGGCGCGGCGCGGGTGTGGGCAACTGCGCGCGCAGCTGGGTGCGCACGGGCGCCTGGTCGTTGCTGACCACCAAGGCCGATTCACCGGCGGTCAGGCGCGTGCAGCCGCCTGCGGTGCAGACCTCGATCTCGCCCAACTCGGCGGTAATGCTCATGCTGCCATCGGGGTTGTAGGAGGCGCTGAAACCGGTGCCGCGAATGCCGACTGTCGCTGTCGAGGTCTGGACTTTGTAGTTGTCGCGGTTGCGTTTGCCGATCAGCCCGGTGATGGCGCGCATGCCGCCGCGTGCGAAGTTGACCAAAAAGCTGTCTTGCGCGCCGTCATTGGCGTCAACGTATTTGGTGATGGCAAATTGCGAGTCGGGCTGCAGGGAGACGATGCCGCCATCGGAGAACTTCAGCTGCGCGCGCCCGGTCGGGCCAGTGATGATGGCGTCGCCACTTTCAACATCGCGCCCCTTGGCCAGCGCCACGACCGCCGCGCCCCGGCGGACGTTGACGTCGCCCGAGGTGAACTGCGCGACGCCTGCCGCCGTGTGGCCGTCCAATGGGTAGATCGACGCCAGCGCCATCATCAAGATGGCGTTTTTGAGTTTGAAGCTGGGTTTCATGCTGAATCCCTCCGTCTATTTTGAAACTTGATGCCTTGGGCCGTGAACACGCGCTGTGCCGTCAGAACTCGCGCCGCACAGTCACACTGACCTGTTGGCTGCTGAATTCGTTGATCACAATGTTGGAACTGGTCTGGGTGCTCGTGATCTGCGGCGTCACGCGCCAGAATTTGGCGGGCATCCAGGTCAAACCGAGGCTCAGGTTGGTCTGTCGGTCATTGCGGGTGACCAAAAACAACGGATCCTGCCCGCCAAACCGGCGCTCCTCGTAGCCTGCCGTGGCGAAGGCTGCCAGCGATTCGCTGAACGGCTTTTGAATGCCGCCACGCAGACCGGTGAGGTTGTGGCCCAGTTGCGGGTTGCCGCCAGACTCTGCCTCGTTGCCGCCATACAGGCCGCCAAAGGCCAGCAGCCCGTTGCGGAACAAATGGGCGTAAGCCACACCCAGCACATTGCGCTGCGCGTCGCGGGAGCCTTGGCCCGGATAACTCAAGCGGGACAACTGGGCATAGGTGCTGAGCTGCCGGAAACCATCCAGCCGGTAGATCCACTCGCCCACCAAACCAGACTGGTTGCGCACGCGGCTGCCGCCCACATCGTAGGTGCCGAGCATGGCGCTGACGGTGTATTCGTTGGCGTCCACCCGGTACGAGGCACCAGCGCCAAGGTTGCCCTGAACGGCGTTGAACGGGCTGGCGGGGTCGCCGTTCCAGCGGAAACTGGCGTTGGCATTGCCAATCAATGACCAGCGGGAATCGACCACATAACGGCCTGACACACCGGCGCCCAAGGTGGTGAACGAAGCCCCGGTTTTGGTGCCGCCGGCAGCCAAGGTGACCGGCCCAAAACCCAGCGCTGTAAAAAGGGGCACCGCAATGATGTTGCTGCTGGGTGCGCCATTGACGTTGTCGTCATAGCCGATGCCGGCTTCGACGTAGCCTTTAACGGAAGAACGCCCGGCTTCGTCGACCCGGTCAATCGCACTTAAGAATTGGTCGATGGTTTTGGCTACCTCGACGGGCACGCCTTGCTCTTTGGTTTCGTTCAGCACCCGGCGGGCGCCCACGGTGTCACCCACCGAGAAGAGGGCGCGGCCCAATTCGGCGCGCGCACGTGAATTGCCGGGCTGGACGACCAAAACACGTTCGAGTGCAAAGATGGCGCGGTTGTATTCTTCAGCCTGGTTGGCGGCGACGCCGAAGATCAGGTCGAAATCAGGGTCGCCGGCACGGGCGGCCTCTTTGGCATCGAGCAGGTTGAAGGCCTCTTTTCCTTGGCCTTTTTCCGCCAAGGCGACGGCGCTGCGCACCAACTCGTCGACTTCTGCTTGGGCCGCCAGGGGAAGCGCCAACCCCGCACAAAGCCCGAGCGCCCACACCGGCATCAGTACAGGGGCCAACGCCTGGGCCAACATCCAGCGTTGACCATGTTTGGTGGAAACGAATTTAGGCATGGGTTGTTGACCTCTGGCAATCGAAGTTACAGGTTGAAGAACATTTTGCCGGAAATCCCCACAAAAAGCATCCACAAAATGGCCTAAAAACGGGCAAATTTGGCCAATATTCGCCGCAAAGCCGTTCAATGGCACAATCTAAGCCGTAACGAAGGCCCTTCCTAGGCAGCAGTCGCATCCGCCAACCGGTTCAGCCGTGTCGCGGAAGGTTTTTAACCAATCAACGTTTCCCGCAGGGAAATGGAGGCAAGCGTCAACATGAGTCAAGTCCCACCGAGCCCGACGGCATCCACGTCTGACGGCTCCGTCTACAGTGCTTACCACGGCACCACCTACCTCTTCGGCGGCAATGCGCCTTATGTCGAGGAGATGTATGAAAACTACCTCGCCAACCCCGGCAGCGTGCCGGATTCGTGGCGTGATTATTTCGACGCGTTGCAGTATGTGCCCGCAGTAGACGGCAGCAACACCAAAGACGTGCCGCACTTGCCGGTGGTCAATGCCTTTGCCGAGCGTGCCAAACGCGGCGGCACCACGGTGGTCATGGCAACCGGCGCGGATTCGGAAATGGGCCGCAAACGCACGGCGGTGCAGCAACTGATCGCCGCTTACCGCAACGTCGGCGCACGCTGGGCCGATCTGGACCCCCTCAAGCGCACCGAGCGTGAAAAAATCCCCGAGCTGGAGGCGTCTTTTTACGGATTCACCGACGCGGACCAGGAAACCGTCTACAACACCAGCAATACATTTTTTGGCCGTGAAACCATGGCCTTGCGCGAGTTGCTCAATGCGCTGCGTGAAACCTATTGCAGCACGATTGGCACGGAGTACATGTACATCACCGACCAGCATAAAAAGCGCTGGTGGCAGCAGAAACTCGAATCGATCCGGTCCAAGCCGCAGTTCACAGCAGAAAAAAAACGCCACATTCTCGACCGGCTGACCGCCGCAGAAGGGCTGGAGCGTTTTCTGCACACCAAATACGTCGGGCAAAAGCGGTTTTCCCTCGAAGGCGGCGAGAGCTTCATCGCCAGCATGGACGAGTTGATCCAGCGCGGCGGCGAGATGGGTTTGCAGGAAATCGTGATCGGCATGGCGCACCGTGGGCGCTTGAATGTTTTGGTGAATTCGCTTGGAAAAGTCCCGGCGGACCTGTTTGCTGAATTCGACCATACCGCACCCGAAGAGTTGCCCAGCGGGGACGTTAAATACCACCAGGGCTTTAGCTCCGACGTGGCCACGGCGGGTGGCCCGGTGCATTTGACACTGGCCTTCAACCCGTCGCACCTGGAAATCGTGAATCCGGTGGTGGAAGGGTCGGTGCGCGCCCGGATGGACCGGCGTGGCGACCCCGAAGGCAAGCAGGTGTTGCCCATTTTGGTGCATGGTGATGCTGCATTTGCGGGCCAAGGCGTTGTGATGGAGACACTGGCGCTGGCTGAAACGCGCGGGTATTACACCGGCGGCACGGTGCACCTCGTGATCAACAACCAGATCGGTTTTACCACCAGCGACCCGCGTGACAGCCGCTCTACGCTGTATTGCTCCGACGTTGTCAAGATGATCGAAGCCCCAGTGCTTCACGTGAACGGCGACGACCCCGAGGCGGTGGTGCTGGCCACCCAGTTGGCACTGGAATACCGCATGGAGTTCAAGAAAGACGTGGTGGTGGACATTATTTGTTTCCGAAAACTCGGACACAACGAGCAGGACACACCGGCGCTGACGCAGCCGTTGATGTACAAAAAAATCAGCGCGCACCCGGGCACGCGAAAACTCTATGCCGACAAGTTGGCCGCGCAAGGCATGGGCGCTACGCTAGGTGACGACATGGTGAAGGCTACGCGCGCAGCGCTGGATGCCGGAAAAAACACTTTTGATCCGGTCATCACCAATTTCAAAAGCAAATTTGCAGTCGACTGGGTGCCTTTCCTGGGGAAAAAGTGGACGGATTCCGCAGATACGGCCTTGCCCAACTCCGAGTGGAAGCGCCTGGCGGAGAAGATCACCACGATTCCGCCGGGCGTCACACCGCATTCACTGGTCAAAAAGGTCTACGCCGATCGCGCGGCGATGGGCCGGGGCGAAATGCCTGTGGACTGGGGCATGGGCGAACACATGGCGTTTGCCTCGCTGGTGGCCAGCGGGTATCCCGTACGCCTGTCAGGTGAAGATTGCGGTCGTGGCACCTTTACCCACCGCCACGCCGTCATCCACGACCAGAACCGTGAAAAGTTCGACGAAGGCACCTACACGCCGCTGCAGAACGTGGCGCCTAACCAGGCGCCCTTTGTGGTGATTGATTCGATCCTTTCGGAAGAAGCGGTGCTGGCCTTTGAATACGGCTACGCGTCCAACGACCCCAACACTTTTGTGATCTGGGAAGCGCAGTTTGGCGACTTCGCCAATGGTGCCCAGGTGGTGATCGACCAGTTCATCGCCAGCGGCGAGGTCAAGTGGGGCCGCGTCAATGGCATCACGTTGATGTTGCCGCACGGCTACGAGGGCATGGGCCCGGAGCACAGCTCGGCGCGGCTGGAGCGCTTCATGCAGCTCGCGGCGGACACCAATATGCAGATCGTGCAACCGACCACGGCCAGCCAGATATTCCATGTGCTGCGCCGCCAGATGGTGCGCAACCTGCGTAAACCCCTCATCATCATGACGCCCAAATCGCTGCTGCGGGCCAAAGACGCTGGGTCGCCCCTGGTTGAGTTCACGCGGGGCGGTTTTCAAACGGTGATCCCCGAGCACCGCGAGGAAGTCCTCAAGAAAGCAGAAAAAGTCAAACGTGTGGTGGTGTGCTCCGGCAAGGTGTATTACGACTTGGCGCGCAAACGCGAAGAAAACGGCCACGACGACACGGCCTTGGTGCGGATTGAGCAGCTCTACCCCTTCCCGCACAAGGTATTTGCCAACGAATTGAAGAAATTTCCGAACGTCACCGACATTGTGTGGTGCCAGGACGAACCTCAAAACCAAGGTGCCTGGTTCTTTGTGCAGCACTACATCCATGAAAACATGAGTGAAGGGCAGCGCTTGGGTTACTCCGGACGCGCGGCATCAGCCTCACCGGCAGTGGGGTATTCACATTTGCACCAAGAACAGCAAAAAGCGCTGGTCGACGGCGCGTTCGCAAAGCTCAAAGGCTTTGTGCTTACCAAATAGGGATTCGGAGAAATTTATGGCTATCGTAGAAGTAAAAGTGCCCCAGTTGTCGGAGTCCGTGGCGGAAGCCACCTTGCTGCAATGGAAGAAGAAAGTTGGAGAGTTAGACGCCATCGATGAAATCCAGAACGACGAGGATACCGACAAGGTGGAGCACGAAGTGCCGGCACCTGCTGCCGGCGTGCTGGCCGAACTGGTAATGGGTGATGGCGCCACAGTGGCAGCGGAGCAACTCATTGCAAGAATTGATACCGAAGGCAAGGCCAGCAGCGTGCCTGCCGTCAGCGCGGCTGGACCGGCCGCTACCGTGGCGGCTACGTCCATGGCCGCAGCATCCAACACGGCGGGCGTGGCTATGCCAGCGGCAGCCAAATTGATGGCAGACAACAAGCTGCCCGAAGGCTCAGTGACTGGCTCTGGCAAAGATGGCCGTGTGACCAAAGGGGATGTGTTGGTGGCAGTTGCAAATTCCTCTACTGCAAAAATGGTAACAACTCCGCCAGCAACTGCGAGATCCAGTACGCCACTTTTGCCGCAAGTTGCGGCCAAAGCCGTGTCCTTGGGGCAACGCCCTGAGCAGCGTGTTCCCATGAGCCGCCTGCGCGCGCGGGTTGCGGAGCGCTTGGTGCAATCGCAGTCGACTAATGCGATCTTGACTACATTCAACGAGGTCAACATGGCGCCTGTGATGGAAATGCGCAAGCGTTTTCAGGAGAAGTTTGAAAAGGAACATGGCGTCAAGATTGGCTTCATGAGTTTCTTTGTCAAAGCGGCGGTTCACGCTTTGAAGAAATACCCGGTCATCAATGCAGCGGTGGATGGCACTGACATCGTCTACCACGGCTACTTTGACATTGGCATCGCGGTGGGCTCGCCACGCGGTTTGGTGGTGCCCATCTTGCGCAATGCCGACCAGATGAGTTTTGCCGACATCGAAAAGAAGATTGCCGACTACGGCGCCAAGGCCCGCGACGGCAAACTCGGCATTGAAGAAATGACCGGCGGCACCTTCTCCATCAGCAATGGCGGAACCTTTGGCTCAATGTTGTCCACCCCCATCATCAACCCGCCGCAGTCAGCGATTTTGGGTGTGCACGCGACCAAAGACCGTGCGGTGGTGGAGAACGGCCAGATTGTCATTCGCCCGATGAACTACCTGGCCTTGAGTTACGACCACCGCATCATCGATGGCCGCGAAGCCGTGCTCGGACTGGTCGCAATGAAAGAAGCGCTGGAAGACCCGGCGCGGCTGTTGTTTGACATCTAAAAGCCATTGGACTTGACAATGTCAAAACTATTCGATGTGATTGTTATTGGCGCGGGGCCAGGCGGTTATGTGGCTGCCATCCGCGCCGCACAGCTGGGTTTCTCTGTGGCCTGTGTTGACGAGTGGAAAAACGCCAAGGGCGGGCCTGCCCTTGGCGGTACTTGCACTAACGTCGGCTGCATCCCATCCAAAGCTTTGCTGCAAAGTTCAGAACATTTTGAGCACGCTGGAAAGCACTTTGGAGAGCATGGCATCAGCGTCTCGGGACTTTCGCTGGATTTGGCAAAGATGCTGGGCCGCAAGGACACCGTGGTCAAACAGAACAACGATGGCATCCAGTTCCTCTTCAAGAAGAACAAGGTGGCGTTTTTCCATGGACGGGGCTCTTTCGCCAATACGTCGGACGCCGGCTATGAGATCAAGGTGGCGGGTGCCAGCGAGGAAAACATCGTTGGCAAACACATCATCCTCGCCACCGGGTCAAACGCCCGGGCCTTGCCGGGTGCGCCGTTCGACGAAGAAAACATCCTTTCCAACGACGGTGCGCTGCGCATTGGCGCGGTTCCCAAAAAGTTGTGCCTGATCGGTTCTGGTGTCATTGGCCTGGAGATGGGTTCGGTCTGGCGCAGACTCGGCTCTGACGTCACTGTGCTCGAAGCGCTGCCAACCTTTCTCGGGGCGGTCGATGAGCAAATCGCCAAGGAAGCCAAAAAGGCGTTTGACAAGCAGGGCCTGAGAATTGAGCTGGGTGTGAAGGTCGGCGAGATCAAATCGGGCGATAAAGGTGTTTCAGTCGCCTACACCAATGGCAAAGGTGAGGCGCAGGCGCTTGAAGTGGGAAAACTGATCGTTTCGATCGGCAGGGTGCCCAACACGGTGGGACTCAACGCCGATGTAGTGGGCTTGAAACTGGATGAGCGCGGTGCTATTGGCGTTGACGGTGAATGCAAGACCAACTTGCCCAACGTTTGGGCCGTGGGCGATGTAGTGCGTGGCCCGATGCTGGCGCACAAGGCCGAAGAGGAGGGCGTTGCAGTGGCCGAGCGGATCGCCGGGCAACACCCGCACGTCAACTTCAACACGGTGCCCTGGGTGATATACACGTCGCCTGAAATCGCCTGGGTGGGCCAGACGGAGCAACAGTTGAAAGCCGAAAACCGTGCCTATAAGGTCGGTACCTTTCCGTTTTTGGCCAATGGCCGCGCCCGCGCCTTGGGCGATACCACCGGCATGGTCAAAATGCTGGCAGATGCTGCTACCGATGAAATTTTAGGCGTTCACATTATGGGCCCACAAGCCAGTGAGTTGATTGCTGAGTGCGTAATGGCGATGGAATTCAGAGCCAGCAGCGAAGACATTGCGCGCATTTGCCATGCCCACCCATCACTGAGTGAATCGACCAAAGAGGCAGCGTTGGCGGTCGATAAGCGCGCATTGAACTTCTAGGCCGACCATTTAGGAAAATGGTCTGTATCCCAACATTTATAATAATTGTTTGCTATAAACTAAGTAGCGAATTTGGTAGATCGCTGTGACTGTCAAGCAAGCCTATGAGGCTGAATTGGCGACGCGCGGCTACACGGCTGATCCAGCGCAACTGCGCGCCGTGGAAGCCTTGGAGCAATGCGCCGCCGGATGGGCTGAATTCAAGGCAGCTCGCTCAAATGCGCTCAAAAAACTCATCAACCGGCCAGAACCGCCAATAGGCGTCTACCTGCACGGAGGCGTAGGGCGCGGCAAGAGCTTCTTGATGGATTGCTTTTTTGGCGCCGTGCCGCTGAACCGTAAAACCCGCTTGCATTTTCATGAGTTCATGCGGGAAGTGCACCGGGAACTCAGCAATTTGCAGGGTACCGTCAACCCACT
Source organism: Rhodoferax sp. (assembly GCA_031365665.1). Classification (GTDB taxonomy): domain Bacteria; phylum Pseudomonadota; class Gammaproteobacteria; order Burkholderiales; family Burkholderiaceae_C; genus JANYCG01. The sequence goes on along the minus strand of JANLYO010000300.1, from coordinate 9,639 downwards.
GGACGTGCTGGCTAAACAAATCGCCCGAAAATACAGGTTGATATGTTTTGACGAATTCCATGTGGCGGACATAACCGACGCGATGATTCTGCACAGGCTGCTGGCAGCGTTATTTGACAATGGTGTGGGCCTTGTCACGACCTCCAACTTCAAGCCAGATGATCTTTATCCAGACGGCATGCACCGGGATCGGATATTGCCTGCCATTGCCTTGCTGAAGGAGCGGCTCAATGTCGTCAATGTCGACAATGGGGTCGACTACCGGCGCAGAACCCTGGATCGACTGAAACTTTATCATTCTCCGCTGGGCGCCGATGCGGACGTTCAAATGCGCGATGCGTTTGAAAAACTGGCAGAAACCCATGACGACAAATCGAACTTGCACATCGAAGCGCGTGAAATCCAAACCCGGCGCCGGGCCGGTGGCGTTGTCTGGTTTGACTTCAAAACACTCTGCGGCGGTCCTCGTTCCCAAAACGATTACCTTGAAATCGCTACCCAATTTCACACCGTGTTGCTCAGTGACGTGCCGCAAATGTCGGTGCGAATGGCGTCAGATGCGCGGCGGTTTACCTGGCTGGTGGACGTGCTTTACGATCGGCGGGTGAAATTGATCATGTCGGCTGAGGTTGCTCCCGAATTGCTGTACCTTGAGGGACCGTTGGCGCATGAGTTTCCGCGCACGGTGTCACGCCTGCATGAAATGCAGTCCCAGGAGTTCCTGGATCTTGACCGGCGCCTGGTGGATACGCGCCTGACATGATCTTGCCTGCATTTCCAGCCCTGGCGTTTGCATTTTTGGCAAGTGCCGCCTTGGCGCAAGTGCCGCCGAGCGAATCCGCCGGGTCGGCAGACACGGAATACGCCCGCATCAGCGCCGAGCGCCGCGCAGCGGACAAAAACTATGCCGAGCAGGAGGTGCTGTGTTACCAGCAATTTGCCGTCAATGACTGCCTGGCGCGTGCCAGGGTGAAGCGCCGGGAGCTTGCCGCTGACCTTCGTAGGCAAGAACTTTCCATCAGCGCGAATGAAGCCAGACGCCGGGGGGCTGAGCAAATTTCCAGAGGCGAGGAAAAAACGTCGCCACAGGCCCTTCGAGATGCGGAAAAACGCTTGCTGGATGCACAAGAAGGCCAGCGTGAACGGCTGGAGGCACTTGAGGCCAAGGCAGCGCGACGCGCGGTGGCGCAAGACGAGTCGGCGGCGCGGCTCCAGGACTATCAAACGCGCAGGCAGGCGCAACGCGAGGCAGACCGCGAACGGGCGGTGAAACAGAGCGAGGCCGAAGCCAATCGCCAAAACCATGAGTCGAAACTAAAGGCAGCGGCTGAGCGCAAAGTGGCTACGGAAAAACCGGTCGTTGGCTCCAATGTGGCCGCGCCTGCGCCCCGAGATCCGACGCCGCCAACCATCAAGTGACGCCGCGCCCAGATCAGCAGCTTAAATTTCGCCGGTGGTCAGGTTGTCAGCGGCTCCAGTTTGACGATCACCAAAGAGAGATTGTCTCCGCCACCCTGGCCACGGCTACGGGCTTTTTCAATGAGAAATTCTGTGGCTTCGCGTGCTGTCAAGGTCGAAAGGACTGAGCCGATCTCGTTGCTGTTGAAATAATGCCAGACACCGTCGCTACACGCCATCAAGACGTCGCCGGCACGCAGTTTCGGGATGAAGTGGATATCGACTGTTGGATCGTTCTCTGTTCCCAAGCAGCCCATCAGAATGTTGGACTGGGGATGGACATTCGCCTGCTCTTCGGTGAGTTCGCCCCGATTGACCAAGGTTTGCACATAGGAATGGTCAAGCGTGCGTTTGACAAACTTGCTGCCATGGTAGTGGTAAACGCGCGAATCGCCGGCGTGTGCCCAATGGCAATCGCCTCCGGGATTGATTAAAAATGCAGCCACGGTGCTGTGGGGTTCTTCTTCCGCCGAGATGGCAGTCAGTTTGATCACGACGTGCGCCTCCTGCACCAGTTGCTGGAGCATGGAGGAGGCGTCATCCACCTCGGGTGAATACCTTTCGAACAACTGTTTGGCCGTCAACATCACCTGATCAGAGGCCTTGCGCCCGCCACTTCGCCCGCCCATGCCGTCCGCCACAATGGCGAGAATGCAGCCGTTGACCCGCGAGTGGTTGAGCAGGGCCACCTGGTCTTGCTGGTAGTCACGGTCACCCTTGTGGATGCCGGTTGAAGCGGTGAGCCGATAACCTTTGAACATAGTTGTTGCCTTGACCGCGAATAAGTCGAAATTGAAGCGTAATTCTCGTATTATCGAACCAAGTCAGCAAGGCTGACGCACCAATTAGACCAGCCTGTCTGGGCACCTTCCCCAATTTGATGGACGCCAACCTGCATTCGCTCAATCGCCGCCTGATCGAACTGCGAATGGAGCATGCCGATCTGGATGCCATGATTGACCATTTGAGCGAAGATTCCCCTTTGGATGAGTTGATGTTTCGTAGGCTGAAAAAGCGTCGGCTGAGCTTGCGCGACGAAATGGCCAAAATTGAACGGGAACTCTCGCCGGACGAGCCTGCCTGATCCATGAGCCTGGTGCATTCGGTCGAGGATTTGTTTGGCTGGCAAGGTCGCCTAAGCCAATATGTGCCTGAGTTCCGCGCTCGCGAGGGCCAAACGCGCATGGCGCTGCAGGTTGCACAGACCATCCAAAACGGAGGAGTGCTGGTTGTCGAGGCGGGCACTGGCGTCGGCAAAACATACTCCTACCTGATTCCGGCCTTGCTCAGCGGCAAAAGGGTGCTGGTATCGACGGCGACGAAAAACCTGCAAGATCAACTTTTCGGGCGCGACTTGCCGCTTTTGGTCAGGGCGCTGGGATTGCCTGTGAAAGCGGCATTGCTCAAGGGGCGGGCCAGTTATCTGTGTTTGCACCGGCTTGAATTGGCCCACGAGTCCATGGGGACTGCCGAGCGGATCTTGCAACGGGCCTTGGCCAGTATTGAAAAATGGGCGCACTTGACCCGTACGGGCGACTTGGCTGAGCTGCCGGGCCTCGATGAGCGCTCACCGATCATCCCTTTGGTGACCTCCAACCGTGAAAACTGCCTGGGTTCACAATGCCCGAAGTTCCGCGCCTGCCATGTCAATCTTGCCCGGCGCGAAGCCATGGCGGCGGATGTGGTGGTCATCAACCACCATCTTTTTTTTGCCGATCTTGCGGTGCGTGAATCAGGCATGGCAGAGTTGTTGCCCAGCGTCAACACCGTCATTTTTGACGAAGCCCATCAGATCAATGAAACCGGCGTCCAGTTTTTGGGCCAGTTTGTTTCAACCAGCCAACTGCTGGATTACGCCCATGATTTTCTTGCTGCCGGCCTGACCCTCGCCCGAGGCTTGTCCAATTGGCAGGAAATTGCAGCGGTGATGGAAAAAGCGGCGCGTGACCTGCGCATGCTCGCTGGCAAACAATTTCACGGCACAAAAGTGCGTTGGACATCTGCCGCGCCCGAAACAATCCACGAGGATGCCTGGTGTGAGGCTCTGGGTGACATTGAAGCAGCTTTCGGCACCGCCATGGCAGCGCTCGAGTTGACGGCGCAGGTGGCCCCGGATTTTGTGCGGCTTGCTGAACGCAATCGGATGCTGGCGGCGCGAATTGCCGCATTTTTAAAGCCGTGCGCAGAAGGCTCTGTGCGCTGGCTGGATGTTGGCGCGCAGATGCGCCTGGTGGAATCGCCCTTGGATATTGCGGCGACCGTAAAGGACAAACTCCTCGGCCAGAGCGCTGTAGACGGGGCCTCCAAGTCCTGGATTTTTACCTCGGCCACTTTGGGAGACGATGCCAAACTCTCTTGGTTTACCGAGCCTTGCGGGCTGACAGAGGCGAAAATCCTCACGGTCGAAAGTCCCTTCGATTACCCGAATCAGGCCGCCGTTTACGTGCCTCGGGACTTTCCAAAACCCTCAGAAGCCACCCACAGCGCGCGGGTTGCAGAATTGGTCGCGCAAGCGGCACAAGCCATTGGAGGCCGCACCCTCGTGTTGACGACAACTTTGCGCGCTTTGCGCTCAGTCGCTGAGGCCCTTCAGTTGCATTTCAAAGAATCTGGGCAAATCGAAGTTTTGGCGCAAGGCCAGAGTCCGAAACGCGAACTTATGGAGCGTTTTCGGGAAGGGAATTCAAACGGCCGGCGGGCTTGTGTTCTGGTGGCGTCAGCATCGTTTTGGGAGGGCGTAGACGTGCCCGGCGATGCGCTCCAACTGGTGGTCATCGACAAATTGCCGTTTCCGCCGCCCAACGATCCTCTGGTGGAAGCCCGTTCGAATCGCTTGGAGCAAAGTGGTCGTAGCGCCTTTCGGGATTATTTTTTGCCGGAAGCCGCCGTGGCATTGAAGCAGGGCGCTGGAAGGCTGATCCGGCGTGAGTCGGATCAAGGCATCTTGGTGGTATGCGACAGCCGTATGGCCACCATGTCTTATGGCCGCAGGTTGATGGCAGCCCTGCCGCCCATGCGTGCCTTGGCAACGCAAGGCGCGTTCCTGGAAGCCCTTCAGCAACTCGGCCAAACGCCCGTTATTACGACTACCACAACTTCCACCACGGGTCTGATCCCGTTTTGAACCCTTTGGTTAAATACTCACTCTCGGGGTAGGTTTTTTCCAGCACCCGTTTGGCATCATCGCGCAAATCGACAAAACCCAAGGCGTCATAGGAGCGGTAGACGATAAACAGGGCTTCTTCGAGCGCCGGCACAGCGCGGTATTCGGTCAATGCCGCCTGGGCGCGGTTGACAGCCGCAAGGTAGGCACCCCGGTTGTAGTAGTAACGCGCCACATGCACCTCGTATTGGGCCAGGGAATTGATGATGTAAGACATGCGCAAGCGGGCGTCCGGCGTATACCGCGACTCCGGGAAACGAGTGGCCAACTCCTTGAACGCTTCAAAAGACTCCTTTGACGCCTTTTGATCGCGCTCAGCGAGATCCTGCCGCGTGATGAAGGAAAACAAGCCCAAGTCGTCATTGAAGTTGATAATGCCTTTGAGGTACAAGGCATAGTCCAGGGCTGGACTGGCTGGATGCAATTTCATGAAACGTTCCAGCGTCGCCAGGGCTTCAGCCGATTCATTGGCTTTGTAGCGGGCGTAAGCTTTGTCCAACTGGGCTTGTTGCGCCAGGGGCGTTCCGGCAGCGCGGCCTTCGAGCTTCTCAAACAGCGCGACCGCCTTGTCATACGCTCCGCCATTCATCTCGTCTTTGGCCTCTGCATAAATCCGATTGGGGCTCATGCTGGCGGTGCGGTCGATATCCGTTGTGGAGCAAGCGGCTAACGCGCACAGCAACAGCGCCATAAAAATGGCATAAAAACCCGATAATTTGGCATGACGCATTGCAAACAACTTTCTAGAAGAGACGCGGTTTGATTATATCGGTCGACCTGTTCCAGCCCGATACCGAGGAGGGTGCTGAATTTGCCGTGGAAGTTGAACGTCGTGACTTCGAAATTGGCGCACCGCTGCATGGCGTTCGCCTGGATCTGGCCATGGCGGCCCTGGTGCCCGAATTCTCCCGCAGTTATTTGAGCCAGTTGATCCGGGCTGATTGCGTGGTGCTGGACGGCAAAGCCGTCACAAAACCTGCCTTGCGGGTGCACGCCGGGCAGCGCGGCTGCATTGATCTGCGCCCGACGCCGCAAAGCCAGGCATTTCGGCCGGAACTGATCGATTTGCACCTTGCCTTTCAGGACTCACATCTGCTGGTGGTCAACAAACCTGCAGGCCTGGTAGTTCACCCGGCACCCGGAAATTGGAGCGGCACCCTGCTCAATGGCTTGCTCGCGCTAGACGCCATCGCGGGCACTTTGCCGCGCGCCGGGATTGTGCACCGCCTGGACAAAAATACCAGTGGCCTGATGGTCGTTGCGCGCAGCAGGCCGGTGATGGATGCGCTGATCAAGATGATTGCAGCCCGCGAGGTCAGCCGCCACTACCTGGCTGTGACGGCAAAGGCTTGGGCCTGGCCGAAAATCCGCGATGTGGAAGCGCCGATGGGCCGCGACCCGCGCAACCGCCTGCGCATGGCCGTGGTCGATACCGCGCGCGACGCTGGCAAACCGGCCAAAACGACGTTTGAACTGCTGCAGTCCTCAGCATCTGCAAGTTTGGTCAAATGCACGCTGCATACCGGGCGCACCCACCAGATTCGCGTGCACATGGCGTCCATTGGCTGCCCGCTGATTGACGATGAACTCTACGGCGGCGTTGCGCAGGCCCAGCCGGGCCGCCAGGCCTTGCATGCGAGCCGCCTGGCTTTTGTCCACCCGGTCACCCGGCAGGAAATGCGTTTTCACGCGCCACTTCCAGACGATCTGGCCGCACTGCTCACCGCGAATGGGCTCAGTTACAATGACTGTTGACGGTTTCTTGATGGTTTCTGGCCCAGGGCCAACCGGCAAAGGCTGTCTCTCGGTGCTGATGGCGTGCATTTGAATTCCGCTTCGAACTGGGTGCTCCTGCAACCCAAAGACGCGTAGAAGCATCAGTCTGCATGTGCGAATTCTGCAAAGCCACTCCTGATTTGAGCCTAGGTCTGCGGTGGCAGTCACGCCTGAAACTGTGCCTTGAAGGCCCTTCCTTGGAAAACTTGTCGCCATGAACCCGGTGGATGCCAAACGCATACTTGAAACTGCCCTGATTTGCGCCCCGTTGCCGCTCTCTGTGAAAGAGCTTCGCAGCCTGTTTGACGATCAGTTGTCCGCTGATTCTGTGCGCACGCTTTTGGAGCAAATTCAGATGGATTGGGCGCAACGCGGCGTCGAACTGGTGTGTGTGGCCAATGGCTGGCGGTTTCAAAGCCGCCCGGAAATGCGCCACTATTTGGATCGCCTGCACCCTGAAAAACCACCTCGCTATTCGCGTGCCACGCTGGAGACACTGGCCATCATTGCCTACCGTCAGCCGGCCACGCGGGCCGACATGGAAGATATCCGTGGCGTCACCATCAACTCGATGATTCTCAAACAGCTCGAAGACCGGGGCTGGGTGGAGGTGATCGGCCATCGCGAAACCGTGGGCCGCCCCGCCTTGTTTGCCACCACACGCCAATTTCTGGACGATCTGGGTTTGGCCTCGCTGGATCAACTGCCCCTGCTGGACGACACGGCCAGGCAGACTGATGCACTGGCCGCTTTGGGTGCCCAAGATGGCCCTGCGCAGCCGGATCTGGAAATGGCTCGTTTGCCGGGCATCGACGACGTCGAAAATCCCGTTGGCGTCAAGCCCAATAACGACGACGTCATTGGCAAACCCGAAAACGCCAGTGATGGCGTCGGCGCAGCCGAAGTCCAACCGCCAGCAGCGGGCAAAGCCAGCGAATCCACCAGTGAAACCTTGTATGACCATTGACCCTTCCGTCGTTTCACCCGTTTCAGTTTTGCCAGAGGCGATAACGGCAAGTGCAGACCAGCCCGGCGGCCAAGCCCCGCTGCGGGAGGTGTCGGCCGAGCCCGCCGTTTCGGCAGTTCCCGCCGACACCACGGGGCAGTCGCCCCGATCCGATTTGCAGCCAGGGGAAACGACTGAGGGGAGTCTTTTTGCCGAGGTCGTGTCCGGCCAGTTCGACGTGGAGCAGTCGGCTGAGGATCTTTTGCCGCCCAAACGTGTGTTGTTGCCGCAAGCCGAGTCGCCCAAACTGCACAAGGTGCTGGCGCAGGCGGGCATGGGCTCACGCCTGGAGATGGAGCAGCTCATCATGGAGGGCCGCATTACCGTCAACAACGAGCCCGCGCATATTGGCCAACGCATCCAGTTTGGCGACCATGTGAAAGTCAACGGCAAACCGATCCGTTTTCGCATTGACCCGCCGCCGCCGCGTGTGATCGCTTACCACAAGCCTGCTGGTGAAGTCGTCACGCACGACGATCCGCAAAACAGGCCCACCGTATTTCGCCGTTTGCCCAAGCTGCATCAGGGCAAATGGCAGTCTGTGGGCCGTCTCGATCTCAACACCGAAGGCCTGCTGCTCTTTACAAATTCGGGTGAACTGGCCAACAAACTGATGCACCCGCGCTTCGGTTTGGAGCGCGAATATGCGGTGCGCGTGTTGGGCAATTTGAGCCGTGAAGAAAAGAAAAAGTTGCTCGATGGCGTGAATCTGGAAGACGGCGTGGCGCGTTTTGGCGCCATCGAAGACGGCGGCGGCGAAGGCTCCAACTGCTGGTACCGCGTCACCATCTCGGAAGGCCGCAACCGCGAAGTGCGGCGCATGATTGAGGCTGTGGGCCATGCGGTCAGCCGCTTGATCCGCATCCGTTACGGCGCGATGATGTTGCCGCGCGGGCTCAAACGCGGCGCCTGGATGGAACTCGATGAAATCGACATCCAACAATTAGGCCGGGCCGCTGGTGCCGCCCCGTCGAATGGCCGCCCGCCAAACTTGCAGCGCCCGCTGCGCCCTGCCACGGCGCGTCCAGGCGACGCCGGCCGTGATGGCCCGAGTCGCGACGATGCCGATCACGACGATCAAGACGAGGACGACAGCCAGCCGCCGCTGCCCGGCCAACGCTTTGGCCAGGGCGCCCCAGGTGCTGGACGCAACGGTGGCGCTAACCGGGGGCGCAACAGCGGCGGACCCGGCGGGGCCAACGTTGGAGGAGCCGGAGGAGTTTTTGGCGGTGGTAGCGGCGCAGGCAGTGGCGCAAGCATTGGCGGCCGAAACCGTCGGCGCGGGGGCCGCTCAGGTGGCAACGCAGGCCATCTGGGCAATAGCGGCCAGCCGCCTGTGCCCGGCAACTACGCTGGCCCGCAACAGCGGCCTGCAGGCCCCTCCGGCAATCGCCCGCGCCCGAACCGTGGGCCGCAGCCAGAGCGCGGCAATCGCATGGACCTCGGCCAGCGCGACGGGCTGGGTGACTTCTCTGACGCGGAGCAGGGCGAGCGCGCAGATCGGCGGGCAGAAGCCAGTCAACCCGATCCGATGAAAACATCATTGGGCTACATCGGTGCCGACAGCCTCACGCGCCAGCGGCAAAACCAAGGCAAAGGGCAGGGCCGAGGCCAAGGGCAGCGCCGCAGCGGCGGCGGCAGTGGTGGCGGTGGCAATTTTGGTCAGGGCGGCCCGGGCGGCAATCGCGGACCAGGCTCTGGCGGCATGGGCCAGGGTGGCCGTGGGCGTGGCGGGCGGGGGCGTTAAAACGCCGCTGGGCTGCCTCTGTGCAAAGCCTCTGCCAAGGCGCCTGTCCTTGTCATACCCATTTTGGGTATGATTGACGTTAAAAGCGACGCTCACTTGCTTCTGTTGAATAATATTGGCCTATAGGCCACTTATTATATAGATAGTTTGCTATATTAAATATAGTGACCGTATTTCGCTGAAAACATTCCTCGAGCGCTCGGGCCCTGGTTCAATTTGCCGCAGGCCACCGTCGTGTGGCGATGGCTGCACGGTTCGCCCCATTTATCTCTTGCTGCGGGCGCTCCGGGTTAAAATGAGGGGCTTTGCCCATTGGGCAGCGAAACCAAAAAACTATTGATCAGGAATTTCAAATGGCTGTCGAACGCACACTCTCCATCATCAAACCAGACGCCGTCGCGAAGAACGTCATTGGCCAGATTTACGCCCGCTTTGAAGGCGCTGGCCTCAAAGTGATCGCCGCCCGCATGGTGCATTTGTCGCGCGGCG
>JANLYO010000290.1:0-1950 GCA_031365665.1 Rhodoferax sp. | reverse complement strand
AGGGAATGATCACCAGCACCGGGCCGAAGATTTCCTCCTGCGCGATGGTCATCTTGTTGTCCACGTCGGCAAAGACCGTCGGACGAACATAATAGCCTTTGCTCAGGCCCTCGGGACGTCCAACGCCACCGCCCGCGACCGTCGCACCGCCCTCGATGCCTTTGGCGATCAGATCCTGGATCTTCTTGTACTGCACCGCCGACACGACAGGACCGAGATCCATGCCTTCGGCATTGGGGTCGCCCACTTTAAGGCTTTCCGCACTCGCCTTGGCAATGGCTGCGACTTCCTTCATGCGCGCGGCCGGCACGAGCATCCGCGTTGGTGCATTGCACGATTGGCCAGAGTTGCGCATGCAGGCCTGCACGCCCGCCGCAACCATTTTCGGGAAATCGCAATCGTCGAGCAGGATGTTCGGCGATTTGCCGCCCAGTTCCTGCGACACGCGCTTGACGGTTGGAGCCGCTCGAATGGCGACTTCGATGCCAGCCCGGGTCGAGCCGGTGAACGACATCAGATCAATGCCGGGATGCGCAGCCATTGCCGAGCCGACGCCCGGACCATCGCCGTTGACGAGGTTGAACACGCCCTTTGGCACGCCAGCTTCGTGAAGAATCTCGGCCAGAATGATCGCGTTGTAGGGGGCCACTTCCGACGGCTTCAAAACCATCGTGCAGCCCGAAGCCAGCGCTGGCGCAACCTTGCAGGTGATCTGGTTCGCTGGCCAGTTCCACGGCGTGATCATACCGGCGACGCCGATCGGCTCGCGCACGATCTCGGTCGTGCCCATGGTTTCAGTGAACTTGAAATCTTTCAACACGGCCAGCGCTGTCATGAAGTGGCCCATGCCGGCGCCTGCCTGCATTTTGACCGCCATCGTCATCGGCGCGCCCATCTCGGCGCTGATCATCGCGCCCATTTCGTTGAAGCGTTTCTTGTAGCCCGCGATGATCTTTTCGAGCAGCGCCATGCGCTCCTCGCGCGTGGTCTTGGAGTAAGTTTTGAACGCCTCGCGCGCAGCCGTTACTGCCAGATCGACATCTTTTGCCGAACCCAGTGAAATCTGGCCAAGCACGGCTTCAGTGGCCGGGTTAATGACATCGGTCGTGCGCGGTTCGACCGGGTCGACCCAGGCACCGTTGATGTAGAACTTCAGAGCATTTGCGGGGATCATGAGACGGCTCCATGCACGTGGGGACGAAAAATTCTGCCCGCATGGGTAGGCCCGCCGCGATCATGGGTCAAGCGTACACCGCGCGACTATGGCCGCTCACCGCTAGTTGATCTCCTCGACGCCGCAAACGCAAAAACGCCCGCTCACCCCTAGGCAAACGGACCTAGGGCAAACGGACGTGATGCACTGCAAGCATTCGACGTCAGCGAAACCGCATCAGCCAACACAGCTTAGCCGTGGCGCGCATTCCGCTTGTTGCGAACGTTGCGGCGCAGCTTTTCAGCATGACGGCGCAGCTCACGCGGATTCATAGCGCGTTTCACCGGCGCGTATTTGTCGGCTTTTGTCGGTTCGGCTTTTTTTGTCGCGTCTGCCATGTATCACCTGTGCTGATCGTCTTCGCGAATTTCTGCCCACTTGCCGGTCACGTCTGAGCTCACGTCTAGCCCATAGCTCATGCAAATGAGTTGCAGAGGCGAACGTTGGCTCAGCCTCGACACACGCGCCCTATAGCATCAAGTTCGCCGATGGTCACAACAAAGTTTTTCGTCATGTTTTCGCTACCGTCCAGCTCCCAAAACACAATCGGGCCGCTCCGAAGAGCGGCCCGCGTGAGACGAGACGGCGTCCTTACTGCAAATCCCGACCACAGGTTTGAATATGCGGCCGTTCAGCAAGCAGGGGCGGCAGCCCGCGCTGTCAAATCACTGCGCAGCGGAGGTGGTAGAAGCCTCGAGCGCGCGACCTAACATCGCCGTCCCTTGGATCTCACTCGA
>JANLYO010000260.1:0-18180 GCA_031365665.1 Rhodoferax sp. | reverse complement strand
AAATCCAGGAACTGGGTTTGGAGTGACCGGTGCCAGCGGCCTGCTTGGACGCTCTTGACGCCGCCGGCAGCTTTTTTAAGCTACTATTTATATAGCTATAAAGCCATATAATACGTGGCCTACAGCCCGAAAATAACTAGAAAAATTAAACCCCCGCCAATTTGACGAGTTAATTAACATGGGTGTTAACTTTTCTCTTTGACAAACCAGGCATCCGTTGCCTTGACCTGCCAGGCGGCCAACTGCGTTTCGGCCTCTTCTTTCAGGATGCCGTAACGCTCCACAAGTTTGCCGGCAAGTTGCTCGCGCCGGCCGGCAATCACGTCCAGGTCGTCGTCGGTCAGTTTGCCCCATTGCTCACGGGCTTTGCCGGTGACCTGCTTCCAGTTGCCTTGAATTTGTTCCCAGTTCATGGAATGTCCTTTGGTGATGGATGAAATTGGCTGGCTTTGAGTCGCCAGCGATCACGGGCGGACTGTGATTTCGTTTTTGACCACTTTGACGCCGTTGACGCTGCGGGCAATGTCGCCAGCCTTGACCTTTTCGGTGTAGTCTTTGGCGAAGCCCGAGAGCATCACGGTGCCATTGAGCGTCTCGACGCTGATGGCGCCAGCGCTCACTTCGGTGCTCTTTACGAAACCTGCTTTGACGTTGGACGTGATGGCCGAGTCGTCAATGTAGGCGCCCACAGTTTCCTGGCCACGCGTCACGGCGCAGCCGGTGGCGGTCAGTAGGGCTGCGGCGGCAATGGTGGCGGCAAGCGTTGTGCGAAAGTTCATGGTGGATCTCCAGTTGAAGTTAAAACAAGGCCAATCAGGCCAGGCGGTGAAAAGCCCACCGCCCAAAGGCATAACACGGGTCGGTTCAGTCGCTCATCCAGTCCTTCAGCTCGTCGGCATGGGCCTGCTCGTCGCCCAGGATGTCTTCCAGCAGACGCCGCGTGCTGGGGTCTTTGGCGCCGACCAGCACAATGAGCTGGCTATAGGCTTCGACGGCCACCAGTTCCGCGACCAGGTTGGCCCGGATCATGGCACCCAGATCCATCGAGTCGTCATAGGCCGCGTGGCTGCGCCCGGCGAGTGAGGCAGGAGAAAAATCCGGCTCGCCCCCCAGCTGCACAATCCGTTTGGCAAGCCGGTCCGCATGGCCAGACTCCTCGTTGGCGTGCACCAGAAACTCTTCGGCGATCTTGGGCGACGCCAGGCCGCTGGCTGTGAAATGGTGGCGCTTGTAACGCAGCACACAGACCAACTCCGTCGCCAGCGCATCGTTGAGCAGCCGGATGATGTCTTTGCGGCCAGCCGCATCGGCTGGTTTTACCGCGCCCTGCTCAAGGCTGTTGCGGGCCACGTCAAGCGCCGTTTTATCCAGTTCCATGCGCGCTTGTCCGGCAGGCCTGATTGGCTTGATCTTGCTGGCGTCAATTGGGGGTGTCATAAGGCTCCTCATTGGTGGAAAGCGTTCGATGCAAAGCCTGCACCCAACCTGATTCAACTGTAAGAGTCGCGGCCCATCGCAGGCATCGGCGCGGCGCTCCTTTGTTTGTAGGACGACGCCGCACGGGTTTTTCTAGGCTGGCTGGTCGGGTCTGACCTCGTCCGCCAGGAGCGGTATGACAAATACGCTGGATGCTTTGAGGCTTGGCCAGTCGAGTGGCCGGCCGATTGGCAGCAATCTGGCTTGCCACTGCGCAGTTGCCGCAAGCGCGGCGGAAGCGGCAGCCCGTAACAGGATGAAGCGCATCGACACCCCGGCGCGCTGCAGTGTCAATTCGGCAGTTGGCCAATGCGCTGGCAGGCAAGGCCTGAAGCTCAGGCACTGCGCGTCAAGTTGAAGGCCAAACAGGGACTCGACCGCAGCGCGGTGCATCCAGGCTGCCGCTCCGGTGTACCAACTCCAGCCACCGCGTCCTGCATAGGGTGGCTGGCTGTACACGTCGCCAGCCATCACATAGGGCTCGAGTCCATACAGCGGTCCGCGCGAAGGGTGCTCGGCGCGGTGCGCCGGACTCAGGTACGTGAAGTAGCGGTACGCGGTGTCCGGGTCTGCGTCGGACAGCGGGTTTTCCACAGCAAACCTGGCCCTTGCCATCAGTGCCCAGACGCCGGCATGTGAGTACTGGCTGCCGTTTTCGCGCACGCCGGGTGGGTAGGCCTGGATGTAGCCCGCGCCCGGCACCGCGTGAACCAGGGGTGGATCGATCAGCTTGATCAGCCCGGAATTTGGATCCACCAGTATTTCCTCCACAGCGTCCAGGCAGATCCGCTGTAGGTGCGCGGGCGCTGCGCCCGAGAGCACGGCCCATGCCTGCGCAATCAGGTCGATGCGGGCTTCCGCATTTTTGCCCGAACCCAGTGGCTGGCCGTCGTCAAAATAGGCCCGCCTGAACCATTGGCCATCCCAACCGGCGTCCATCAGGGCCGTTGTCCATCCCCGCGCGGACTGCTCCCACATTTGAGCCCGGACCAGATCGCCGCGCGCATGGGCAAGGGGCACAAAGGAGCGGGTCAGATCACTCAGAAACCAGCCCAGCCAGACCGATTCCCCGCGACCTTCGATACCCACACGGTTCATGCTGTCGTTCCAGTCGCCGCTGCCCATCAACGGCAGGCCATGCGACCCAACCGTGAGGCTGCGGTCAATGGCGCGGGCGCAGTGTTCGTAGACGGTCGCGTGCTCTGCGCTGGCAAAGGGGACGAAATAGGCATCATCACTGCCCGGCGCGATGGCCGCGCCTTCGATGAACGGAACCATTTCGTCCGCCAGGGTCTTGTCACCTGTCGCCCGCAGGTAGTGCGCAAGGGCATGAGGCAACCACAACAGGTCGTCACTGAACCGCGTGCGCACGCCGGCGCCGTGTGGTCCGTGCCACCAGTGCTGGACATCGCCTTGGACAAACTGGCGCGATGCGCACAAAACGATTTGTCTGCGCAGAAGCGCAGGGTCGGCCCAGACTGTGGCCATGGCATCCTGCAATTGGTCGCGAAAGCCGGTGGCGCCGCCTGCCTGATAGAACCCGGCTTTGGCCCACAGGCGGCAGGTTATGGTTTGATAGAGCAGCCAACGGTTGACCATCACGTCAAAAAGCGGATCGGGCGTTGTCACCTGAGTTGCGCCGAGGAGTTTGTTCCAATGCGTCTTCACGGCATCCATGCGTTGGGCTGCCGGCACATCCAGGGTGGACAATGCAAGGTGCAGCGCATCCGCCGGGCTTTTGCCATAGCCCAGGCAAAAAACCTGCTTGTGACTGTCACCTGGCGCAAGCATCAACCGCGTGGCAAGCGCGGCACAGGGGTCCAAACCGTCGCCATCCTGTTGCCCCAGGTGGTCGGGCAAGACCAAAGCGCCCCGGGCATCAAAAAATTCACGCCGGTCGCAAGTCCAATCCACTTCGCCATCCGCAGCGGAAACGAGGCTCAAAAAGGCAGTGCCATTGCCAAACCCGCCAGACGGATCGTCTTGTGTGCACAGCAGGCTCGTTAGCAACTGGGCGTCACGCGTGTGAGGTGCAAGTGCGGTAGACACCGTACTGCGCGCCAGGCGGTCGGCGCCCATCATCCATTCAACCATGCCCACCAGGCGCAGACGCGCCGTGCGGATGCCATCGTTGGCGATATGGACGCAGATTTGTTTCACGCCGTCTAGCGGGTCCACACACCACGAAGCGGTGATCGTCAAGTCGCCCCGGCGATGCCGAATGTGGCTGTAGCCCTGGCCGTGCGTCACGTCATAGACCGCATCTTTTGCGCCCCACACGCTCGGCGCGATGCTCCAAGTGTCGTTTGTGCGCAGATCCTGAAGCAAGAACCATTCCGCCGGCGGGTCTGCAACCGGGTCGTTGGACCAAGCGGTGAGCTGGTTCAGGCGGCTGTTGGCAGCCCAGGTATAACCGCCACCGGTCTCTGACAGGTGGGCGCCGAAATCCGGATTGGCGATGATATTGACCCAGGGGCGGGAAGGCCGTTTGCCAGCATTGATGGCAAACCGGTATTCGCCGCTGGATGTTGAAAATGCGCCCTTTACCAGCGTTGTGGGCGACTGACTGACGTTGTCGGCACCAACGGGCGATCTTGAAACAGAATGCCGCAGTTCAAAGGCCGCTTCATGTATTGAAGTCCAGTCCTGGACATAGTGCAGAAAAGGACGTCCGTCAGCGTTGAGATGCAAGCGGGCCATCCGCTGCAAGGCGTTGCGTTCATCGCCGGAAATTTCACTTGTGCGAAGCACATGCATCGCCGTGCAGGGCAAGCCGGGCTTGGCGGCGTTGTTGGCCATATGGGCGTCGCGCATAGCGGCGATCTCGCGTTGCAGCGCCATCAGGTAAGAGGTCGGCTCGGCGTTGAGAATCACCAGGTCGCAGGCGATTCCGCCCCAGGACCACAGCCGCAGGGCCTGGACTAGGGTACGCAGCAGACCGAGGCTCTGTGCCGAGGCGGCCGTGATCAACACAATCGGGCGGTCGCCGGATATGCCGAAGCGCCACAACAGGCGTTTGTCGTAAGTGCCGGGGGTGCCATCCAGGCGCAGTATGTGAACTTGTGGCTGGCCCAGAATTGACACCAGCGCCGTCGTCAAGGTCTGGATGCCCGCGAAATTTTCAGGGCCCAGTGCCAGTGCGCGCAAGCGGATGGCTGTGAGGGTTGCAGACATCAGCGAGGCGCGTTGCACGCTGACGGTTCGCCGGTATTTGTCAACAATGGCGTGAAGGGTGGCAAGCTCATCGGATGCGCCGGTGGCAAATGTGATCTGCACCGTCGTCTGCGGGCCGATCTTCAGTCTGACCCCTAAAGCGCATACTGGGTCAAGCCCGGTCGCCAGCCTCACCGCCTGGGGCACCGGGGCCGGTGTGGACAGGGTACGCCTTGGCGAAGGCGCGTTATCCATCGCCGCCGCAGGGTTGCTCACTGAATGGTTGCGACCGAGCCAGCGCTGGCGGTCGGTCTGGATGCTCAGGGTGTCGTCGGCCAGTTGCGCGTCAACCAGGAAATGGGCAGCATGCAGGCTGCGTTCGCTCGGCAGGCGCGGCTTGCGCGAAAAAAGCAGCGCCTGGACCCCGGGAAGCCATTCAGCGCCCACAAACAGGTTGCTGAAAGCGGGATGGGCTTCGTCCGCAGCTGGATCGGCCAAAGTGATGTCAAAAGCAGACGTCAGGACAAGCTCAATGGGTTGGCTGGAGGTGTTGCGCAATTCGACCTGGCGGAACTCGATGTCGTCCTCCGGACTGACCCAAACTGTCACGCTGGTCTGCAGGTCGGCCCATTCGGTCAGGTAACAAACCCGGTCTGCGTGGAAGACACTTTTGTAGCTGGCCTTTGGATCCGGCGCAGGGTGTTGCGTCAAGGAATGCACGGGCGCCTGAGATGCGCCAGTCCGATCGGCAACCGACTGGATGGATCTGCGCAGGTAGATGAAAGAACCGCTGGCGTCGCGCAATGCGTCGTCGCGCCAGCGACTGATGCCTGCCTGGCCCCAACGGCTCCACCCGGCTCCGTTGCTGCGCAGCGTAACGCTGTAGCGGCCGTTGGACAACACATGCGTTGGCTCAACTGCATGGGCGCCGGGCAGCACCTCGCGCAACAGGCCAGGCGTGCGGCTCTGGAAGTTCAATGCGGCAAACCCGGGGTTCGTTGCCGGAAGCACGGAAATCTCGCGTGGAATCCGCTCGTGCAGCAAGGAGCTGACGGCTTCAATGTGCGGATTGGACATGCCCCATCGCTGCGCCACGCCCTTGAGCAAGGTATTGGCCAGGGCGACGATGGTCATTCCCTGGTGGTGAGCCATATAGGTAGCGACGGGGGTGCACGCATTCGCGACCGTTTGCCTGACCGGAGAAAAATCAAGTGCGTCAACAAAACCGTATTTCCCTCGACCACCGAGAGCCTGCATGTTCATGAAATTGAGTACCGCCTGGTCGGGCACCATTGGGCTCGTGAGCGCAGTGGCGTAGGGCGCAACCACCAGATCATCGGCAGGCGTGCGACGCAACGCCAGTCGAGGCACCCCATGTGGCGCATATTGGTACGCAAGTGTGTGGTCGCGCACCGCATAGGCGGATTCGGAAATCCCCCATGGCACCTTCTGCCGGATGGCAAATGACATTTGCTCCGCAATTGCGACTTGACTGGCGCTTTGCAGTACGCTGCCCTGGGGCGCGTCCAGAATCAGGCCCGGCATCAGATACTCGAACATGGAACCAGACCAGGAGCGCAGGCCCGCTGCCGTACCCAGCGCAAAGAATGGCCGACCCAATGCTGACCAATGGCGCACAGGCACATCGCCTTTTGCGATCGCCAGCAAACTGGTCAGATGCGCTTCCGAGGCCAGCAAATCGTAAAACGATGCGTCGAGTTTAAGCTCGGCTACCTGAAGCCCGATGTGCAGCAAGCGACGTTTGGCGTTGTACAACAAGGTGAAATCCGCTTGCCAAGCGAGCTGCTCGCAAATTTTCGCCACGTCCGCCAACCGGCTTGCCAGGTCGTCACCCGCCGACCCGTCCGATACGTTGGCAAGGCTCTGACAGGCTTGCGCCACTGCCAGCAAATGGCCGCAAAGGTTGCCGCTGTCTACCGTGGATACATACAGGGGCGCCAGCGGTGCCAGCGTCTGTGTGTCATACCAGTTGAGGAAATGCCCTTGGTGCCGTTGCATCGTCAACAGCGTTGCCAGTGTGCCTTCAAGACGGCAGGCCATTTGCAGGGTGGTGATCCAGCCAAACTCGCGGGCGCAGGCCACACTCAGCAGATAGACGCCAATGTTGGTGGGGGAAGTGCGGTGCGCCACCATATTGTGCGGCAATGTCTGCAAATTGTCCGGTGGCAGGTGATGGTCGTCTACACCCACGCAGCGTTCAAACAGGCCCCACGAGTCTTTTGCAATTCCGAGCAGATAATTTCTGTCCCTGACGGTCAACTCCCTGGCTTTGTTTCCCTGGCTGGGCGTGCTGAAGCGCCAGGTCCAGACCGCCGAAGCCGACCATCCCAGGCAAAGAAGTGCAGACAGCCAGGGGTAGGGCGTCGCGCCAGCCAGCAGTGCCAGGAAGATCAGCGTGGCGGCCATCGAAATGGGCCAGTGTTGGCGGATCAGTACCGCCAGGTCAACCGAAGTTTTTGCCTCCGCCGAAGCCGCTGGCATCCATTGAAGGAGTTTGCGCCGACTGATTGCCATGCGGTAGAGGGCACGGAATATTGCATCTGCCGACAGCATTGTCTGCTGAAGCAATTGGGCCAGCCACCACAGGCCGCCGCTCACGGCCCGGCCCAAATCAATGGCAGCGAGGTGGTAAAAGTAGACTCTAGCAAGATCATCCCGGCTGGGTGCGAAGCCCGCAACAGCCCCCAGGACCGGTCCCGCCGAAAAAGCGGCGGTGACCAGCAACAACGCAGCCCACGGTGAAAGCCCATAGCCAGCCAGCGACGACGCCAGCAAGACCAGCGACATCGGTGGCACCAGTGACCTGCGCAGGTTGTCGATCATCTTCCAGCGGTTGATGCCACGCAGGGGGTAGGTCTTCGGGCTGGCGAGAATGGGGAGCAATTGCCAGTCGCCCCGCATCCAGCGGTGCATGCGCGAAGCGGCCACATCCGGGTGGAATGGCGCGTCTTCAATCAATGTGATGTCGGTAACTCCGGCGCAGCGCGCCAGCGCGCCTTCGAGGAGGTCGTGGCTCAGAATCCGGTCGACCGGGAGCCGCCCCGCCAACACCTGGTGCATGGCCTGCACGTCGAGCAGGCCTTTTCCGGTGAATGTGCCTTCACCAAATATGTCCTGGTAGATTTCTGACGCGGCGGCGCTGTAGGCGTCAATGCCGAGTTGCCCGGAAAACAACCAGTGAAAAAGGGTGGCATTCCGGGCAGCAGGCAGGGGCGTCACCACACGGGGCTGAAAAATGCTGTAGCCTGAAATGACCCGGCGTTTGGCCTCGTCAAGTCGGGGCCGGTTTTGTGGATGCGCAGCGACGGCTACCAGCTCGCGCAGGCGTCCGGGCGGCAGGCGCGTGTCGCTGTCCAGCGTGAGGACGTAGCGTGTGCCGGAGCTGATCCGTGATGCAATACCCAAGTCCAGAAAAGCCATGTTATCGCCAGTAGCCAGCGACTTGACCAGTTGTTCGAGTTTTCCGCGTTTCCTCTCCCAACCGATCCACGCCTGTTCAGTTTCGCTGAACGTCCGGTTTCGATGCAGCAAGATGAAGCGCGGGTCGGCGTCTTGGTCAACTGGATGCATGCTGTTCAGCGCCGTCAGCAGGCGCAGGGTTTCGTCCAACAATGCCTGGTCTGTTGGAAGGCATTGCGCAGTGGCATCCATCCAGTCCGTCAGCAGGGCAAATTGCGCATGCCGCTCGGGGTTGGCAAGGTAATGCAGACGAAGGCGGTGAACGAGATTTTGGGCATCGGCATTGCTGGCCAGAAGGCCTGGAATCACCACCATCACACGGTGTTCCGGCGCCAGGCCGTCATTCAGGGCCAACCGGGGCAGAAAAACAGGACGTGCAGATTCGCTAATCACCCGGTTAGTCACCGCCACGACTGCCTCGGAAGCCGGAAACAGCATGAGCGCCGCAATCAGCAGGCTTTCCCCCAGGGTGGACGTAGATGCAACTTCGCCAATGTTGTGGTGAAGCAGTATCCAGGCCACAAGCGCGAATGTGCCTGCCAGCAAGGTGCCAAGGTAAATTGGCAGTGCCAGCTTCTTTGGGTTGACTGGCCAACCCGCCCGAGTCTTGGCGCGCCGGCGGAGCCTGCCCATCAACACGCGCTTGCCCTCTCCGCAAAGCCAGTGGCCTGCAACCGCTTGTGGGCTGTCCTGGCTCTCGTTGGCTCCGATCAAGTCGAGGAGTGTCCGGGCAACATCGATCTCCCGCTGGCGGCATTTGAGGGCCAGCCGTTCGATGTCATGCAGCGTCCGGTTGCGGGTGGCATCGTCTTCAGACTCGAAAAGCGGCAGTGTCAGCATCAGGCGCATGAGAGGGCTGCTTCGGCCTATCACCTGCGCCCATTCCACTTCGCCGATGGCGCGCAGCGCCTTGACAGCATTGCTCATGCTCAGGTTGTCGGCTGCCTGGTCCAACGGCTGCTGCGTCTGCGCGGCGGCCAGATCCGGCAAGGAGATCTGGAGCCACTGCCAGTATCGACCCGCGACGTCGTTTTGGGTGGTCGTGGTTGAGTCGCCCAGGCGCAACGCCACCTGGACGAGAAATACCCGGCCTGCGCCGCGCTGGCTCATCAAGGACAAAAGCTGGTCAAGTTGCGCCGTGGAATAGCTGCTTATCCGGTCGCAGCAGAGGTTGGCAACTTCACGCGCAGCTTTATTGGTGGCCACACGTTCGGCCAGGCGGCGGAGGTTTTCAATCAAGACGACACGCAAGGTTGTCGGCAGCGCCCACAGTTCGCTCAACGTCAATTCGCGAGTCTCTTGGTAGGCGCCCAGAAATTCGATATAGAGGTCTTCGTCGACCGCGCTGTCAGTGTGGGCTACCAGGGCCCAGGCAATGCCGTAGACGCGCGGCAAGCCCGCGAGCGGTTCGTCCTGCAATATCGGCAAGGTACGGAAATAGCCGCGCGGAAGGCCCTTGTGGATTTCGCTGACCTGCGTTTCTATCAGTTGAAAATTGTCAATCAACCATTCAGCGGCGGGGCTGATGTCGTACCCTACACGTACTTGCGTGCTGATGTACTGATGGGCCTCCCGCAGGGCCGCGATATTCTGCCGAATCCTTGGGAAAAAACTTGCCGTGCGTGCGGTGGCTCTGGCGGCACGATGGGTTGCACCCAGGCTGCGGCCATGCTGGGCAAACCTTTGCGGGCCAAATATTTCAGAGCGGATGGGTGCCTGAAGCGGGCCTCCTGCACCATTGAATATGTCGCGCAGTTCCTGGGGCGCATCGGGGACAAGACGCAACAGCGTAAGCGGCGCCATGGTCTACAGGAGCTGGGCGCCTGCGAGGATCAGAAAGACGACCGCCACCAGGCTGGTCACAAAACGCGCCGAGACGAATCCGCTCACTGATTCGGCGGCACATCGCACGGCGAACAGGCGTCCATGCGCTGCGCGGCACAGATCAAGATGATCGCCCAGGGCGATCAATTCCATCGGTGACGTGTCGGTTGCGCCACTCATGGCAGTGGTCGTCCATGGAGCCGTGGCGGCAATGCGCGTATTCATGAGTTCTCCCCCGCTTTGAAAGTGTGCCGGGCGGAATCCTGTGTTGATTCAGTTCAGATACCGGTCGCCCGATATTCGGCGTTGTGGCACTCCGTGTCTGTCAGACGAAACGCCGTTCCTTGCAGGGCTTCTTGCACCATTTCGGCGCATCACGTCCATGTCTTGTTGCAAAATGTTTCTGCACATTGAGAATGTGCGGTATCGCACAGAGAACCTGTTGACGATAACTACAATCCAGATCATTAGCTGCCTGCGCGGCCTGCCCAAGCCTTGGAAAATGGCCAACTGGAGAATCGTTATGGCAATTTCCGCCGACCCGAAAAACAATGGTCTCCTTGCGGCGCTGCCCGAGCAGGAATGGCGGCGCTGGCAGCCCTTGCTTGAACTGGTTGACATGCCGCTCGGCCAGGTGCTGTACGAGCCGGGCGTCACGCTGTTGCATGTCTATTTCCCGGTGACGGCCATCGTCTCCCTGCTCTATGTGATGGAGAACGGCGCCTCTGCGGAGATCGCCGTGGTGGGCAACGAAGGCATCGTAGGCATCTCGTTGTTCATGGGCGGCGAGTCAACGCCGAGCCGCGCTGTGGTGCAAAGCGCGGGCCAGGGTTATTGCGTGCCCGCGCAGATGATCAAGGATGAATTCAATCACGTCGGCCCCGTCATGCATGTGCTCTTGCGCTACACGCAGGCGCTGATCACGCAAATGGCGCAGACGGCCGTGTGCAACCGCCACCACTCGCTGGACCAGCAGCTTTGCCGCTGGTTGTTGCTCAGCCTTGACCGGCTTGAAGGCCTTGACCTGGTGATGACCCAGGAGTTGATCGCCAACATGCTGGGTGTGCGCCGTGAAGGCGTGACGGAAGGTGCCTTGAAATTGCAACAAGCGGGTTTAATCAAATATGCGCGCGGGCGCATCACTGTGCTCAACCGCAAAGGCCTTGAAGGCCGGACCTGCGAGTGTTACGCCGTGGTCAAAAATGAATATGACAGGTTGCTGCCAGCCAGGCTCGCCACATAGGGCAGGGCTTGGCCCCAGCGCTGCTGGATGCGCTGCGCCGGGTAGGGCCGCCTGTAGGAGTGGGCTGACAGCGCAAGACGGCTGCCACCGATAGCGCCGCATGCCCTGCGGCGGGATCATTGAAGCTCGTACCACACAGCGAGCCTTCAATGAACACTGCCAATTGCCTGACCTCCGATCCGCGCCAAAACATCCTGCTGGCCGGCCTTCCCGAGGCCGAATGGCGCCGCTGGCAACCCTGCCTTGAGCTGGTCAACCTGCCACTCGGTCAGGTGCTGAGCGAATCCGGCCGGGCACCGGGCTACGTCTACTTCCCGACGACGGCCATTGTCTCGCTGCTGTATATGACGCAGGACGGCGCATCGTCCGAGATCGCGGTGGTCGGCAACGACGGCGTGGTCGGGATTTCGCTCTTCATGGGCGGCAATTCCATGCCCAGCGAGGCAGTGGTGCAGAGCGCGGGCCAGGGCTACCGGCTGCGGGCGCAGGCCGTGCGGGATGAAATGCAGCGCGCCGGCCCCGTGCTCAGAATGGTGCTGGGCTACACCCAGGCCTTGATGGCGCAGGTGGCGCAAACGGCGGCCTGCAACCGCTACCACTCAATTGACCAGCTGATGTGCCGGCGCCTGCTGCTGGGCCTGGAGCGGCTGCCGTCGGCGGCGATGGTGATGACGCAAGAACTGCTGGCCAATTTGCTCGGCGTGCGTCGCGAGGGGGTGACCGCCGCCGCCCTTAAATTGCAGCATGATGGTGTCATCCGTTACAGCCGGGGCCATATCGATGTGATCGACCGCCAGCGCCTGCAGCAGCGCACGCAAGGCCGGACGCCCATGGCGCTGGCCGCCTGAGCCCGGCGCGCCAGGAGCTGAATCTTGACGCCACCCGACAACCACCTGCTTGAAATGCTTCCCCGCGCGGCGCGGCGGCGGCTTGTGTCCCTTGGTGAACCCGTGCCTCTGGCCATGGGCGAGTCGATGGGCGAGCCGGGCGCGGCAACCCGCTACGTTTATTTCCCGGTTGACGGCTTCATTTCACTGATTGCCCCCATCGACGGAAAACCCAGCCTTGAAGTGGGCATGGTGGGCCGCGAAGGCATGCTGGGCGCCCACGTAGCCCTGGGCATTTTCACGACCCCATTGCATGCGTTGGTGCAGGGGAACGGCACGGCTTGGCGGATCGGGGCCCGGGCCTTTGGCACCGAGTTGAACCAAAACCTGCCCTTGCAGCGCCTTCTGAACCGCTATATCCACGTGTTGATGCACCAGTTCAGCACGGCTGCAGCTTGCCTGCGCTTCCACCAGATCGGGCAGCGTCTTGCGCGCTGGCTGCTGATGAGCCAAGACAGGGCGCAAGCCGACCAGTTCCACGTGACGCACGAATTCCTCGCCTACATGCTCGGCGTGCGCCGTGTCGGCGTCACCAACGCGGCGGGTGCGCTCCAGCGCGAGGGCTTGATCGAGTACCGCCACGGCGAACTCAAAGTGCTGGATCGCCTGGGGCTCGAACGAGCAGCTTGCGCCTGTTATGCCAATGAGCGCCTGACTTATTCAGGCAATTTTCGAATTGGAAAAAAATGATGCATGCAAGCCTTGTTCGGCCGACGCCCATGCCGGTTTCCTCCAACCCCGCAAGCACGCTTGACACCGATCCTGCGGAAACCGGCAAGTGGCGCGCCGAGCTGATGGAACTGGTTGAAAGGCGCGTGCCATTTTCCCGAAGCCGCGTGCATGCAGGCGATCGGGTGCAGGCGGCTGGCGACCGCTTTGATTGCCTGAAGGTCGTCGCGTTTGGCGCCTGCAAAAGCGTGAGCCTGAGCGCCGATGGCCGCGAGCGCGTGGTGGGGTTGCATTTCAAGGGCGACTGGATCGGCTTTGACAACATCGCCAGGGCGTGCTGCGCCAGCGATGTCTACGCGATGGACACCAGTGAAATCTGGTCGATCGCTTATAAAAAATTGATGGATGCCACCGCGGTTTCACCCACACTGGCGCGCGCGCTTCACCTTGCCATGAGTTGCCAGCTTGCGCAAGCCAACGAGCGCCAGCTTGCGCTGGGTGGCCTGGGCGCGGACGCGCGCGTGGCGGACTTCGTCCGTTCACTGGCCGAGTCGCAGGCGGCGCGGAACCTGCGCTGGGACCAGATCAACCTGCGCATGTCGCGCGCTGAAATTGGCAGCTACCTGGGCCTCACCCTTGAAACCGTCAGCCGCGCTTTGAGCCGGCTGGCGCGTTGCGGCCTGATCGGCGTTGAGAAAAACCGGCAGCGCCATATCGGCGTTCCCAGCATTTTGGCGCTGGTTGAATTCATCCAGCTGGCCATTCAACAGCGTGAGGCACGCTCCCTTCAATAGGGTTGGCATTCATCCTGTTTTGTTCGCTACCGCACGGAAATTCGCTGCGGCGGCATTTAGCCTGAAACAGTCTTCTAACTTCAAAGGAATCACATGAAATACGCGCTCCCAAAATTTGCACTGCCTGTTCTTGCCCTTGCCGCCACCTTGCTGGTGGCTGCCTGCGACAAACCTGCCGTGGTGGTGTTGCCCACCACGCCGGTCGCTGTGCCCGGACCCGCCGGCCCCACCGGCGCGACTGGCGCCCAGGGCAATGCTGGCAACACTGGCAATACCGGAAATACGGGCAGCACCGGGGCCACCGGCAAAACCGGTGAGGGCACGACCGTGGTCATCATCCCGGCTGCGCCTGCGTCCGCGCCGTCCAACTGAACCCGCTCAACCACCGCTTCACGGAGACTCCCATGACCATAAGCACTATTCTCTTGATCGTTTTGATCCTGATGCTGATCGGTGCCTTTCCGACCTGGCCGCACAGCAACAAATGGGGCTACGGGCCCAGCGGCGGCCTCGGGCTGGTGGTGATCATCATCATCGTGTTGCTGCTGACGGGGCGGATCTGACGGCCCGCTGATTCTGCGCTTTCAACCTGGAGCGCTGGATTGCTGCCACCCATCCACCGCTGCCTGGCCCTGGCGTGGCTGTGCCTGGGCCTGGGCGCTTGCAGCAGTTTGCCGGCCATCGAGGCCGTGCAGCCGCTGCCCGGCGCGGCCGCGATCCGGCTTGAGGGGACGCGCGGCGCGTTGTCGGCGGCGCAGAGCAAAACGATTCTGGAGCGCCTGGCCCGAAGCGGCCAGCCCACCAGCATTTTCGACCGCCACCTGGCGCTTGAAGAAGGCATCGCCGGCAGCCCCCTGACCACCGGCAACGCTGTCAAGCTGCTGCAGGACGGGCCGGCCACCTACCAGGCCATGTATACGGCCATCCTGGCGGCCAAAGACCACATCAACATGGAGACCTACATCCTGGACGATGACGAGGTGGGCCAGCGCTTCGTCGAGGCGCTGGTCAACAAGCAGCGCCAGGGTGTGCAGGTCAACCTCATCCGCGACAGCGTGGGCACACGCAATACGCCGCCAGCGTTGTTCGAGCGCATGACGTCGGCAGGCATCAAGCTGCTGGAGTTCAACCCCATCAATCCCGCTGCCGCGCGCAAGACCTGGGAGCTCAACCGCAGGGACCACCGCAAGCTGCTGATTGTGGACGGCCGAACCGCCTTTCTGGGCGGCATCAACATCAGCAGCGTGTATTCGGGCGGCTCGTTCCGCGCCAATTCCAGAGCCAGGGCCGAAAAAAATGGCACGGACACGCCAGCCTGGCGCGACACCGACCTGCAATTGCAAGGTCCGGTGGTGGCTGAACTTCAAAAGCTCTTTCTTGCCACATGGGCCAAACAGAAAGGCGCTGAACTGCCCGTGCGCAACTATTTCCCCCCGCCCGCGCAGGCCGGCTCGCAGGTGGTGCGCGCCATCGGCAGCTCGCCCGACGACGCTTTCAGCCTGATCTACGCCACACTCCTGTCGGCCATTGGCAGCGCCGAAACCAGTGTGTCCATCACCAACGCCTACTTCGCGCCTGATCCGCAACTGCTGGCGACGCTGGCTGCCGCCGCATCGCGGGGTGTGGATGTGAAGCTGATCCTGCCAAGCCAGACTGACTCCTGGATGGTGTTCCACGCCGGACGCGCCTACTATGCACAGTTGCTCCAGGCGGGGGTGAAGATTTATGAGCGCAGCGGCGTCATCCTGCATTCGAAGACCGCGCTGGTGGACGGCGTCTGGGCGACGGTGGGCTCCACCAACCTCGACTGGCGCAGTTTCCTGCACAACGACGAGCTCAATGCCGTGGTGCTGGGCGCCGACTTTGGCCGGCAGGTGCAGGCCATGTTTGACAAAGACCTGGCTGCTTCGAAAGAGATCAACCTGGCGGACTGGGAGCGCCGCCCGCTGGAGTTGCGCATCAAGGAATCCTTCGCGCGGCTGTGGGAGTACTGGTTGTGACACCCAGGACAGGAGGCGGACACCCAACGTTGGATTTGCGCAAAAATGAAAATTAATTAACACTCATGTTAATTACTTATGTCGAATGGCTGATTTTGAAAAATAAATAGCCTCTAGGCCACGTAAATAATCATGTTTATGCTATATAAAAAATAGCTATTTTGCATTGAAGGATTTTCATGGCGTTTCCTAGCCGATGGATCTGGCTGCTGGCAGGCAGCGGCCCCTTGGGAACACGCGACTACCGCATTGAACTCGAAGCGGTGCCGCTGGGCGCGGCGGGTTTCAGCCCTCGGGCTCAGCCAGCGTCCGCAGCGAGACTTGCGCCTGTAGCGTTCTTACCCGGCCTTCAAGTGCCTCGATGCGGTTGAGGTAGTCAATCAGGATGGCGATGGTGAACAAATCCAGGTCGAAGTGGCGGCGCAAATCACCCGCGGCGCGCAATGTCGTCACGCAATCCGCCATGAACAGGCGCTGCGGGGGGCCGGTGTTGCCGTCGGCTTCGGGCAGCGGCAAGAGCGCGCCGTATTCGACCAGTTCGTCGAGTTCAGCTTCGCTGATGGCGCATGCGCGCGCAAGCTCGAACTGGTTCACCACCCTGTGCGGCCCGGCCCAGATCCAGTCAAAGGCTAACTCGGTCATCGGACTTCTCCTTGGTTGCGTGTGTTTTCGTGGTGCTGGTGGCTGTGTGGGTGCGTGACAGCGTGGCCAGTTCCTGATAGAGCTCGCGCTCGCGCGGCGAAGCGGGGGGAGGCACATCAATGTGGACGATGGCATACAGGTCACCGCGCGCCTGCGGGCCGTCTGGCCCCACGGGGCCGCGGTTCATGCCACGCCCGCGCAGACGGAGTTTGCGTCCGCTTTGCGTGCCTGGCGCGACGGTAAGCACCACGTTGCCGTCCAGTGTGGGCACCTCCAGCTCCGCGCCCAGAGCGGCCTCCCAGGGCGTCAACGAAAGGTCAAAGTACAGGTCGTGGCGGTCGGCGCGGAACACCGGGTGCGGATTCAGCGCAAGGTGCAGGTAGATGTCACCGGATGCGCCGCCGTGGCGTCCGCGCGCGCCCATGCCGCGCAGCCTGAGCTTCTGGCCTTCGCGCGCGCCTTGAGGTATCTTCACTTCCAGCGTGCGCATGCCATCCTCGCCAGGCAGCTCCATATTCAGCGTCGTGCCACGGTGGGCGTCCAGCAGCTCGATGTGGACGGTGCTTTCAAGATCGCGCCCGGCCTGTGCCATTGGCTCAGGCCTGGAGCCCGCCTGCGCCCGGCCCATTGCTGCCAGCAGCTCGCCCAGATCCATGCCCTCAAAGGCGCCCTCTGCGGCCCCGGACGCCCGCTGCCAGGTTGGCGGCGGCGTGAATTCATGGCCCTGGGGCTGGCGGCCCAGCAGGTCATAGGCATCCCGTTTCTCGGTGTTTTTCAGGACGGCATAGGCTTCGGCGGCGTCCTTGAACTTTTCCTCAGCGCCAGGCGCTTTGGAAACGTCAGGATGAAACTCCCGGGCGAGCTTGCGGTAGGCCTTTTTGATCTGCTCAAGGCTGGCATCGCGGGGCACTCCCAATGCAGCGTAATAGTCTTTGTATTTCATCGGCCTTCAGGCGGTGTGTTCGCGCGCCCACGCCACGTCGTGATCCACCCAAGTTTGCAGGAACGGGCGGCTTTTGGCACCCAGGCGGAAGGTTTTGGACATCTCGCCGGGGCAGGTGCCTGGCCTTTGCGTATCTCAACCATTGCCATCTCCCAAAAGGTGCAAGTCTGTCAGCACGGGCGGAGTTTTCTGTTCGCTGGCGCACAGAAGGCCCATTACCGGGGGGGTTAGCATGGCTTTGGGCGATCCAGTGGCTGGCGGCTGCTCAAGCCGTCGATCTTTTTGAAAAACTGAAACCTTGTGTGCGTTGCCGCACAGACGCTCCCTTTTTCCGCTGTTTGAATGTTTCCAACCTGTTTCCAACCTGTTTCCAACCTGTTTCAAACAGCCATGCCAGACAACCACATCCCAATCTCTCCTCTCCTGCTCCAGGTGACTGACCAAGACCGCGCTGTCAATGGTTCGGCGATGGCCCGCGTGCCACCGCCGAGAGCGCTGTTCGCCGCCCCGGTTCAGAACGCCCACATCCCTGCGCCTTCCTTGCCGGGCGACGTTTCAATGGAAGATTGGCATGAGTTGCTCAATGCCGTCAAGTCGCGCCTGTTGCTCACCGCCAGCGAAGACTTTGCCGAGTCCACCGGTCTGCGTTTGGAAGGCAGTCTGGAGAAAGTGCAGACGGAAATGGTGGATTGCGTCAGCGCTTTGAACCAGTTGCACGCCACGCTGACACACGAGTTGGAGCGCCACCGGAACCTCAAGCGCGATATTGACGCTGCGCAATCGGCCCTGGCCCGCAAACACAATGAACTTTTGGGCACACAGGCGCAAGAGCGCCGGTCTCGACATTTGGCGAGTCATGACGGCCTGACCTCACTGCCCAATAGGAGCCATTTTTGCCAATGCCTGAACCAGGCCCTGGGACAACAACTGGAAGTGGCAGAGCGGGACACGCTGGCGGTGCTGTTTCTGGATCTGGATCTGTTCAAACAGGTCAACGACACACACGGCCTTGCCGTTGGCGAGGAAGTGCTCAAATTCGCAGCGACCCGGTTGAGGCAGTCCTTCCGCG
>JANLYO010000253.1:0-7003 GCA_031365665.1 Rhodoferax sp. | reverse complement strand
GTCTTCACGGATTTTGGCCAGGGCGATTTCAGGCACCACCGTGTAGTTGCTGAAGGTCGACGTGCCCATGTAGTGCAGCAGCGGCTTGCCACCGAGGCTGAAACGGCTGGTGGCGTCGGGCATCAGGCCCTTGCCCTGCGTGCCACGGATCAACTGGCACAGATTGGTTTTGCGCGACAGGCAGAACTTGCAACTGCGGCACTCGGGTGTGTACAGCGGAATGACGTGGTCGCCCTTTTTGAGCGTGGTCACACCCGCGCCCACGTCCACCACCACGCCGGCGCCTTCGTGCCCGAGGATCGCCGGAAAGAGCCCTTCCGGGTCTGCGCCCGAGAGCGTGTAGTAGTCAGTGTGGCAAATGCCGGTGGCTTTGATCTCCACCAGCACCTCGCCCGCGCGCGGGCCTTCGAGGTCAACGGTTTCGATGCTGAGGGGCGCGCCTGCTTTCCAGGCGACTGCGGCTTTGGTTTTCATGGGGCTTTCCTTATTTGATGAGCAGCAGGGCTTCGATTTTGGCGCGAACCTCGGCCAACACGGCCTCCGGAACGGTTTACTTTTTCTTGGGGCGACGGGCCTTTCAGTCCAACGACTTTACCTGGTCTGACAGCACTGACCCTACCCCAGAAATCGGAGCCAAACAAAAGTAGAAAAATTGGCATGGTGAAGTATAAAAACGACCGTGCCGCCATGCTTGACATGGAATTCAGATCATTGTTGAGGTCATCAAGGCAATTGACGATGCACGCAGGCTGCAATTGTTGTTGGTGGACTTCGCGTGTGATTTCGTGCCAAAAACGCATGCTCAGCCCGGCAGTCGCGAGTGAATTGAAGCTCAAATAAGCGTTGTGAAGCCCCGGTTCGATGATTTTGCAAGCTGAACCCGATGAATATACAATAGATATTCATTTGGAGAATGCCATGCGCGCCACTGTTCCCTCTATTCAGAACTCTCCTTCTCGGTTGGTTCCATGGGGCACTTCATTGGGTCTGCGAATCACCAAAGCGGTGGCGGCGGTTGCGGGGGTCGAGGCCAGAAGCCAGGTTACCGTCTCCGCCCAGCCTGGCCGCATTGTGATTGAAACGATTGCTAAACGGCCTACGCTGGAGGCGATGTTGGAGCGCTTTGACCCACAGCGCCACGCTGGTGAAGTGATGGCGTTTGCGCCTATCGGCCAAGAGGTGCTTTGAGCATGGCTGGCGCGGTCAAATCACTTGGCGCAAAAAAGGCGGTCTATTCGCCCGAGCGCAGTGACATCGTGTGGATTCAGCACGATCCGCAGGCAGGCAAAGAGATGAGAGGCATGCACCCCATGCTGATTATTTCCACCAAAACCTTTGTCGAGCGCACGGGCCTGGTGATTGGCTTCCCCATGACACATGCCGAATTCAATTCGGATAACCCCTTTGCCGTGGCGGTGCAAGGCCCCAAAAAGGAAGTGGGTTACGTGTTGTGCCACCAACCCAAGTCATTCGACTGGTTGGCGCGTGGTGGTGGCCAGCATCCGTGGAAGGCAGTGCCCCAAAATGTGCTGCTGGAAGCGTTGAGCCGGTTGGACGCGATTTGTGGAATTTGCGAGCATTGACATACTGGGCAGGTTTACCGGGCAATTCGGCCATCCGCCCCGGCCCAACAGTTCAACACCGTCAATCCACTTTAGCGCCGGAGGCCTTGACCACCTTCTCGTATTTGCCCAATTCCGCCTTCATGAACGCGGAAAATTCTTCGGGTGAATTGCCGACAGGCTCGGCCAGCAGATTGCCAAAGCGGGTTTTGGTTTCAGGTGATTGCAGTGCCGCCACAAAGGCCTGATTCAACCTCGCAATCACCTCGCGCGGCGTGCCCGCAGGCGCGACCAGACCCCACCAGGTGTCGATCGCAAAACCGCTGAGCGTGTCGGCAACAGGCGGTGCGTCGGGCAGGGCGGGTGAGCGTGCCAGCGTGGTCACCGCAATCGCCTTGAGCTTGCCGGATCGGATGCCGGGCGCGGCGGTGGCCAGGTTGTCAAAATTGAAATCCACCTGGCCGCTTTGCAGCGCCATCTGCGCCGGGTTGCCGCCGTTGTAGGGGATGTGGACGACGAACACATCCGCCTGCGCCTTGAACATCTCGCCCGCCAGGTGGCCGGCACTGCCGTTGCCACCGCTGCCGTAGTTGAGCTTGGCCGGGTTGGCTTTGGCGTAGGCGATCAGATCTTTGACGGTGTTGATCTTGAGCCGCGCCGCCGTCTCGGCGTTCATGACCAGCACATTGGGCACACGCAGCATTTGCGTGATGGGCGCGAAGTCTTTGGCGGCGTCATAGGGCATCTTGCTATAGAGCCACGGGTTCACGGCATGGGTGGCGGTGGCGGCGATGCCGATGGTGAAGCCGTCTGGCGCCGCTTTGGCGACCGCATCTGCGCCGATGTTGCCACCGGCACCGGGGCGGTTGTCGATGATCACAGTGCCCAAGGAGTCTTTCACCCGCTCGGCCAACACACGGGCGGTCACGTCAATCGGCCCGCCTGCGGCGTAAGGCACGACGAGCCGAATCGGTTTGGCGGACGGGCCAGAATTTTGGGCCAAGGCGCTCGCCGCAAGCAGCAACAGGCCGAGCAGGGCGGTTGAATTTTTCACCATGGCGTCAGTCCAACTTTGCGCCGCTGCGTTTGATGATCGGCCCCCACTTGGCGAAATCATCAGCGATG
The DNA here is from genome assembly GCA_031365665.1 of Rhodoferax sp. Classification (GTDB taxonomy): domain Bacteria; phylum Pseudomonadota; class Gammaproteobacteria; order Burkholderiales; family Burkholderiaceae_C; genus JANYCG01. The sequence goes on along the minus strand of JANLYO010000253.1, from coordinate 4,316 downwards.
AGTTTGGCAAACTCGTCGGGTGTGCCGCCCACGGTATCGAGCCCGGCTGTTTTGAGCCGCTGCACAGTGGCGGGGTCTTTCATCGCAGCGTTCACAGCGGCGTTGATGCGGTCAATGATGGCGCGCGGTGTGCCGGCGGCAACGAGCACGCCGTTCCAGGCGATGGCTTCGAAACCGGCGAGTTCTTTCACGCCGCTTTCGGACAGTGTGGGCAGCTCGGGCGTGAGCGCATAACGCGTTTTGCCGGTGACGGCCAGCGCCTTCATGCGCCCGGCGCGCACCTGCGGCAGGATGAGGGTGGGCACGGTGGCGAGGATTTGGGTGTCGCCGCTGGCGGTGGACAACGCAGCGGGCGGCCCGCCGTTGAACGGAATATGCACGGCGAAGGTGTTGGTCAGCGCCTTCAGGTACTCCATCGACAGGTGGGATGAAGAGCCATTGCCCACCGATGCGAAGTTGTATTTGCCGGGGTTGGCCCGGAGCAGGTCGATCAGCTCTTTGGTGTTGTTGGCGGGAAAACCGGCATGTACCGCCAGGATGTTGGGCTGCGACGTGGTCAACACCACCGGGGCCAGGTCTTTGAGCGGGTCATAAGTGAGCTTGCTGTAAAGGTGCGGCGCAAACGCCACCGGGCCGTTGAACCCCAAGAGCCAGGTGTGGCCGTCGGGCGCGCTTTTGGCCACCTCGCTGCTGCCCACCGTGCCACCGGCCTGCGGGCGGTTTTCGACAATGATGGGCTGGCCCAGTGTGTCTTTGAGCTTGTCTTGCATCGAACGTGCGATCACGTCCAGCGACGAGCCCGCTGGTGCGACGACGATCCAGCGGATCGGTTTGGCGGGAAAGGCCTGGCCAGACGCTGCGCCCGGCAAGGCAAGGATGGCGACGGCGGCCAGAGCGAGAAACGCAGGTTTGAAAGTGGGCAAGTGGAGCATAGTGTGTAGATTGTGCAACGCCCCGGTAGCTGGGCTAAAAAATGAAAAAACCAATCTTTACAAATATTCATCAAGGCGGTGTCAGCCGCAGCGGGGGGCAGATTCGTTGTAAGCGCATGGAAAATTCTCCATGCCCCCAAAAGACCAGGAGTGAATCATGAAGTTCCAACACCTTGTGACGGCCCTTATTTTGACCGCAACGGCGGGCGCTTTTGCGCAAGTCCCTGCCCAAGCTGCCACGCCTGCACAGCCCGCAGCGGCAGCCGTGCCCGCAGCCAAAGACCCAGCGGCAACGCCTGGCATTGACAAACGCATGGCCAACCAGCAAAAACGCATTGACCAGGGCGTGGCGTCCGGCCAACTTACACCGAAGGAAACTGCCCGGCTTGAAAAACGCGAAGCTAAACTCGCGGCTGATACGGCCAAAGCCAAATCAGACGGCGTGGTGACCACGGCCGAGCGCAAGCGCCTGCACCGTGAAGCCAACCGCGACAGCCGTGCCATTGCGAAGAAAAAGCACAACAAACAGACGGTGGCGCCCGCAGCTTCCAAATAAGCCCGCGCGCCCCATCAAAAAGCCCGCCGAACGCAAGCTCGGCGGGCTTTTTTGTCCAAAAATGTTGACGTGGAAACGCGCCGTGATGGCGAATTTTTAGCGTTTTTTCAAGCGCCTTGTTTATCAGCCGCCGTTAAAAACGAGTCCGCATAGAACTCATCCTCAGGCAAGCCGCAGGTGCTGGTATAGGCGGCACGTGCTGCGTCGATCACCACCGGTGCACCACAGGCGTAAACCTGGTAGCCCGAGAGGTCGGGGTGGTCTTGCACCACGGCGGCGTGGACAAAGCCGGTGCGGCCGCTCCAGGCGTCTTCGGGCGTGGCGTTGGAGATCACCGGCACATAGCGCAGGTTCGGCATCTCGGCAAGTTTGGTTTTCACCCAGTCGTCCAAGTACATATCTGAAGGGCGTCGGCCGCCCCAGTACAAGGTGGCCGGGCGCGTCACACCCTTGATCTGCATGTGTTCGATCACCGCCTTGATCGGTGAAAAACCGGTGCCCGAGGCCAGCAGGATGATCGGTTTGCTGGACTCTTCGCGCAGGTAGAAGCTGCCGTAAGGGCCTTCGATGCGCAGGATGTCTTTCTCTTTCATGGCGCCAAACACCTGCTCGGTGAACAGGCCACCAGGCATGTGGCGGATGTGCAGCTCGATCATGTTGGCGGGCACCTGCGCGCCATTGCCATCGTCTTTCGTCAAGACGCCGGGCGCTGTGCCCATGGAATAACTGCGCCGCACGTCACCCTTGAGGATGAATTCGATGTATTGGCCGGGGTGGTAGGTGAAGGCGTCGTTGGCCGGCAGTTGCAGGCGCACCAGCATCACGTCGTGCGATTTTTTCTCCAGGAACAACACGCGTGACGGCATCTTGCGGATCGGGAAAGCGCCTGCCAGCGCGACCTGGCGCGATTCGAGCACCACGTCGGTCTGCGGGAAGCCGCAGCAGGTCAACACAAAACCGTTGGCCTCTTCCTGCATGCTCAGGGCCTTTTGCTGGTGTGGGCCGTGGTGGACGGTGCCGCTGACGAGTTTGCATTTGCAGGAGCCGCAGGCGCCGTCTTTGCAACCGTAGGGCAAGCCAATGCCCTGGCGGATGCCGGCGGCCAACATGGCTTCACCTGGGTTGACGTCAAACTCCCGGTTGCTCGGCAACACGTTGACGTGCCAGGTGCTGGCGGATGCCGGGCTGGGCGCCGGGCTTGGGGCGATGTTTTGGGGCGCGGCGGCTTCAATGGTGGTCATAGGTCAGTGGCTCTTGATTTCGTTTCGGGTTGCGTCATCTGAATTGATTTTCCCCTGAAACGGCCATCATTTACATGCAGCTAGAAAGTGCCGGTGAACGAGCCGCCATCGAGTAGCAGGTTTTGCCCGTTGATGTAGCCCGCATGGGCGCTGCACAGGAACGCACAGGCGGCGCCAAACTCGCTGGGCTGGCCGAGCCTTTTGGCGGGGTGTTTGTCGATGCGGGCCTGGCGGACCGCTTGGGCGTCCTGCCCCTCGCGCGCAGCCTGGGCGGCGAAGTTGCCCGCCAGGCGCTGGGTGTCAAAGGTGCCGGGCAGCAGGTTGTTGATGGTGACCCCTTTGGCGACCGTGGTGCGCGCCAGGCCTGCGACAAAACCGGTCAAACCGCTGCGTGCGCCGGTGCTCAGGCCCAGGCCATCCACGGGAGATTTCACGGCGCTGGAGGTGATGTTGACAATACGGCCAAAACCCTGGGCCATCATGGCGTCTACCGTCTGGCGGATGATCTCGATGGGCGTAAGCATGTTGGCATCCAGCGCGCGCAGCCAGGTGTCGCGGTCCCACTGGCGGAAGTCGCCCGGCGGCGGGCCGCCCGCGTTGGTCACCACAATGTCAAAGGCCGGGTGGGCCTGGAAGATTTTGGCGCGGCCCTCGGGTGTGGTGACGTCGCAGGTGACAGACGCCACCTTGCCCTGGCCCATCGCCCGCAAGGTGTTGGCCGCTTCGTGCAAAGGCGCTTCGGTGCGGGCAGCGATCACCACGTCCACGCCCTCACGCACGAGCGCCTGGGCGCAGGCGAACCCCAAACCGGCGCTGGCGCCGCAGACAAGGGCTTTTCGGCCACGTATTCCAAAATCCATCGCAAACCTTAATGCTATTTAATTAATAGCAAACTATTTTTATTTCATGTGGCCTAGGTGTCAATTTTTCTTGCAACGCCGTTTGTTGGGTTCAGTTTTGAACAATAATTAACATGAGTGTTAACTATTGTTAAAGCCCTCGTTTATGCCGAAACGGCGGGCGTCAACTGCTTTTGCGCCGCCGCTTGCATGACCTTGCGCAGGCGCGAGAGGCCCACGTCGTGTTCGTACAGGTGCTCGCGCTCGTTCGCGTCGGGCTCCATGGTTTCCAGCATCACGCGGTCCTGCTCCAGCACCACCCAATGGCGCGCTTCGAGCCGATTGCGGTACAAAAAGCGCCAGGTGTCGCGCGCCCAACCATCCACCTTGCGGCAGCGCCAGTGGAACACCGCTGACAGATTGGGCGCAATCGGCGTGTAGCCACCGATGATGCCGAAGCTGCCGCCGGGGCCGCCGGTCTTGGGGTAGGGAATGGCCAGGCGCAGCCAGTGCGTGCCGGTGTCGCCGAACTCGGTCCAGTCGAAGTTCACGTCGCGCTGGCCGTCCTTCTCGAACATGAAGCCGTGTTCGGTCTTGCGCAGCTTGAACTTGGCGCTGATGTCGCCCTCGGCCATGGAGTGCGACTGCTTGTGCACGAAGGTGCCGTGCATCGGGTCCATCACGTTGTCGATCACGTAGCGGTAGTCGCCGCGCCATTCGGTGTAACACAGAAAGCTGCTCCACTCGG
>JANLYO010000153.1:0-4233 GCA_031365665.1 Rhodoferax sp. | reverse complement strand
ACCGTGGTGCGCTCCCGTTTAGAGAGCAAACTCGCCAGTTTTTCCATGGCCTGCGCACCGTCACCGGTGAATTTAAGCGGCGCGATGCGGGCGAAATCACGCTGCGGGTGCTCGGGGTGCAGGTCGGCCTGGCTGCTCACGCTGTTGGGCGTTTTGGAGGGCGGCTTCAGGCGCCCGTCTTTCACGCCGAGCTTGCTGGGCGCCTTGCCTGACAGCATGCCCATCTGCCCAGCGATCACCGCGCCTACGGCCAAGACAGCAACGAGAACCAAGATAAAACCGATGATGGCCATGGCCCACCCTTTCAATGAACGTTTTTTTTGCACGGCTTGAAGAATAACCGACGCAAGGGCCACTGACGGATTTGGACTGGCCTATTTAGGCCAGCTTATTTGAACCAGCTTATTTGAACCCCACACGGTCTAGCATCTGCTGCACCTTGACCTGGTTTTTGCCGATCACGCTGACAGGAATCGTCTCGCTCTTGAAACCGTCACCGGCCATCGCGGCCAGCGCCGGGTTGTTGACGACCACGCCTTTGGCTACGGGCCACTCGTTGTTGCCATCGGCAAAATAGTTCTGCGCGCCGGGGCTGGCCAGGTACTCCAGAAACTTCACCGCGTTGGCCTGGTTTTTGGCATTTTTGGCGACCGCGCCACCGGCGATGTTGATGTGTGTGCCCCAGCTCGACTGGTTGGGGAACATGATGCCAATCTTGCTGGCGATGGCCTGGTCGGCCGGGTCTTTGGATTTGAGGATGCGCGCCAGGTAGTAGGTGTTGGTCACCGCAATGCCGCATTCGCCCGAGGCGACGCCTTTGATCTGGTCGGTGTCGCCGCCTTTGGGGTCGCGGGCGAAGTTGGCAACCATGCCTTTGAGCCAAGCCTCGGCCTGGGCGTCGCCCAGGTGTTCACTCACTGCGCCAAACAGGCTCAGGTTGTACGGGTGCGAGCCCGAGCGGATGCACAGGCGGCCTTTATTGGCCGCATCGCCGAGTTTTTCGTAGGTGTCAACCTCGCTCTTTTTGACTTTGAGTTTGTCGTACACCACCACACGTGCACGGGTGGAGAAGCCGTACCAGGCGGTGCCTTCGGGCGTGGTGGTGGCGTGCAGTTGGGCCGGAATGACGTCGTCCAGCAGCTTGGATTTGATCGGCTGGAACAGCCCCTCGACCTCGCCTTTGTAGAGCCGGGCCGCGTCGACCAGCAAGATCACGTCGGCCGGGGACGCTGCGCCTTCGGCTTTGAGGCGCGCCAGGATGCCCGCGTCATCTGCGTCAACGCGGTTGACCTTGATGCCGGTCTGTTTGGTGAAGTTGCTGTAGAGCGCTTCGTCGGTCGAGTAATGGCGGGCCGAATACAGGTTGACAACCTGCTCCTGCGCCTGTGCGGGCAGAGAGACGGCCAGCGTGGCTGCGACTGTCGCGGCTAAAGTGGCCACGGCAGCAGTGAGGGCCGTGGTGCGAGCTGTGGTGAGAGGGGCAAATTTGAAGTTCATGGCATCCGTGGACAATCGAGTCCAACAAAAGTGTTCGACGTGTGATTGTAGATCAAACACGAATCATTCTCAATACGGTAGAAAACTACGATGAACTTTAGGGTCTTGGAGCGGCAGAGGAGTCGGGCGATGCGCCTTGCCGGGCTGGCCGCTGTCGCCTCAGTGCTCATCAGCGGCTGTGCGCAGCCCCCATTGACCCCAGCACCCACCCAGCCACCGCTGGTGCAGACGCCTGCGCCAGTCGCCAAACGCCCGCCCAAGATCGGCCTGGCGCTGGGTGGCGGGGCGGCGCGCGGGTTCGCGCATGTGGGTGTGATCCAGGTGCTCGAAGAAGCCGGGCTGCGGCCGCAACTTGTGGTGGGCACCTCGGCGGGCAGCCTGGTGGCGGCGATCTACGCCAGCGGCAAAACCGGCGCGCAACTGCAGCAGGTGGCCGAATCCATGGACGAAGCCGCCATTGCCGACTGGTCGCTGCCGATCTTCGGGCGCGGCTTTCTTCGCGGAGAGGCGCTGGCGCGTTATGTGAACACGCAGGTGGGCGGCGCCTTGATCGAAAGCTTCCCGCTGCCGCTGGGCATCGTCGCCACCGACCTGCACAGCGGCCAGGGCATCTTGTTCCAGCGCGGCGACACCGGCGCCGCCGTACGCGCCTCCAGCGCCGTGCCGGCGGTGTTCCAGCCGGTGGCCATCAACGGGCGCGAATACGTCGATGGCGGCCTGGTCTCCCCCGTGCCCGTGCGTTACGCGCGCCAGATGGGTGCTGAACTCGTCATCGCCGTGGATATTTCCAGTGCCCCAGAAAGCAATAGCGCCCGCGACACCCTGCAAATCCTGCTGCAAACCTTCACCATCATGGGCAAAAGCATTGGCGCCTATGAATTGAAAGAAGCCGACGTGTTGGTGCGCCCCGCGCTGGCTGGCACTTCTGGTGCTGATTTTTCATCGCGCAGGCGCTCGATCGAAGCGGGGCGGGCGGCGATGTTGCTGGCGCTGCCTGGGTTGAAGCTGAAGTTGGTGGAATTGGCGCGGGCGGTTTGAATCTGGGTTGCCAACTCACTGGCGGCTGAATGTCCTCGGTATGGGGGGCAGGAGGAGCGGTCAGACCTTGGGCTCCTGCTGCGTGGTGCAGTGGATGCCTCCACCGCCCGCCGCAATGCCGTCAATGTTGATCTGGACAACTTTACGGTCCGGAAATAGCCGCTTAAGTGTTTGCAAGGCCGCCAAGTCGGTTTTGGGGTCGCCAAATTCAGGTGCGATGACCGCGCCATTGCAAACATAGAAGTTGATGTAACCCGCCGCAAAATCGGCGTTGGCAAACTTCTCGCGCACTTTTGACGGGCCTTCGAGCACCGCGACTTCCAGCTTTCGCCCCTTGGCATCGGTAACGCTGCGCAAAATGTCCAAGTGCCGCTGGGTCACGGCATGGTCAAAAGACTTGGGGTCGGGATCGTAACCAGCAACAACAATGCCGGGTTGGGCAAAGCGCGCGTAAAAGTCCGTATGTCCGTCTGTGATGTCTTTTCCTTTGATGCCGGGCAGCCAGATTATCTTTTCCAGGCCCAGCAGCCGTTTCAACTCGGCTTCACAGGCAGATTTGCTGACGCCTGGATTGCGGTTTTCGTTGAGAACGCAACTCTCGGTGATGATGGCGGTCCCGCGGCCGTCCACTTCGATGCCGCCCCCTTCCAATACCAAGGCCGTTGGAACGCGTTCAAAACCTGCTGTCTTGGCAACAAAGGCAGCCACTTTCGCATCCAGGCTATAGGGTTGTTTCTTTCCCCACGCGTTGAAGTTGAAGTCGACGCCTGCTTTTCCACCATTTTCCGTGACGGCAAACACCGGGCCGGCATCCCGTGTCCACAGGTCATCCAAGGGGCAGATGACCAGGTCAATCGCATTGCCAACAAGTTTTCGCGCAGTAGCGTGGTCTTCCTTCCTGACAAGCATTGAGACAGGTTCAAAGGTCGCGATAGTCTGGGCAATCAAGGCGAGATTGCGCTGCACCTCGGGCAAGAGTTTTGCCCCCCAAATAGCCTTCTGTGCCCCAAAGGCCATCCACGTACGCAGGTGCGGGCCACCTTCATCAGGCATGAACCAGGCATTTTTGTCTGGGGTCATCGAGAAGGCGCCATTTGAAGCTCCCAAAACTGCACCGCCAGCCCAAACTCCAGTGGATTGAATGATTTTTCGTCGAGTGCCCATACTATCGTTCCGCGAGGCTTAACCCATGGCGTTCATCCGCCAAAGCGTTATGCCAGACACAAAGTGCAGCCTCAAACGCGGCAGGTAAACCTTGTTGGACTGAGCCACTGAGCCACTGTGCGCAGGGCAGGCGCGCAGGCGGGCAGTAGGCACAAGGGTTTGTAAGCTTCGCGCACGGGTGCATGCGCAAATTATGACGGCGGATTTGGCGCTCGTGTTTTCACACCAAAACCGCATGGGCATGGCCCCAGTCGCCGCGCGGAGGTCTTCACAAAGCGCAATGCAAGTGGTTTCACGAGCAAACAGGTACTATATTATTAATAGCTAACTATCCATATACTACGTGGCCTATAGTTCAAAAAAGCCTTAAGAATTCAAAAAACTCAGGAAAACCTGGCATTTGTTAACACCCATATTAATTGCAAATCAGTTTAAAACCCAGCCCATTGCAAGCGAAAATCGATCGCTTGAATTCACTTGAATTGTTTGTCCATTTTTAGACCCGCAGGAACCCCATGACGCCCACGCCCCCAC
>JANLYO010000069.1:0-24647 GCA_031365665.1 Rhodoferax sp. | reverse complement strand
CCGCGATCCTTCACCGCCAGTGGGGCATTACGCCGTCCCGACGATTTCTGCGCCGTGACGCCAGAGGCGTCGCGGGTTAAGCACCATGAGGAGCGGCGGCGTGATGCCTCGCTGGCGGCGCGGCGGTCGATCTTGGCGCGCTCTCAATGGCCTTTGGGAGTTGGAGCTCAAAGCGATGATCCGGCGCTGCGAGGGTTCGGGTGGCCTCCGCCGAATTAACAAAAACCAATTAGTACGCCAGTGTCGCCAGCGACCGCAGTTCTTCTGGCGTGGTGGACGGAAAACCAAAAAACTCAAGATAAGCAGGAATCTGCTCGAACAACATGTCGGTGCCCACCTGAAAGCGGCAGCCACGGGCCTGGGCGGCCTTGAGGAAGGCCGTCATCTCGGTCTTCATCACGACTTCGCCCACGAAGGTGCTGGGGGCCACGCGCGCCATGTCTATCGGCATGGGGTCACCCTCGTTCATGCCCATGGGCGTGGCGTTGACCACCACGTCAAAACCGGCCGGGTCGTTGGAGCCAGTCTGCACCTGCAAGCCCGGGTAATGCTTTTGGAGCCGCTCGCCCAAGCCTTGCGCTGATGCGGCATTCATATCGAACAGGGCGAGCCTGGTGACACCTGCCGCAGCCAGCGACGCTGCAATGGCCGAGCCCACACCGCCACAACCCACCACCAGCACACTGGCGCTCTTGAGCGTGACGCCCTTGCGCAACACGCCGCGCACAAAGCCTTCGCCGTCGAACATGTCGCCCTGCAACTTGCCATCTTTGCCCAAGCGCACCGCATTGCAGGAACCCGCAATGGCGGCCGTGGGCAACACTTCATCCAGCAAGCCAATGGTGGTGACCTTGTGCGGCATGGTGATCAGCGCGCCACGGATATTGCTGAGCTTGAACACGGCCCTCAGAAATACCGGGAAGTCTTCAACCTTGCACCCCATGGGTACGACCCGCGCATTGACCCCGGCTTTGTCAAACCAGGGGTTGTAGATCATGGGCGCCTTGAAGCTGTGCGTTGGAAACCCGATGTGCGCGATCAGCTCGGTGTGGCCGTTGATGATGCCGGGGATCGTTGACGCCGCCTGCGCCATTATTTGCCCGCCTTTGCCGCAGACACGGCGGCGCGCAGACCCAGCAGGTAACTGTCCACGCCAAAGCCTGCGATTTGGCCCCTGGCGATATCGGCGATCACGGAGTGGTGGCGGAACGGCTCGCGGGCGTGGATGTTGCTCATGTGGACTTCGACGATGGGGCAGGTGAGGATTGACAAAGCGTCGCGCAAGCCGATGCTGTAGTGCGTCCATGCGCCCGCGTTGATGCACACCGCCGCAACGCCGTCGCCGTGCGCCTGGTGGATGCGCCCGGCCATTTCACCTTCGATGTTGGTTTGGAAACAGGTCAGTTCGACACCCAGGTCGTTGGCCAGGCTGCCGAGCTGCGTGTCGATCTCAGCCAGCGTGATGGTGCCGTACTGCGCCGGGTCGCGCTTGCCAAACATGTTGAGGTTGATGCCGTGCAGAACGAGAATTTTCATGGGGGATATCCAGAGATCCAAAGGCCGCCACAACCTGGATCAGCGTACTGATCGGGCCATGGCGGCAGTTCAAACAAAAGCCGCTCTTACTTGCGCAGCTTGGCCAGCTCAGCCATCATTTCATTGACGGTGGCTTCGCCCACGCTGGTGGAGTACTTGGCAATCACCGGCTTCATCTTCTCGCGCAGCTTGGCCACTTCAACAGGCGGGAAAGTCGTCACGGCCATGCCGTTCTTTTTCAGCAACTCGAGGTTGGAAGCCACGGCGGCACGCGACGCGTCGCGCTGGGTTTTGGCGGCTTCGTCAGCGGAGTCGTCGATCAGTTTCTTCTCGGCGGCGCTCAAGGTGTCCCAGACCTTCTTGCTGAAAATCACCGATTGCGGGTTGTACTGGTGGTTGGTCAACGCAATGTTTTTCTGCACTTCCCAGAACTTGTTGGCGGCAATCACGCTGATCGGGTTTTCCTGGCCGTCAATGGCTTTTTGCTCGAGACCGCCATAGACTTCAGGGAAAGGCATGGGCGTGGGGTTGGCGCCCAGGGCCTTGACCCAGTCCACATTGATGGGGTTGGGGATCACGCGCAGCTTCAGGCCTTCAATATCTTCCACCTTGTTCAGCGGGCGCTTGCTGTTGGTAATGTGGCGATAGCCCAGTTCCCAATACGACAGGCCGATCAGGCCTTTTTCTTCGAGCAGCTTGTGCATTTTGCGGCCAACGGGGCCGTCCACAATGGCGTCGGACTCTTTCTCGTTGGCAAACAGGAAGGGGAAGTCAAAAATCGCCAGCTCTTTGGCTTCGGACGCCAGAATGCCGGAATTCATCACCGACATTTCGATCGTGCCGCCCTTCATGGCGGACACCACGGACTGGTCGCTGCCCAGAGTGCCGGCCAGAAACAGGTTGACCTTGATCTTGCCGCCCGATTTGGCCGCCACCAGATCGGCAAACTTCTTCATGCCGGCGACGGCCGGGTGACCTTCAGGGCCATTGAGGCCGAACTTGATGGTGCGCTCCTTGATGTCCTGCGCAGAGGCCATGCCCATTGCGGCAAAAGCCACGGCGGCCACCAGTGATTTCAAAACCAGACGTTTCATGCTTGTCTCCAAAAAAAGAACTCAGTACGCGAATTTGTGGCCAAGGGCATGGCGTACTAAACACGCCCCTCGCCGGGAAAATTGCAATTTTTCGACGGGCCGCTCCCGAGAAAAATTAGCCCCCTCGGGGGGCAGCGAACCACACGCAGTGGGAGAGCGTGGGGGCCATATCAACCAGCCAGCCATCTGGCCGGCCAGATGACGATCTCGGGGAACAGCACCATCAGGAACATCAGCGCAAACTGCGCCAGCATGAAAGGCAAGACGCCTTTGGTCACTTCATCCATGCTGACCTTGCCGACGCCGGCCACCGTGTTGAGCACCGTGCCCACCGGCGGCGTGATCAGGCCAATGGCGTTGTTGATGATGAACAACACACCAAAGTAGACGGGGTCAATGCCGGCCGCCTTGACGATGGGCATCAGCACCGGTGTCAGGATCAGGATGGTTGGCGTCATGTCCATCGCGGTGCCCACCACCATGACCAGGATCATGATCATGAACATCAGCAGCTTGGGGCTGTCCAGGAACGGCGACAGCAGTTTCACGACATCGGCCGGCAACTGGGCCACCGTGATCAACCACGCCGACACCATGGCCGCCGCGACCAGGAACATCACCACCGCCGTGGTCTTCGCAGCCGCCAGAAACAGGCCGTAGAGCTGGTCGAACTTGAGTTCGCCGTAGATGAAGATCGATACCCCCATGGCGTAGACAGCCGCCACTACAGCCGCCTCAGTCGGCGTAAACACGCCGAACTTCAGCCCCACGATGACAATCAGCGGCAAGCCCAATGCGAAGGTGGCATCTTTCAAGGCCTTGCTCACCTCGCTGAGGTTCTTTTTCGGCGGCGTGCTGACCTGCTCCTTGCGTGCCACCCACCACCAGGTCACCCACAATGCACCGCCCAACAACAGCCCCGGCACGATGCCGGCCAGAAACAGCTTGGAGATGGAGACGTTGGCTGCCACGCCAAAAATCACGAAGCCGATGGACGGCGGGATGATGGGCGCGATGATGGCGCTCGAAGCCAGCAGGCCGGCTGAGCGGGCCTTGTCATGGCCGGCGGCCACCATCATCGGCAGCAGCAGGGCTGACAGCGCCGCCGCATCCGCCACGGCAGAGCCTGACAGCGCGGCCATCATCAGCGCCGAGGTGATGGCTACATAACCCAGGCCACCGCGGATGTGGCCCACCAGAGCCAGCGCAAAATTGACAATGCGTTTGGACAGGCCGCCCGCGTTCATGATTTCGCCGGCCAGCATGAAGAAGGGCACGGCCAGCAGGGGGAAACTGTTCGCGCCCTCAATGACATTTTGCGCCAGGATCTGCGCGTCAAACATGTTCATGTGCCACATCAGCGCAGCACCACACAGCAACAGCGAAAAGGCGATGGGCACGCCCAGCATCATGGCGGCGAGCAGGGAACCGAGAAATACAGCGATGGTCATGTTGTTCTCCTCAGGCGGCTTTGCCGGTGCGGCCACTGTCGGCGGGGGATTCGGCATGCGGCACTTCTTCAGACTCGCTGAAGCCGACCAGTTCGTTGTCAGGCATCTGGCCGCTCAACAGCCGCCACAGGCTGGAGAGCAGCACAATGGCGCCCAGCACGGCAAACACCACACCGCTGGCATAAAAAATCGCCATGGAGGCTTCCATCACCGCACTGGTGGACGTCAGGTTCACCTTGACCTGCTCCAGGGAACCCTGGAACACCAGCCAGCACATGTAAAGCATCAGCACAAAACTCAAGGCCAGACAAAAGCGCTTGCCTTTGACCGAGAGACGCGACACCAGCGTGTCGGTGCCCAGGTGGGCCCGTTCGTTGAGGGCCACGACAGCGCCCAGAAAGGTCATCCACACAAACAGCCAGCGCGACAACTCCTCCGAGAGCGTAAAGCCCGAATTGAAGCCGTAGCGCATCACGACGTTGCCAAACACCAGCACCACCATCAGCCCGAGCATGACCACCATCAGGTGGCTGAGCCATTTGCAATAGTGGTCAATGAATTTTTGAACCATGTTTGTCTCCAGTTTTTTGAGCAACCTTAAATGTACTAACTAGTTAGTTTTAATAAAACTAGGGAAAACCCTTGCACCACAGCACCGTTACTTCCTCACGAATCGGACCACCATCTCGATGATGTTGTCGCGCCTCGCTGTCAGGGCTTTGGCTGTCTGGGTGTCTTTCTTGAATATCAAGCCAAAGGTGTGCTGGTTGGAGACGTTGAAAAACGTCAGCGCGGAAATGGATTTGTGGATGTCCACCGGGTCGAGCCGCGCCCGGAACGCGCCCTCTGCCACGCCCCGGTCGTAGAGTTTGCGGATGCCGTCGATGGCCGTCACGTTGAGTTGCTGGATGATCTTGCTTTGCGCCAGGTACATGCCACGCTGCATGTTTTCGCTCATCACCAGACGGATATAGGCTTCGTTGCCATGGTGGTGGTCGAAGGTGAAACCCACCAGTTTGCGCAGGGCGTCTTCGGGCGGCAAGTCCTCCAGATGCAGATCTCCTTCGATGGCGCGCATCTCGCGGTAAGACTCTTCCAGCACAGCCAGATACAGGCCCTCCTTGCTGCCGAAATAGTAGTAGATCATGCGCTTGCTGGTCTTGGTCACGGCTGCAATCTCGTCGATGCGCGCGCCAGTCAGGCCCTTTTCGCTGAATTCCACGTGCGCCACCGCCAGGATGCCGGCCATGGTGCGCGCCGGGTCGTTGGTACGGCTAGGGGCGGGTTTCCCGGCGGTTGACGCCACTTTCATCACAACTTTGCTTGCAGGGGTCTTGACCCTCAGCGCCGCATTTTTCCGGGCGCCAACTTTGGAATGTACTAACTGGTTCATACACAAAGTATAGGCCGCAGGCTTGCGCCGCCCCAGCTAGGGAAAACACCGAGGCCAGGCGCGCTGCCCAGCTTTAGCTGAAGCGGACACCCAAGGACCCCAGTGGACCAAAATCAGCCGCGATCACGTCGCCCGCCGCAATGTTGATGGGCCGCGTGAACGAGCCTGACAACACGATCTGGCCCTTTTTCAGGCCGCCGCCATGGGCTGCGAGTTTGTTGACCAGCCAGGCCATGCCCGCAGCGGGGTGGCCCATGACGGCCGCCGACACGCCGCTTTCTTCGATGACGCCGTTTTTGGACAGCGTCGCGCCCACCCAGCGGATGTCCACATCAAAAGGCCGCACCAAGCGCCCGCCCGTGATGATGGCGCCCGCTGCCGCGTTGTCGGCGATGGTGTCGACAATCTGGCGCGGCACCTGGGTGCGGTAGGCGATCAGCTCCAGCGCCGGCGTGACGAATTCGGTGGCGCGCATCACATCGGCGACCGTGCAGCCTGCGCCCGCGAGGTCCTGGCCCATGATGAAGGCCAGTTCCACTTCGAGCCGCGGATTCACGTAGCGCGCCGTCTCAATCTGCGCGCCGTCGGCGATCAGCATGTCGTCGGTCAGATAGCCGTAGTCCGGCTCGGTGAAGTTGCTGGCCATTTGCATGGCGCGTGAGGTGAGGCCGATCTTGCGGCCGACCAGACGCGCGCCGTCCTTGATGCGGCGCTCCAGCCAGAGCTGCTGGATGGCATAGGCATCGGCCAGCTCAATGCCCTCGTAGGTCTTGCTCAGTTGCGGGATGATGCTGCGGCCCTGGTCGGCCTGGTACAGGCTGTCGGCGGCTTGCTGGCGTGTTTTTTTGTTCAGCATGGTGTCTCCTTCGTGTTATTTGATCGGCGCTTTGGGCAGCCTGGACTCACCCGGCTCCAGCTTGAACCTGAAGTCCAAGCTGTACCACGACCCACCCACACCGGCCCGGCCCGCTGGCGCTTCGTCGTGCCGCACAAAATGCCCGGTGAGGGTTTCGGTCACGCCAAACTGCACGTCGGTGGCGAGGTTTGGGTCATCGTGCGCGTAGACCTGCGAGATCAGCGTCGTGAAGCCCGGTTTGACCACCAGCGCATGGATGTGCGCAGGCCGCATCGCGTGGCGTTTTTGCGCTTGCAACAGCGGCCCGACCACGCCATCGGTCGGAATCGGGTAACCGACCGGCTTGATGCTCCAGAAGTCGAAGCGCCCTTCTGCGTCGGTGGTGAACTTACCGCGCAGGTTCATATCGGCGTGCCCGTTGGCGCGGGCTTGCGCCTGGTTTTCATAGAGGCCGGTCGCGTCGCAATGCCAGACATCGACCTCGGCGCCGGCCACGGGTGCGCCCACGGCATCCACTACCTGTGCGCGCACATGCATGGGCATGCCCGGCGTCGGGCTGCGCACGATGGAGCCGCCATTGGCCGTGGCAGGTGAAAACATGCGCCAGAACGGCCCCAGCAGGTTGTGGGTGGAATCAGGCGCGTGGTTTTGCAGGTTCACCAGGCTGGAAACGCCCAGCGAGCCCGCCATCAGCACCACTTCGTTGTGCGAATCGTTGGTGACATGCCCCATACGGGCGATCAACGCCGTCGCAGCGCGGAATTCGTCTTCGGTGAGCTTCACATCTTTCACGAAACCGTGCAGGTGCGTCACCAGCGACACCATGATTTCGCGCAGACGCTGGTCGGGCGTTTGCTGCATGACCGCCAGCACGGCCTGAGTGAGATCGTCGGGGTTGCGGATCATGGCGTGGCCTGTGAATGAGGTCGCGTTAGAGTGGGTCGCGTGCGGGGGCTCAAACCAGCGGAATCGTGATCGCCTTGATCACGGCCGCCGTATCGGGCCGCACACCCCGCCACCAGTCAAACGCCTCGGCCGCCTGCTCGGCCAGCATGCCCACGCCGTCGGCGATGCTCTTGACGCCGGCGTTGTGCGCCAGCCTGAGGAAAGGCGTCATGCCCTTGCCATAGGCCAGCTCATACGCCAGCGCGCAATGGCCAAACACCGAAGCCGGCACGGGCGGCAACTCGCCGCGCAGGCTGGCCGAGGTGGCGTTGAAGACGATGTCAAAGGCCTGGCCTTCCAGGTCTGCATAGGTGCAGGCCTTGATTTGGCCGCCCACTTCCCTGCCCGCTTGCGCGCCGATCTTTGCCAGCGCCTGCGCCGTGTCGAGGTGCCGATTGGCAATCACCAGCAAGGCCGGCTTTTCCGCCAGAAAGGGCAACAGGGCGCCACGGGCAGCGCCGCCTGCGCCCAGTATCAGCACGCGTTTGCCCGCCATGGGTTTTTTGAGGTTGTGCACCACGTCGCGAACCAGGCCTACGCCATCGAAGTTTTCGGCGACAACCCGCGCGCCGTCAAACTTCATGCAGTTGGCGGCACCCGCCAGCTTGGCCCGCTCGGAATGTTCGCTCGCGTAGGCGAACGCATCCAACTTGAAGGGTGCCGTGATGTTCAGGCCGCGCCCGCCACGGGCGCGGAAGGCGTCCACGTCGGCGGCGAAGTTGTTGCCTTCGATCCTTGTGTACTCAAGGTCTTGTTTCGTCGCCTCGGCAAACATGCCGTGGATCAAGGGGCTCTTGCTCTGGACAATCGGATTGCCGATCACCGCGTATTGATCAGTCATTTTGGTCAATTTAAAGGAGAAAGCCTGAAATTATCCCCTGCCGGGCAATTGGCTGACCGCCTCTTCGGCGAACAACACGCCGTCTTTCAACAGCGCGTCAATATCCGCCTGCGAATACCCCAGATCCGCCGCGATCTCGCGGTTGTGTTGCCCAAGCAGGGGCGCGGGGCCGCTGGGCGTGGTGTCGCACTCAGAGAAGCGAAACGGCAAATTCGGCAATTTGACTTTGCCCAGGATCGGGTGCTGCTGCTCCACCACCATGCCGCGCGCCAGCGTCTGCGGGTCGTTCATGACCTTGTCGATGGTTTGCACCGGCGCAGCTGGGATGCCCGCTACGTCAAGCTGGTCGCAGCAATGTTTCACGCTGTCCTGCGCCAGGCACCAGGCGCGCACGCGCGCCAGGATGTCGTCGCGGCTGGCATTGCGCTCAGTCTGGCTCCACCCGCCTACCGCCTGCGCGTAGGCGTCGCCGCCCATCAGCTTGGCCAAGCTGCGCCAGGTGTCGGCCATTTGCGCAGCAATCACCAGGTAGCCGTCTTTGGCGCTGAAGGTGCCATACACGGTGCTGCTTGGCAAATCATGGCCCGTCTGCTTGGGCAGTTCGCCGTTCAACAGGTAGCCTTGCGCCGCGTAGTCGTGCATCGAGACCATGCAGTCGTGCAGCGCGATGTCGATGTGTTGCCCGCGCCCGCTGGCCACCCGGCCAAACAGCGCGGCGCAAATGGCCGCCACGCCGTGCATGCCGGCGTACATGTCGGCAATCGGCATTCTGAACAGCGTGGGCGCCTCGCCCGGCATGCCCAGGAGCGACTGCGCGCCGCTGCGGGCCTCGGCGATCAGGCCAAAACCGGGGCGTTGTGAGTCGGGCCCGGTGTGGCCAAAGGCGCTGACCGAGCAGTACACCAGGCGCTGGTTGCGTTTGGAGAGTTCCTCGTAGCCCAAACCCAGGCGGTTCAGCGCGCCGGGGCGGTAGTTCTCGACAAACACGTCGGCGCTGTCTGTGAGCTTGTGCATCAGCGCCAGGCCGCGCGGGTCGCGCAGGTTGATGCACAGGCCCTGTTTGCCCATGTTTTGCTGCAGGAAATAGCCGCTCACGCCCTTGATGAGGGTGGGCGTGGTGCGGCCCGCGTCACCCTCGGTGGGGCGCTCGACCTTGATGACGTCGGCGCCCATGGCCGACAGGCAGCGCGACATGTGCGGCCCGGCGAGGAAGTGGCTGTAGTCGATGACACGCACACCTTTGAGTGGCAATGTCTGAATTTGTTTTTCTGAGTTCATATTTAGAAATTAATAGAGGTTAGCTCTCATAATAATTATATAATTTGCTATTTATTTATAAGTAATTTTTAATATAAATTAACCAAATATTTTTATTAAATTAATTTAAACCGGAGGTCGACGTGGAATCATCAAACGGTGCTCGCCCCTCTGCACCACTTGGTTGTTCTGGTTCAACAACTCCGACGGCAGCACCACGATGCCCCAGCCGGGTTTGCTTTTGCTCTCGCGCATGGTGCCGACTTTGAATTTCACACGCAACACGTCGCCAATGTAGATGGGCAGCAAAAAGTCCCAGGTCCAGCCTAACGACATGCCCGGCAGAAAGCGGTATTCACTTTGCGTTTTAAGGCCGTCTGCCACGCTCTGCCCCATCAGCCCGTGCGCCACGCGCCGCCCGAAGTGCGACTTGCGCGCGTAGTCCTCGTCCACGTGCACAGGCGTGAAGTCGCCGGTGAGTTCGGCATAGGCGTTGATGCGCTCGGACGTGACTTCATAAGTCGGGCTGACACATTCGTCGCCGATTTTGGCGTCGTCCCAGTATTTTTCGGGGGTTTTGAAATCGATTTGGGGTGCGGGCATGGGGAATGACAGATGAAAGATGACAGATGATTGATGGGGGGCAGACTTTAGGCCTGCGCCCGTGGATTGACCTTCAGTGCTTCGGCCACGCTGCCGGGCGCAGCCTGTATCAATTCAACCGCCAGGCCGTCCGGCAATTGCAGCCAGTTGCGGCCCTGCGGCAGTTCTTTGACACCAAACTTGTGGCATTCGGCAATCGCCAGTTCGAGGTCTTCCACCATCACACCCAGGTGCGCCAGCCAGCCAGCGTCATTGCTGGGCGGCGCTTCAAAGCCCGGCGTGCTCATCAACTGCATGCCGCCGATCGTCCAGTACTGCTTGGGATTGGCCGGGTCGCCGTCGATTTCGCGCACATCCATCCCTAAGGCTTCGTAAAAAAATTGGATGTGCCAATGGATGTCTTTGACACGTATGGCGACGTGTTCGACGTAGGATTTTTTGGTGTAACTCAAGGTGAAAACTCCAGTTGATTGAAGTGAAGTTCGCCGACGCGCCAGGCCGCCCCAAGCTAGGCACGGCTCCCTTCGGGGGGCAGCGCAGCACGCGAAGCGGCAAGCGTGGCGATCAACATCTTCTCGACGCCCTTCATGCAGGCGACCAAGGTCTGGTTCACGGGGGTGGGCACGCCGTATTTCCGGCCCTGCTCGACGACGGCGCCATTGACGTAATCGATCTCGGTGACCGAGCCGGCCTCCAAACTTTGCAGCATGGAGGCCTTGAACTCGAAAGGCAAACCGGCTGCCGCCTTGACCCAGGGCGCGCGCGGGTCGGTGGTGGCCACGGCAATGCCGGCTGCTTTGGCCACCGCCATCGCTTCGGCGACAGCGGCAATGGCGCAGGCTTCGACTTCCGGCACCTGGTAAAGCAGCCCATACGGCAGCCTGGTGATGCCGCTCAAGGCCCCCGTGGCGACGTTGACGAACAACTTTTCCCAAATTGTCGCCATGATGTTGTTGCTGACCGTGGTGGCCAGGCCCGCCTGGCTGAACACTTCAGCGATGCGGGCCGTGCGTTCACTGGCCTGCCCCGTCAATTCGCCGACGATGGTTTCCTTGCCCGCTGTGCCCGCGATGATGTGGCCCGGCGCGAGCAACACGCCGCCCGCGTAGGTTTTGCCGGCCAGCACACGCGCCTTGCCCACCACGGCGGCCAGCACATCTTCATGGCCCACCCCGTTTTGCAGCGACAACACGGCGGTGTCCGGTCCGATGATGGCTGCGGCAGATTCGATCACCTCGCGGGTGTGGAAAGACTTCACCAGCACAATGACCAGTTCCACCGGCCCGCTCGACAAATCAACGCCATTGGCGTGTGTGGCAGCGCGTACCTTGACCACACGATCCACACCGCCAGCGCGCATCGTCAGGCCCGCGCGCTGCATCACCTCGACATGTTTGGCGTCGCGGTTGACCAGCCAGACTTCATGGCCCGCCTGCGTCAACGTGCCGCCGATGGCGCAACCCAGGGCGCCTGCGCCCAATACGCAAATTTTCACAATGCTCCTTCAATCGTCAATCGTTCTTGCCGTTCGCCCTGAGCCTGTCGAAGGAGCCTGTCCTGAGCCTGTCGAGGGGCCTGTCCTGAGCCTGTCGAAGGGCCTGCGCGAAGGTGATGGCGTGCGAGGCGAATCTTAGTTCGACCCTCCAGTATCAGTCTATGCAATGGTTTTTATAAATATCATTGTGAAATTTAATATACAAGCAGAAAATCACACGATGGACAAAATCCTTGACCTGCTCGACATCAAACACCTGAGCCTGCTGGACTAGCTTTACAGCACGCGCAGCGTCACCCGCGCCGCCGAAGCCCTGGGCCAAAGCCAGCCGACGGTGAGCATTTGGCTGGCCAAGCTGCGCAGCCAGTTAGGCGACCCGCTGTTTGTGCGCACCGCCGACGGCATGCTGCCCACGCCGCGCGCTGAAGCCCTGATGCCCACCGTGCGCGAAGTGCTGGGCGGCCTGCGGCGCCTGTCTGAAGCCAGCGCCGCCTTCAACCCTGCCACCGCCACGCGCCGCTTCGCCATCTGCATGACCGACGCCAGCCACATCACGCTCTTGCCGCACCTGCTGACCCACGTGCGGGCGCTGGCGCCGGGCCGCTTACCAGCAAGAAGGCCACATCGGCATCAGCGCCGGCACCGGCTACCACCTGATGGACGAAGCCGTGAAGGCGCAGCACGTCGAGCGGCGCATCCAGCTGGAATTGCCGGCTTCCTCGGGCTGGCGGCGATTTTGTCAACCAGTGACCTGGTGGCCGCGCTGCCGCGCCAGATCGGCGAAACCCTGGCCCGCGCCGCTGGCTTGCAGGTCTTGCCCTGCCCGTTCCAGATTCCGGGCTTTACCGTCAAACAGTATTGGCACGCGCGTTACCACCACGACGCCGCCAGCCGCTGGCTGCGCGGGGTTTGCGCCGAGCTGTTTAGGCGTCCCGCGCCAGCCGCAGCCCGCTGAACTGCCAGCGCGCATCAGCCGGGAAGAAATTGCGGTAGGTCGCGCGGATGTGCGACGCGGGCGAGGCGCAGGAGCCGCCCCGCAGCACGTACTGGTTGGCCATGAATTTGCCGTTGTATTCGCCGACCGCTCCGGCCCAGGGCTGGTAGCCGGGGTAGCCGCTGTAACTGCTGCTGGTCCACTCCCACACGTCGCCTGCGGTTTGCTGCAAACCGGCTTGGGCACGGGCCACAGGCATGGGGTGCAGCGCGCGCGATTCGGCGAAGTTGCCGTGCGCCAGCGCCGCTTTGAAGCCGGGCGCCGCCGCCGCCTCCCACTCAAACTCGGTCGGCAGGCGCGCGCCTTTGAAGTCCGCCTGCGTCTCGCCCAGCCAGCGCGCATACGCGTCGGCTTCGTACAGGCTGATGTGGGTGATGGGCGTGTGCTCGTCCAGCGGCACGCGGCCGTGCAGCGTGAAGCTGGACCAGCCGGCATCGCTGCCATTGCCGCCATCGCCTTCCCGGCGCCAATACAGCGGCGCCTCAATCTGCAGCGCCTGCACCCAGTCCCAGCCGGCAGCCAGCCACCAGCGCGGGTTTTGGTAGCCGCCGTCGTTCACAAACGCCCGCCA
This sequence comes from Rhodoferax sp., assembly GCA_031365665.1. GTDB lineage: Bacteria > Pseudomonadota > Gammaproteobacteria > Burkholderiales > Burkholderiaceae_C > JANYCG01. The sequence goes on along the minus strand of JANLYO010000069.1, from coordinate 11,611 downwards.
TTCGCCGTGGGTGACCAAGCGGTTCAAGAGCGCATAAGGCTCCAGGAAATGGCGGTGGCGCGGGCCTTCGTTGTCGAAACTGAAGCCTTCTGGCGTCGCGCCCAGCTCGACCAAGCCGCCGTCAAAGCCGAGCCAATCCGCCCGCACCGGCGCTACCGCCGCCAGCGGCCAGGCCGGTGCGTAAACAGGCTGCAAAGGGTTTTGCGCCAGCAGGTGTTTCGCGTCGGTCAGCAGCAGTTCCTGGTGTTGTTGTTCGTGTTGCAGGCCCAGCTCAATCAGCGCCAAAACCTCGGGCGTGGCCGCCGCGCGCAGCAGGCCGCGCAGGCGTTCGTCCACCGCCGCGCGCCAGGCCAGTACATTCTGCATGGCCGGGCGCGTCAGCAGACCGCGCCCGGGTCTGGGGTGTTTGTCACCCACACCGTTGTAGTAGCTGTTGAACAAGACACGAAACACCGGGTTGAAAGGCTTGAACCCGGCCTCAAAACGCTCCAGCAAAAAGGTTTCAAAAAACCAGGTGACGTGTGCCAGGTGCCACTTCACCGGGCTGGCGTCGGGCATCGACTGCGCCTGGCAGTCTTCGGCCGAGAGCGGGCGCGCCAGCGCCTCAGTTTGCGCCCGCACCTGGGCATAACGCGCCAGCAGGGGCGACGCAACCGCCGCCCGGTCAAGCGCAGTTGCCGCGTCGAATGCGGTTTGTGAATTCATGGTGTGCCGCCTTTCACGGGGTGCTTCAACACCCCCTGTGCCAGATAACCCATGCCCCATTGTGTCGATTCGCGGTGAAACGCGCTGCAATACGGTGCAACCAGATCCCAGGGTGCCCACATATCGGCGGCGCGGGCGTTGTACGGGCGGTTTTTGGCCCAGGCCAGCAGGTTCAGCGGCCCGGTCCACCAGGGGAAAAACTTCATGCCAGCCATGGCGACGCGCGCACCTGGTTTGGTTTGGCGCAGGATATTGGCTACGGCCTCAGGCGAGCGCGAAATGTCGTGGGTGTAATTGAACAACACCGCATCGGCCAACTGCGGCAACTGCACCGCCTCCGCGCTGGCACAGACCTGCCACAGGCCGCCGTTACCCATGCTGTCACCCATGCCTTTTCCAGCACCACCCCCGGCTGCACCCGCCAGCGTCGGCTCCTCCCGGCAGCGCGTCAGCGCCTGGGCAAACATCTCCGGGCTTTGTTCGAACGCCAAAATGGTGCCCTGCGGCCCCACGGCCTCCCGCAACAGCCCGTAGCTCAAGCCCGTGCCGGCGCCGACATCCAGCACCACGTCGCCAGGGCGCAATTGCAGCAGGGCGATCGCGCGCCTGCGCAAGGGCATGGTGAATTCCGCCGAGGCGTCGTAACCAGCCGCGCGGGCGCGGTATTTTTCAATTGACGTTTGCTTGTAAGACTGTGTGAATGACATGGACTAACTGGTTTTACTTCAATTGCGTCGCCGTATGACAATCCAGGGTGAAAGCCAGCTTCTCTCCAAGCGCCCTTTCGTCCCTTTAGCCTGTTTGCCTCCCTCACCAACCCAGTTTAAGTCGCGCCTGTGATCAACTTCTTACAAGCCTTCACCCCCAGCCTGCCCCAAGCTTGGTGGCTGCTCAGCGTGGCCATCGTGTTCGAAGTCATTGGCACCACCTGCATGAAGCTGTCGCACGGGTTCACGCAGTTGACGCCCTCGATTTTCATGTTCACCTGTTACGCGGTCGCGTTCACCTGCAACACCTTCGCCACCAAAACGCTGGACATCAGCATCACCTACGCGGTGTGGTCGGGCGTGGGTACCGTGGCCACGGCGTGCATTGGCATGTTTTGGTTCAAGGAACCTGCCACCGCCTTGAAGCTGGTGTGCATCACCCTGATCGTGATCGGCGTGTTTGGCCTGCACACCGCGTCGCAGATGAAAACCAGCAGTTGACGGCGTTTGGGTGAAAACTGCACGGCAGAAGTTTGTTGTGGCCTCTAAAAAATATTAATACACGCTATTTTTTTCCTGAAATTTGACCTACAGGTCACGTAAATATTGCATAAGTTACTCCTGTTCTGATAGTAATAAACTTCATAAAAACGGTTTATTTTGTGGTAAATTCCGCGTCACACGGCTATTTTTAGGCTCACAGCGCTGATTTTCTTCACAGGAGACGACCCATGCCCATCATCCGCCACCCCATCGCCCACCTGGAACACCGCAAAACCGCCGCCCGCGTGCAAAAAGCGCTGGCCAAACACCCTGTGGTGATTCTGCAAGGGCCACGCCACTCGGGTTATCTGGAGGAGATGACACAAAAAGAGCAGGAAGACGAGGATCTCACGGGTGCCGCCAAACTCGAAGGCCCGCGCAGTGCCGCGCTGGTGGCCCGCGCTGTGGGTGGCGCTGACCGCCCGGTGCTGGACTTGAACCTTGAAGCCACGCGGCAAGCCGCGCTGGCCGACCCGGCGGCGCTCTTGAAGGGCCACGCCAAGCTCACAATTCTAGAAGCCCAACGGGCACCCAAACTCATGGCCGTCATCAAGGCGGAGGTCGCCAAAAACGCCATGCCCGGCCGCTTTCTGTTGACCTCGTCGGTGGATCTGATGCACTTGCCCGACGACGCGACCTACCCCGTCAACGTGGTGCCGCCCGCCTTCATCGACAAAATCGGCCTCACAGCCCACGCCATCCGCCTGCCGCTGCCCTCCCAAAGCGAGCTGCTGGGCACCGACGCCAATTGGCTCGACACGGCTTTTGCCGGCAAACTGCAGCAACTCAAAGCCACCCCAGGCAACGCCCACACGGGGGCCGATCTGGTCGAAGTCGCGCTCAAAGGCGGGTTTCTCGAAGCTGTCTCGCGCATCAAGTCCCGCAGCCGCCACGCCTGGCTGAAAAAACACCTGCAAAACCAGTTGGTGTGGGAATACGAAGTCATCCGCAAATTGAGCCGCCGCGAGATCAAGGCCGGCCTGCCGCCCCGTGTGGCGCCGCTGCCCTCCGATTTGCAGGAAGTGCGCAAGTTCCTCGCTTTTGACCGCCCAGCGCGGCTCACCGAGCTGCTGGAAGTGCTGGCCCGCCACAGCGGCGGCCTGTGCAACTTCCGCCAGTTCGGCATGGCGATGGATTTCGACTCCAAAACCGCCGAGCGTTACACCCAGGCGCTGGAGCTGATGTTTTTGGTCGAGCGCCTGCCCGCGCTGGGCGCTGAAGACGGCACCGACCAATTGCTGGCCGACCCGAGCCGCATGGTCAAGGCCGACAAACTGCATTTTGTCGACAGCGGCCAACTGGCAGATTTACTGGACCAAAACGCCGTGGCGCGCTACCGCGAACGCGCTGAGCCTGAGGTGCTGTGGAGCCCCGAGATGGCGCAGGTGCTGGAGAGTTTTGTCTACGGCGAGTTGAGAAAACACGCCCTCGCATCCAGCGGCAACTACCGCTTCGCCCACTACCGCGACCACGACCAGCAGCAGGTAGACCTGGTCGTCGCCAATGAAAAAGGCCAGGTCATCGGCATCGACGTGTTGGCCGGCGATGCCGTGAAAAACCGCGATTACGCCGGCTTGAAAGTGCTGGCTGGCAAAGTAGGCAAAGGTTTCAAACTCGGCCTGATTTTTTACGACGGCAAGGATTTCATACCCGGCCCGGCGATTGACGGCGGTGGCCAGTTGTGGGCGGTGCCGGTGTCGAGTTTGTGGGGGGAGTTGGCGGCGGGGTGAGTCGGTGTGATTTCGAATTCTTGTAAAATTTATTTTCTTAAATAATTTTTAGACAAATATTTGCATCTAGGCCACGTAAATATTATGATGCTTGCTATTTATTAAATACATAATTAGATTATTTTTTAGTCTAATTTTTTAACTAGATTAAAATTTTTAGAATATTTTTGCAGACACTTAGGCTCAGATTCGCGTAAGCTGCCAGCTCAAACACAAGAGGAGAACGCGCCATGGCGTCCATTCGCACAACTTTGCTTGGCCTCGCTACCACCGTACTGGCCGCGCTGGCCCTGCTCACTGCCTGCACCACACCGGGCGATCTGCCGCAGTCGCTACGTGTTGAGGGCGCGCCTGTGGCCAGCGGCCACCCGCGTTATGTGGTGGACCCGAATTGGCCGCAGCCGCTACCCAACGGCTGGCTCTTGGGCCAGGTGGCGGGCATTGCCGCCGCGCCCGACGGCACGATCTGGATGATCCACCGGCCCCTGACGCTTAGCGAAGACGAGCGCGGTGCCACGTTGACGCCGAAGCGCTCCAAGTGTTGCACTGCCGCGCCGCCGGTGCTGCAGTTTGATGCCAAAGGCAAACTGCTGCGCTCCTGGGGTGGCAAAAACGACGGTTTCAACTGGCCGGCCAACGAACACGGCATCTACGTCGACCCGAAAAACAATGTGTGGATTGGCGGCAATGCGTTGACCGACCACATGCTGCTGAAATTCACCGCCGAGGGCAAATTCTTGCTGCAAATCGGCAAACCGGGCGTCAGCCAGGGCAGCAATGCGCCCAGCCAATTGGGTCGCCCGGCCCACATGGAGCTGGACGCCGCCGCCAATGAGTTGTATGTGGCCGACGGTTACGGCAACCGCCGCGTGATCGTGTTTGACGCCGACAGCGGCACCTACAAGCGCCACTGGGGCGCGTATGGCAACCGGCCTGATGACGCCGCCATGCCCAGCTTCAACACCACATCGCCCCAGTTTTCCAGCCCGGTGCACTGTGTGCGCCTGACGCGCGACAACCTGGTCTACGTGTGTGACCGCGCGAACAACCGCATCCAGGTGTTCAAAAAGAACGGCGAGTTTGTGCGCCAGTTTGTGCAAGAGCCGGACACACGGGGCTCGGGCTCGAACTGGGACCTGATCCCCTCGGAAGACCCCAGCCAAAAGTATTTGCTGGTGGCTGACGGCACCAACAACGAGGTGCGCATCACCCTGCGCGAGACCGGCGAAGTGGTCGGCAGTTTTGGCCGCCCCGGCCGTATGGCGGGCGACTTCCACTGGGTGCACAACATCGCCATCGACGCGCAGGGCAACGTCTACACCGCCGAGGTGGACACTGGCAAACGGGCGCAGCGCTTCGTGCGGGTGGGGCGTTAGCAAGCTGGCTGGGCGCTGCTTGCATCGCCTGCACTGCCCGCACCACCTTTACGGCCCGCACGGATAATGCGGGCATGCCAACGTCTTCTTCGCCCCAGGCGGCCCCATCTTTCCCGCAAGCGGCCCTGTTTGACGCCTACGGCACGCTGTTTGACGTCTATAGCGTGGCGCAATTGGCGGAGCAGTTGTTCCCCGGCCACGGCGCTGCGATCAGCGTGGTGTGGCGCGACAAACAAATCGAATACACGCGCATCGTCACTACCAGCAACCACGGCGCGCATTACCGGCCGTTTTCGGAGCTGACCCGCGCAGCCTTGGTGTATGCTATTAAAAAAGTAGCCGATGCCGCTCATATTTCGAAATCTGCAGGCCAGTTTGACTTTGAAAACGGCAAAAAAATCGAGCAATTGGTGCGCCAGTACAACCATCTCACCGCCTACCCCGAAAACCGCGAAGTGCTGCTGGCCCTGAAGGCGCGCGGCATCCAGACCGGCATTTTGAGCAACGGCGACCCCGGCATGTTGAACGCGGTGGTGGCCTCAAGCGGCCTGGCCGACGTGCTGGACCACGTCATCAGCGTTCACCCCGTGCGCAAGTTCAAAACCCACCCCGAAGCCTACGCGCTGGGTGAAGCGGCCTGCGGCCTGCCAGCCGCTAAAATCGCCTTTGTCAGCAGCAATAGCTGGGACGCCCTGGCCGCCACCTGGTACGGCTACCTGACCCTGTGGGTCAACCGGCAAAACATGCCGTTTGACGAACTGGGCACATCACCCGTCAAAACGGGCGCCAGTTTGCGCGACGTGTTGACTTTTTTTGATTGAACCCTTTTTTGCCTGCCTGATTCCGAACCCGTTCGGGCTAAGCCTGTCGAAGCCTTCCTTGCCTTTTTAACCATGACCCAACGCACTTCCATTCACCGCCTGCAAGTCGCCAGCAACCTGCATCAATTCATCAACGACAAAGTGCTGCCCGGCACCGGCGTCTCGGTCGACAAATTCTGGAAGGGGTTTGACGCCATCGTCGCCGACCTGGCCCCCGAAAACATCGCCCTGCTGGCGCAGCGCGACCGTTTGCAGACCGAGCAAGACGCTTGGCACAAGTCGAATCCCGGTGAAATCAAGGACATGAAGGCCTACCGTGCCTTCCTGGAGAAAGTCGGCTACCTCGTGCCCGTGCCGAAAAACGTCAAAACCAGCACCTCGAACGTGGATGACGAGTTGGCCAAACAGGCCGGCCCGCAACTGGTAGTGCCGGTGCTCAATGCACGTTACGCGCTCAACGCCGCCAACGCGCGCTGGGGCTCGCTGTATGACGCGCTGTATGGCACGGACGCGCTTTCCGAAGATGGTGGCGCCGAAAAAAGCAAGGGCTACAACGCGGTGCGCGGCGCGAAGGTCATCAACTACGCCCGCCATGTGCTGGACCGCACCGCGCCGCTTAAGTCTGGCTCACACGTCGATTCGGTAGGTTATTCCGTGCAGCGCGGCGACCTGGTCGTCAAACTGAAGGATGGAACGTCCAGCCGGCTGGCCGACAAAAAGCAGTTCATCGGCTACCAGGGCAAGGCGGGCGACCCGTCTGCCGTGCTGCTGCAACACAACGGCCTGCACCTGGACATCCAGGTTGACCGCGCCACCGCCATCGGCAAGACCGACCCGGCTGGCGTGTGTGATCTGGTGCTGGAAGCAGCTTTGTCCACCATCATGGACTTGGAAGATTCTGTCGCCGTGGTCGATGCCGACGACAAGGTGCTGGCCTATTCCAACTGGCTGGGCATTTTGCAGGGCACGTTGACGGAAACCGTGGCCAAGGGCGGCAGCAGCTTCACGCGCGGACTGAATCACGACCGCATTTACACCGCGCCCAAAGGCAAAAAAGAAGTGCGCCTGCATGGCCGCAGCCTGATGTTCGTGCGCAACGTCGGCCATTTGATGACCAACCCGGCCATCCTGTACACCGGCGCCGATGGCTCTACCAGGGAAATCCCCGAAGGCATTCTGGACGCCGTGGTCACCTCGGCCATTGCCATCCACGACCTGAAGAAAACCAGGAAAGACGCCATCCGCAATTCGCGCAAAGGCAGCGTCTACATCGTCAAACCCAAGATGCACGGCCCGGCCGAAGTGGCGTTTGCCAGCGAACTCTTCGCCCGCTGCGAGAAGATGCTGGGCATCAAAAACAGCACCGTCAAGCTCGGCATCATGGACGAAGAGCGCCGCACCAGCGCCAACTTGAAAGCCTGTATCGCCGCCGCCAAGAGCCGCGTTGCCTTCATCAACACCGGCTTTCTGGACCGCACCGGCGACGAGATGCACACCGCCATGCACGCTGGCGCGATGATCCGCAAGGGCGACATGAAGGCGAGTAAATGGATTGCCGCCTACGAAAAAAACAACGTGCTGGTCGGTCTGCAATGCGGCTTGCGCGGCAAGGCGCAAATCGGCAAAGGCATGTGGGCCATGCCCGATTTGATGGCCGACATGCTCAAGCAAAAAATCAACCACCCCAGGGCCGGCGCCAACACCGCCTGGGTGCCCAGCCCCACCGGCGCCACGCTGCATGCGCTGCACTACCACCAGGTGAACGTGGCCAAACTGCAAAAAGACATGGAGCGCGCTGACGCCAAGTCCAACCAAAAGGCGGAATACAAACAGGTGCTGGAAGACATCCTGACCATCCCGGTCGCCACCCCGGAGATGATTTCCGCGTGGACGCCCGAGCAAAAACAGCAGGAGCTGGACAACAACGCCCAGGGCATTCTGGGCTACGTGGTGCGCTGGGTGGACCAAGGCGTGGGCTGCAGCAAGGTGCCCGACATCCACAACATCGGCCTGATGGAAGACCGCGCCACGCTGCGCATCAGCAGCCAGCACATCGCCAACTGGCTGTTGCACGGTGTCGTCACGGTGGACCAAGTCCGCAAAACCTTCGAGCGCATGGCCGCCGTGGTGGACAAGCAAAACGCCGGCGACCCGCTGTACAAGAACATGGCGGGGAACTTCGCAACTTCAGCGGCTTACCAAGCGGCTTGTGATCTGGTGTTCAAGGGGCTGGAGCAGCCCAGCGGGTATACCGAGCCGCTGCTGCATGGGTGGCGGCTTAGGGTGAAGGCGGGGTGAAGGCCGCCTGAGCCCGACTATCGCCAAACCTCAGCGTTTGACCAATTGATGGGTGCCCCCATCGCCCGCAGATCGGCGGCAGTGCGTCCGACCAAAAGTGCGCGAAGCCTGCTGGGCCAAGTGGAATCTGGGCTAATGGTCCGAATAGTCCAAGCTAACATGACCAGGGTGTTGTAAATTCGACGATCCTCCATCGAATTGAACTGCGTTGCTAGCGCAGATGGTCGCTTTGGCAAAGTCATCGTAAACGTCAGTTTTCGATTCCAAACTCTGCAATGATGGGCGCACAAATTTCGAACATGGGTTAGATGGTGTGCAAACGCACAAACCACCACCTCATCTAAGTCAAAACGTTGTGCCATCGCCTGTCGATCGTTGCGCAACTTCACGTTGTTCAGCCACTTCGAAAGCTGGCCCAGCGTCAAAAGCTCGCACATGGCCCAGATCGGCGGCCTCGTTGGTAGGCTGTATTTGTCGCGGTAATGCTGAACGAACGTTTCTTTGGATCTGGCCAACTCTTCGTCCAGGCTTTTCATGCAGGATTCGTAGATATTTTGTTTGTGGAACATTTGCGCATTCAAATACGCATGTGCACCATGCCGCTCGGCCAATACCTGTGCCCAATGGGTTCGCATAGCAATTTCCACGCGCTCTATCGCTTCTAGCAGCATGATTCGAAGTCGGCGGTCAAAGACGTATAAACCTACGATGGAGTCAAATTCCGTGGCGTCCTTAAAGGCATGTTCTTGCCCATCAGATAAAGGACGATTTTGAACCTCGAAGGGTAGCCAGTAGGCCCTGAGCCGATAGTAGTTGATGTGCAACAGGACTCGCGCGGCGCGGGAATCATCGGCAAACGTCATGCCCCTGAGCTTCAGCAGCCGAATTTGATCAGCGACTTCTAGCGTCGGCTTGGCAAATTGCATGTACCTCCCTTAAGCAACTATTTTTTGCCCCAAAAAGAAACCCGCCGGGGTGCGCATCGTTGAGAGGCGTGGCGGGTGTTGTTGCTATGAATTATATAGTTTCAAAAAATGAATTTCAAATAGATTCTAGCTATGAATATCCATCTATCAATACACGGTTGTAAGAGCTTTTATAAACGATTCATCCATAGAAACCTGCTGCAATTCAAGAGTTTTGCAACAAAAAATCCACATGCACCGCGTCATAGGCAAACTCAATTTTCCCGTCCGCCGTCTTGTCCAACACCCCGCAGGCGAGCAGGGTCTGAACATCGCCATGCACGGCATTCACGTCGCGCTCTACGCGCCGCGCAGCTTCGCGGATGGTGACGGCACCCGCGCCTGCCAGTGCGTGGATCAGGTCAACGCGTTTGCCGCCCAGCGTACGCATCAGCGCCTGCGCAGCATCGGCCAGGCTGTCGGACAGCGAACGAACGTCAATCGCCAGTGTGTTCATAGGTCAATCATCGCATTCAAACAAACGGATTGACAACATCCACCCCGCTCGACGTGAAATGCCGCACATTGCGCGTCGCCACGGTCAAGCCGTGTTCAAGCGCAGTCGCGGCGATGAGCAAATCAGAGCCATCGTGGCCCAGCTCGGCGCTCAGGCTGCCCCAGCGCCTTGCAATGGGGGCTGAGACAGGCAGGATGCGGTCGCTGTACAACAGAACCAAATCTTCCAGCCAGACGGTCAAGCTGCGGACGAATTCGGCTTCTGTCTTTCGCGCTTTCACGATACCGCGTTCGATTTCGCCCAAGCTCACCACACTGATGAATAACTGCTCGGCCTGCTGTTTTTGCAGCCAAGCCAGCACTTTGGCTGAAGGGCGGGTTTTGCGAAGCTCGGAGAGAACAACCGTGTCGAGCAGGATCATGTCAGGTCAAGCTCGCGCAGGGTGATGCGCGCACGCGGCGTAACTTGGCGCGAGCCGCTGCGGGTTTTGGCCACGTCAGCTTTTGCCGCCGCCGATTTGGGCATGGCCAGCAAGTGGTCGATGAAGCTGGCTGGCGCTGTTACCCGGCCACTCTTCAGGGCTGCAAATTCGGTGGCTGAAATGATGACCACGGCCTCTTTGCCATGTTTGGTGACACGCTGCGCCTGGCCGCGCACCGCCGCAGCCACAACATGGCTGAATTGCGCTTTGGCATCTTGCAAAGTCCAGGAGGCGGGATGGGTCACAACAAAATCCTTTGGGGTAGCGCGGTTTTGGCAACAAAACTGGTCAGTCGTTCTGGTCAGATTTTAGAGGGTTGACGCATCCGCTGCAACTGGCTTGCCCACAAATGGGCCCATCAACCCCCACACTCCCCCAACCGCCGCAGCAAATAACTGCGCTCCGCATCACTTCGAACCAGTTGCAACGCCGTCGCGTATGCAGCGCGGGCTTCGGCAAATTGACCCAAACGACGCAGCAAGTCAGCGCGGGCGGCGTGCAACAGGTGGTAGTTGCGCAGCTCGTCACGCTGGGCAAGTTGGTCGATCCAGGTCAGGCCTTGCTGCGGCCCTTCGGCCATGGCCAGCGCCACAGCCGCGTTCAGTTCCACCACGGCGCTGGGTTGTTCACGCAGCAGGCCACCGTACAACGCGGCAATTTGTTTCCAGTCGGTGTCTTGGGCGCGGGGTGCTTTGGCATGCAGCGCGGCAATCGCGGCCTGTAATTGGTAGGGGCCACGGCGGTGGTGGGCCAATGCCGCATCGAGCAGGGCCAGGCCTTCCTGAATGCCGACTTGGCTCCAGGCGGAACGGTCTTGCTCTTCCAGCGGCACCAAATGCCCGTCCGTGTTCATGCGGGTGGTGCGGCGCGCGTCGTGCAGCAACGTGAGCGCCAGCAACGCAAGCACTTCGGGCTCTTGCGGCATCAGTTCGACCAGCAGCCGCGCCAGGCGGATGGCCTCGGCGCATAGATCAGGCCGGATCAACCCCTGGGTGGCGGTTGACGCATACCCTTCGTTGAAGACCAGGTAGACCACGCCCAGCACCGTTTGCAGGCGTTGCGGCAGGTCTTCTCGTGCGGGCACAGCGTAGGGGATACGCGCGTCAAGAATTTTGCGTTTGGCCCGCACCAGGCGTTGTGCAGTGGTGGCTTCGGGCTCAAAAAAGGCGTAGGCGATTTCACGGGTGCTCAGGCCACACAAGGTGCGCAACGCCAGCGCTGTTTGCGCTTGTGGCGATATGGCCGGGTGGCAACAGGTAAAGACCAGGCGCAAACGGTCGTCTTCGACACCCGAGGTGTCAGCAGGGTGCGTTTCACCATCGCCAGACGTGTCCGTGTCTGGCGAGGCCAGGTCGGGCGGTTCATCGGTGTAAACCGGGCCGCGTTTGCGGCTGCGCAATTGATCCAGCGCCCGCCGTTGGGCCACGGTGGTCAGCCAAGCAGCGGGGTTGTCGGGCAGCCCGCGATCGGGCCATACCTGCAGAGCCTGGGCGAAGGCATCTTGCAGCGCGTCTTCAGCCAGGTCGAA
>JANLYO010000068.1:0-17326 GCA_031365665.1 Rhodoferax sp. | reverse complement strand
CTTGATACGCACAACGGGCATGGCCACTGCCTCTTTGCCACTGCCGATCACGGGGCAGGTAACCTCCTCGCCTTCGATGAACTCCTCGCACAAGGCGTCTTCGTCATACCGCCCGGCCAGTTGCACGGCTTCCTGCATCTGTGAATAAGCCGTGACCTTGCTGACGCCAATCGACGAACCTTCGCGCGGTGGTTTGACAATCAACGGGAAACCCAACTCATCCGGCACCGCCACCACCTGTTCGCGTTGTTGACAGCCTGGGCCAAGCAGCACATAGGCAGGTGTCGGCAGCCCCGCCTGCAGCCAGACCCGTTTGGTCATGACTTTGTCCATCGCGATGCTGGAGGCCATCACCCCTGAGCCTGTGTACGGAATGCCCATCAACTCCAGCGCACCCTGGACGCTGCCGTCTTCCCCAAAGCGCCCATGCAGCGCGATGAAGCAGCGGGCAAAGCCGTCGCGCCGCAACTCTGACATCTCACGCTCAGCGGGGTCGAAGGCCTGGGCGTCAACGCCCTGGGACTGCAAAGCCCTCAATACGCCAGCGCCCGACATCAGCGACACCTCTCTCTCGGCCGAGGCGCCGCCCATCAGTACCGCTACCTTGCCAAAATTTGAACGCTTATGATGCATTGCCGTATGATTCATTGATCATGTTCAATAGCTGGATTATGCTCTGTTTTTTGTAGCAGTTCGAGCAATTTTGCGGGCATTGCGCCAATTGAGCCCGCTCCCATGCTCAAAACAACATCACCGGCACGGCTGTTTTCAATGATGGCCTCGGCCATGCAGCCAATGTCATCCACGAACACCGGCTCAACCTTCCCCGCTACCCGCAGCGCACGAGCCAGCGCCCGCCCATCCGCTGCCACAATCGGCGCCTCACCGGCGGCATACACCTCCGACAGCAGCACCACGTCGGCGGCGCCAATCACCTTGACGAAGTCTTCAAAACAATCACGCGTGCGGGTGTAACGATGTGGCTGAAATGCCAACACCAAGCGCCGTCCTGGGAACGCGCCGCGCGCGGCGGACAGCGTTGCCGCCATTTCCACGGGATGGTGGCCATAGTCGTCGATCAGGCGGAACGTGCCGCCGCCCTGTGCTGGCAGATCGCCATAACCCTGGAAGCGGCGTCCCACGCCCTGGAAGTTCGCCAGCGCGCTGGCCACTGCTGCGTCGGGCACATTGAGCTCTACGGCGACTGCGATTGCGGCAAGGGCGTTCAAAACGTTATGACGCCCCGGCAGATTCAACACCACCTTCAAATCGGGCAGGGTAACGCCATTGCGCCGTTGCACGGTGAAATGCATGTGCCCTTCAACGGCCTCCAAATCCGTCGCCCGCACTTGGGCAGCATCATCAAAACCGTAAGTCGTCACCGGGCAGGTGACCAATGGCAAGATGTCGCGCACTGCCGCGTCGTCTACACACAGAATCGCTGTGCCGTAAAACGGCATGCGGTGCAGGAAATCCACAAACGCCTGCTTCAACCGACCGAAGTCGTGCCCGTAGGTCTCCATGTGGTCGGCGTCGATGTTGGTCACGACGGCCATCACCGGTAGCAGATGCAAAAAGGACGCATCTGACTCGTCGGCCTCGACCACGATGTAATCGCCTTTTCCCAGGCGGGCATTGGCACCCGCACTGGTCAAACGCCCGCCAATGACGAAGGTCGGGTCGAGCCCCGCTTCCATCAGCACACTCGCAACCAGACTGGTTGTTGTGGTTTTGCCGTGGGTGCCGGCAACCGCAATGCCCTGTTTGAGGCGCATCAGTTCCGCCAACATCAAGGCGCGAGGCACGATGGAGATGCGGCGCTCGCGTGCCGCTATCACCTCGGGGTTGTCAGCCTTTACCGCCGTGGAGGTCACGACGGCATCCGCGCCATCGACGTGTCCTGGCGCATGCCCAATATAGGTTTTGAGGCCCAATCCCGCCAGCCTGCGAAGCGTCACACTGTCGGACTGGTCCGAACCGGAAACGGTGTACCCCAGCGTGTGCAACACCTCGGCAATGGCCGACATGCCGGAGCCACCGATGCCAACGAAATGAATATGTCTGACTGCGTGTTTCATTGATCCCCACCGGTATTCCGTTTGTTCGACTTTCGCCTCGATGCCCAGGATTCACAGGCGGCAACGATGCGTTCGGTAGCTCCGGTTTTTGCCATTTTTTTTGCGGCATTCGCTGCGGCCTGCAATGTGGGTCGATCAGCCTTGGTCAACATGCGGGCTAAACGTTCGGGTGTCAAATCAGCCTGCGACACCAGCCAGCCACCATGCTGGTCTGCCAAAAATCGGGCATTTGTGGTTTGGTGGTCATCCACAGCTGCTGGAAACGGCACAAAAACCGCTGCGGCGCCAATGGCCGCAACTTCTGTCACGGTACTGGCACCTGCGCGGCAAATCACCAGATCGGCATCGGCCATGGCACGGGCAGTGTTTTCGATAAATGGGGTCAGCTCGGCCTGCACACCGGCCTCCAAATAGTTGCTCCGCAAGCGATCAATTTGCGTTTTCCCGCTTTGATGGATCACCATCGGTCGTGTCTCAATGGGCATCTGGGCCAATGCCTTGGGCACGACATCATTGAGTGCGATGGCGCCTTGGCTGCCACCGAGAACCAACATCCGCAGCGGGCCGCGACGGGCGGCAAAACGCGTGGCCGGTATCGCTTGGTTCAAAAACTCCGGGCGCAGCGGATTGCCGATCCAACGCCCTTGCTTCAAGACCTCCGGAAATGCTGTGTACACCTTGTCGGCAAATCGTGCCAGCAAACGATTGGCCATGCCAGCCACGGAGTTTTGCTCGTGCAGAATCAGCCCCTTGCGCAACATCAGAGCGACGACTCCAGCAGGTGCTGTTATATAGCCGCCAAAGCCAACCACGACATCGGGTTTGACGCGGCGCATCACCTCTAGGCTTTGCCAACAGGCCCGCATCAAACGCAGCGGCAGCAAAGCGAAGGACGCCCATCCTTTGCCCCGAACGCCAAAAAATTCGACGGACTCAAAACTGAACCCCTGCTTAGGCACCAGCTGGCTTTCCATGCTCGGCGCTGCCACGGTTCCAGAGCCGCCCAGCCAGCAAACCCGCCAACCGGCATCACGCAGTGCGCCCGCCACCGCCAGGCCTGGAAAGATGTGCCCCCCAGTGCCGCCTGCCACAACGAGAACCGTCTTGTTCACTTGCGACCTCCTTGCATCATGGCGCGACTTTCAAAGTCGATGCGCAGCACGACCGCAATTGCAACCACGTTGACCAAGATAGCAGACCCCCCAAAACTCATCAGCGGAAGGGTCAACCCTTTGGTCGGCAAGGCTCCCAAATTGACGCCCATATTGATAAACGCCTGAAATCCCATCCAGATGCCAACACCCTGCGCCACCAGGCCGGCAAAAACCCGATCCAGCGCAATGGCTTGACGGCCAATATGCATCATCCGGCGAACCATCCAGAAAAACATGGCAATGACGGAAACCACGCCAATCAGTCCGAACTCTTCACCAATCACCGCCAACAAAAAGTCGGTATGGGCTTCAGGCAGCCAGTGCAGCTTTTCCACACTGCCACCCAAGCCCACACCAAAAATTTCGCCTCGCCCAATGGCAATCAATGAGTGGGTGAGCTGGTAGCCCTTGCCAAGCGCGTGTTGTTCAGCCCACGGATTGAGATAGGCGAATATCCTTTCGCGGCGGAATTCGCTTAAAGCGATCATCAAACCGAAAGCGACCAACAAAATAGCCGCAATGAGGAAGAACATTCGGGCGTTCACGCCACCGAGAAACAGGATTCCCATGGCGATGACGGCAATCACCATGAAAGCGCCCATGTCGGGTTCAGCAAGCAACAACAAGCCCACAATTGCAACGGCAAAGGCCATTGGGGCGACGGCCTGGAAGAACCGCTCCTTCACGTCCATCTTGCGGACCATGTAATCAGATGCATACAGCAGCACCGCAAATTTGGCCAACTCGGATGGCTGGAAACCAGTAATGCCCAACGGAATCCATCGTTTTGCGCCATTCACGCCTTTGCCGACATGGGGAATGAGAACCACAATGAGCAAAATCAAAGAGACCACAAACAACCAAGGTGCCACTTTTTCCCAGGTTTCAATTGGAATCTGAAACACGATCAATGCAGCGACAAACGCGACAGCAATGGAGATAACGTGTCTCAGGAGGAAATGGGTATGCGTATACCGCGCAAATTTGGGGTTCTCAGGCATCGCGATGGAAGCTGAATACACCATCACCAAACCCCAGGCCAGGAGCGCAACGGTGACCCAGATCAGCGCTTGGTCGAGCCCTAGCACGCGGGCGGGCAACTGGCCGTTCAATGGAAAGCGTTGGGTCAGAGTGCTCACGGCTGCGCCTCCAGCATCAATCCCGCAGAATCAGCCAGTGTTGTGACCGCTTCGCGAAACACCGCAGCCCGATGCGGGTAGTTGTCGAACATGTCAAAACTCGCACAGGCCGGCGACATCAACACGGCGTCGCCGACATGGGCAGCCCGATTGGCCAAAGTTACGGCCTCGGGCATCGATGACGCGCCCAGGAGCGGCACGCCCGTGCATTCCAAGGCCTCAGCAATTTGCCCAGCGTCGCGACCAATCAACACGGCGGTGCGGACAAATTTGGAAACTGGCGCCACCAGCGGCGTGAAGTCCTGCCCTTTGCCGTCGCCGCCAAGAATGACGACGACTTTGCGCTCGGCACCCAGGCCCGTCAACGCAGCAACCGTGGCACCTACGTTGGTGCCTTTGCTGTCGTCAAAAAATTCAACACCATTGACGGTTGCGACCGATTCCACGCGGTGCGGTTCGCCACGATACTCGCGAAGGCCGAATAACATTGGCGCCAGCGCGCATCCCGCAGAAGCCGCCAGCGCGAGTGCCGTCAGGGCATTGACCGCGTTGTGGCGACCACGGATACGCAAGGCATCGGCAGGTATCAACCGTTGGATAAAAAGCTCGTCAGGCGCTTCCGTGCGTTTGCGCCGCAGGCCGTCGGCGTCCTGCGCACGCACCAACCACGCCATGCCATTGACCTCTTCAATCCCAAAATCACCCGGTCGCTGTGGCATGCCTGCACCAAAAGTGACAAAGTCCCGGGGCTTGGCCGGCATCCTCGATTTGCGCTCCTTCGGTGTAGCTGTCGTTGGCGGTTTCGGCCTCATCCCCATCACCAATGGGTCGTCCCGGTTCAGCACCATCAGTCCACCGCCACTAAAGACCTGCGCCTTGGCTGCAAGGTAAGCACGCATCGAACCATGCCAATCCAGGTGGTCTTGGGAGATGTTCAGCACGGTTGCCGCAGAAGGCTCAAATACTTCAACAGCGTCCAATTGAAAACTGGACAACTCCAGCACCCACACCTCGGGAAGCAGCTGTCTATCCATCCTGTCCGCCAGGGTGTCGAGCAATGTGGGGCCGATATTGCCAGCCACCGCAACGGATTTTCCGCAGCGCTCGACCAGCTGCCCCGTCAATGAGGTCACGGTTGTTTTGCCGTTGGTGCCGGTGATGGCAATCACGAAGGGAGAGTAGCCGTGTAATGCTTTCAAATCCGCCAGTGCCGACACAAATAAATCCAATTCACCCCTAGGTATTAAATTCAAGGCACTATCAACTGCTAAAAATGGAGCGATTGACGCGGGTGTGATGCCTGGACTTTTGAAAATCACCCCAAAGCTGTGCTCCTCCGACAAGATGGCATCCAACCCGCCGTGAACAAAAGCCGCTTGTGGCGCGCGCGCGCGCAAGTCCGCCAGATGCGGTGGTCTCTCGCGCGTGTCAGCCACGGTGACGTGCGCCCCTTGGCGGGTACACCACAGCGCCATGGCCAGACCAGAGACGCCCAGCCCCAGGACAAGAACGTTTTGATTTTTCAAGTCAATCACGCTTTATCTCAGCTTTAAGGTAGAAAGCCCTACCAGGCACAACAGCATGGTGATGATCCAAAACCGCACCACCACCTGGGTTTCTTTCCAGCCCGTCTTTTCAAAATGATGGTGCAGTGGCGCCATCTTCAAGATGCGCCTGCCCTCGCCATATTTGTGTTTGGTGTATTTGAACCAGCTCACCTGCAACATGACGGAAAGCGCTTCTACGACAAAAATACCACCCATGATGGCCAGCACAATTTCCTGCCGCACGATGACGGCAATGGTGCCCAAGGCGCCACCCAAGGCCAATGCCCCGACATCACCCATAAACACTTGGGCCGGATAAGTGTTGAACCACAAAAATGCCAAACCTGCACCGGCCATCGCCGCGCAAAAAATGAGCAACTCACCTGAACCGGGGATGTAGGGGAAAAACAGGTACTTTGAATAAACTGAACTGCCGGTCACGTAGGCAAACACGCCCAATGCCGACCCGACCATCACCACCGGCATGATGGCCAAGCCGTCCAGACCATCCGTCAGATTGACGGCGTTGCTGGAGCCGACGATCACCAGGTAGGTCAACACCACAAAGCCAAACACACCCAAGGGATAACTGATTTCCTTAAAAAAAGGCAGCAGCAGGCCAGCCTTGGGCGGCAAACTCAAATCGAATCCGGATTGCACCCATTTCAAGAACAGTTCGAGCACACGCAGATTCGAGTTCTCGGATATGCTGAACACCAAATACAGGGCCGCAATCAGCCCTATGACGGATTGCCAGAAGTATTTTTCCCTCGAAGGCATGCCTTCCGGGTCCTTATTGACCACTTTGCGCCAATCATCGGCCCAGCCAATCGCGCCAAAACCCAAGGTCACCAAAAGGACGATCCAGACAAAACGATTGGTCAAATCAAACCACAGCAGGGTTGATACCGCGATGCTAAGCAGAATCAAGACGCCGCCCATGGTGGGTGTGCCACTTTTGCTCAAGTGAGTCTCCATGCCGTAACCCCGCACAGGTTGCCCGATTTTGAGTTGCGTCAGATACCGGATCACCCACGGCCCGGCAAATAGGCCCATCATCAACGCCGTCAGGGCGGCCATGACGGCGCGAAACGTGATGTACTGAAATACCCGGAAAAAACCAAACTCCGGCGATAAGGACTGCAACCACTGCGCGAGGCTTAGAAGCATGACAAGCTCCAATGCAGAAGACCGACGGCAGTGCCTTGCGCTAAATTCAATATCAGTGGCATGCGAGCTCCTGTGCCGAGCCAGATTTGGCTTGCAGCGCCCGAACCACACGCTCCATGTGCATGAAGCGTGAACCTTTGACCAACACGCTGTTGAAGTTTTTGATGCCGTCGATCAAGGCTGCATTGAGCAGGTCAACCTCGCCAAAGTGGCGCCCTTGCCCGAATTCGGCGCTGGCATGCGCTGCAAGCACCCCGAGGGTGAACAAGGCTTCGATGCCTGCCGCTTTCGCCTGTGCGCCGGCTTCGCGGTGAAAAGTTGCACCCAATTCGCCCACCTCGCCCATGTCACCCAATACCAATAAACGCGGCGCCGGCAGTGAGGCCAGCACATCAACTGCGGCTTTGACAGAATCAGGATTCGCGTTGTAGGTGTCGTCGATCAGGGTAAAGGCATGTTGACCCACAAGGCCCGAGCTGGCCTGGGAGCGGCCATTGACAGCTTCAAAGCTCTCCAACCCAGCCGCAATGACTGGCAGCGGAATCCCCGCTGCCAGTGCACAGGCCAGAGCTGCAAGCGCGTTCTTGACGTTGTGGCGGCCGGCCACATGCAACCTGAACGCCACTTCTCCAGCAGGCGTTCCCACCTGCATTTGCCAAGCGCTGCCGCGCCAGACAGCCTCAACACAGGCGACATCCACCGGGCCGGTCGCTCCCGCATCGGCGAACTGGAGGTTTGGCCTCGTCCCCGCAACGCGCTGCCAAAGCCCGCTGAAAACGTCATCCTGCGGAAAAACCGCGACGCCGACGGCGGGAAGCGCCGTGATCACTGCGCCGTTTTCACGCGCCACCGCCTCCACCGTGGCCATGAACTCCAGATGTTCGCGCTGTGCATTGTTGACCAGTGCAATCGTCGGCTGGGCGATTTTTGCCAAGACTGCGATTTCACCCGCATGGTTCATGCCCATTTCGACCACCGCAAACCGATGGTGCTCGCGCAGCCGCAGCACTGTCAATGGCACGCCGATATCGTTGTTGAAGTTGCCCTCTGTGGCAAGCATGGCGAGAGGCGCGTGACACCGCAGAATTGAAGCGATCATCTGCGTCACAGTGGTCTTGCCATTGCTGCCGGTGACAGCAATCAGTGGCAACTTGAACTGCGCTCGCCAGGCGGTTGCCAGAGCCACCAGGGCTACGCGCGTGTCGGGCACGACCAAGCCGCTGAGCCCGCTTTCTGTCAAGGCGGCCCGGGAGGTGCAAATGGCCGCAGCTGCACCCTTTTCACAGGCTTCGTTGAGAAACCGGTTGCCGTCAAAACTGTCACCCTTGAGCGCCAAAAACAGGTCACCAGGTTGAACGCTGCGGGTATCCGTGTGCACTCTCAAAAACTCAACGCTGCCGTTGCCGACCAATTGAGAATCAGGAATCCATTGCGCTGCTTGAGACAGCGTCGCCATGGACTTGTTCAGCCCTGCCGTCATGACACAAGCCCCTCGGGAAAAACAGCGTTGCGCCGCGCCTGCAATGCCATTTGGATATGCTCCTGATCCGAAAATAAGAGCTTCTGCCCCATCACTTCCTGATAGTCTTCATGGCCTTTTCCGGCCACCAGCACCACGTCTTCAATTTGCGCCATGCCGATCACTTGGGATATCGCCCGCGCCCTGTCTGACTCAACCTCCACGGAAGAATCACCGGCAACCCCAATCAAAATCTGGCTGATGATGGCCTGCGGCGGCTCGTTGCGAGGGTTGTCGCTGGTCACGATGACTCGATCAGCATGTTGCGCGGCAACCGCACCCATCAAAGGGCGCTTGGTGGCATCGCGATTGCCACCGCAGCCAAATACGCACCACAATTTGCCACCACGCGTCTGCGCCAGCGGGCGCAGGGCCGCGAGCGCCTGCGCCAGGGCATCAGGGGTATGGGCGTAGTCCACGACCGCCAAGGGCTCGCCCGCCCCGCCTTGGCATTGCATGCGTCCAGGCACGGCTGGCAAGCGCCTGCAGGCATCAACGCAGCTTTCAAGTGACACACCCAGTGCGCGCATGGCGGCCATGACACCGAGCAAATTGGCAACGTTGTAATGCCCAACCAAGCGCGTGTTGAGTTCAATGGAGCGACCCGCTTCGACCACGGTGAAACGCAAACCGCTGGCGTCGTAGCGAATGTCCTGCGCACAAAGGCGCGCTGCGGTTTTGCACGAAACCGTCCACGTATCCAACTGTGTCTGTTGCGGCGTGTTTGCAAGCGTCAAGGCAAGTTGCGCCCCCCGTTCATCGTCCGCATTGATGATCACCGCTTTCAAACCAGGCCATTGAAATAGCGACGCTTTGGCCTGCCAATACGCCGCCATTGAGCCGTGGTAGTCCAGATGATCCTGGGTGAAATTGGTAAACACCGCCACTTGAATACAGGTACCCGCCAGCCGCTGCTCTTCGATGCCAATGCTCGAAGCTTCAAGCGCACAGGCCTTGACACCTTGGGACGCAAAGCTGCTAAAACTCTGCTGCAACAAGACGGGATCCGGCGTCGTCAGACCATTGCCAACCAGGTCAAAATAAAATTCGCCCGCAGCAGCGGCGTGCGCACCTGACCGACGCGGAGCCGCGATGCCCAGTGTGCCGACCATGGCGCAAGGCAGGCTCTGCTCCCCCGGCAGATTGGAGAGCGCATGGGCCAACCACCATGCCGTCGAGGTCTTGCCATTGGTGCCCGTGATCGCGATCACCGCCAGCGACTTGGAAGGTGCCTCGTAATAGGCTGAGGCGATCAGGCCTGTCGCCGCCTTGAGTTTTTCAAAGCTTGCAATCGACTCACTTGAACCGAGATCAAAAACAAACGCCCCAACTCCCTCGTCTTCCACCAAACAGGCACTCGCACCATTGCGCAAGGCAGCGCTGACATATTGGCGTCCATCGGTCGCCGCGCCGGGCCAGGCAATGAAACCATCCCCCGCCTGCACGTTGCGGCTGTCAGCCGTCAACGTGCCCGTAACCCGGCCACGCAGCCAGCGCGCGGCGTCCTCGGGGCTGTGCAAGATCTGCATCAGAAACTTTCCTCCACGGCAGCCACAATTTGCGGCTTCACCGCCATATCAGGCTGCACGGCCATCATGCGCAGTGTTTGTTGCACTACTTCGCTGAACACGGGCGCCGCCACGACGCCGCCGTAATACTGGCCCGCACCGGGCTCGTCAATCATCACCGCCACAATGATTCTGGGCTTGTCGATCGGCGCCATGCCTACAAACCAGCCACGGTATTTGCGGTTGCCCGCTGTGCCATAACCCTTGCCGACCTGCTTGATCGCTGTGCCGGACTTGCCGCCGACCGAATACCCAATGGTTTGCGCCTTTTGCCCGGTGCCGCCGGGACCCGCCGCCATTTGCAGCATTTTGCGCACTTGGGCGGCGGTTTTCTCAGACAAAACCCGCGTGCCTACGGCGGGTTCATCGGACTTGAGCATGGTCACGGGAATGATCTCGCCGTCGTGGGAAAAAACCGTGTAGGACCGCGCCATCTGGAACAGCGACGCCGACAGGCCATACCCATACGACATCGTCGCCTGCTCAATCGGGCGCCAGGTTTTGTACGGCCGCAACCGGCCTGACACCGCCCCCGGGAAGCTGATCTGCGGCTTTTGCCCAAACCCCGCCTGGGAGAAAAGCTCCCACATCTCCCGGGCTTCCATCTTCATGGCGATTTTGGTGGTGCCGATATTGCTGGATTTTTGAATCACGCCTTCGACCGTCAGCAGGCCATTCGGGTGCGAGTCAGAAATCACGGCTCCGTACAGCGGCAGTTTGCCGTTGCCGGTGTCAATCTGCGTCTGCGGCGTGATGCGCCCGGTCTCCAGGCCCAAACCGATGGTGAAGGGTTTGACCACCGAGCCTGGCTCAAAAGTGTCGGTCAACGCCCGGTTGCGCAGTTGCTCACCACCCAGGTTGCGGCGTTTATCCGGCACGTAGCTGGGGTAGTTGGCCAGCGCCAGCACTTCACCCGTGATGGCATCCAGCACCACCACGCTGCCGGCCTTGGCCTTGTTGACCGTCACGGCATCGCGCAGTTTTTGGTACGCGAAAAACTGCACCTTGCTGTCGATGCTGAGCTGGATGTCTTTGCCGTCGGCAGGCGGAACCGTCTCGCCCACCGACTCCACCACGCGGCCCAGGCGGTCCTTGATCACACGGCGCGAACCGGCACGCCCGCCGAGCTCCTTGTTGAACGCCAGCTCCACGCCTTCCTGTCCGAGGTCTTCGACGTTGGTGAACCCCACCACGTGGGCGGCGGCTTCCGCTTCGGGGTACTGGCGCTTGTACTCCTTGCGCTGGTAAATGCCCTTGAGGTTCAGCGCGGCGATGTCCTTGGCGACACCGTCATCGACCTGGCGTTTGAGCCAGACAAATGTCTTGTCATCGTCACTCAATTTGTTTGCCAATTCAGCCACCGGCATTTCCAGCAATTTGGCGAGCTGGGCCATTTGACCCTTGTCAAGCTGCACGTCTTCGGGAATCGCCCAAATGCTGGGCGCAGGTACGCTGGAGGCCAAAATCAAACCGTTGCGGTCCAAAATGCGGCCCCGGTTGGCCGGCAGCTCCAGTGTGCGGGCAAACCGCACTTCACCCTGTTTTTGATAAAAATCGTTGGAGACAACCTGGATATACGCCGCACGCGCCGCCAATCCGACAAACGCCAGGGCGATGGCCGCGACGATGAACTTGCTACGCCAGACCGGTGTGCGGCTGGCCAAAAGCGGGCTGGAGGTATAGGCGATGCCCCGGTTCATGGCCCCACCTTCTGCGTTTTGCCATTTTTGGCGCTGTTCTCAATGCCATCGTTGTAGGTGGCATAACTGGTGATGGCAGGCGTCACTGTGCGCATGTGCAGTTGCTCTTTGGCCAGTTTTTCGATGCGCAAAGGGGTCGCCTGCGCACGCCGTTCCACTTGCAAGCGCTCAAAGTCAGCTTCTATTTTGCGCGCTTCCGTGTGGGCCTTGTCGAGTGCCGAAAACAGCCGCCGCGACTCGTATTGCACGCTGACCAAATGCAAGGCACTGGCCAGCACGGCCAGCAGCAGCATGACGTTGAGCCGCGTCACGGCGCCATCCTTTGCGCAACGCGCATCACCGCGCTGCGGGCACGCGGATTGGCGGCCACTTCGGCGGCGCTGGGCTTGACGCGCCCCAGCGCCATGAGTTTCATGGCCTTGGGTGCGGCGAACGGCGCGCGACGGTCAAACGCGTCGCGAGAGTGGCGGGCAATGAATTGCTTGACGATGCGGTCTTCCAGCGAGTGAAAACTGATCACCACAAGCCGGCCTCCAGGTTGCAGCACATCCAGACTTGCCTCTAACGCCTGTTGCAGCTCTTCAAGCTCGGCGTTGATGAAAATCCGAAGAGCCTGAAATGTGCGCGTTGCAGGGTTCTGGCCCTGCTCGCGGGTTTTGACCGCGCCAGCCACGAGCTGGGCCAGTTCAAAGGTGGTTGAAATTGCGCCCCCAGCCTGTCGGCGCGCATCAATCGCCTTTGCAATGGCGCCAGCAAACCGTTCTTCACCATAGTCACGAACCACCTCCGTTATTTTGTCGATCGGCGCTGTCGCCAGCCACTGGGCCGCCGTCTGCCCGCGCGTCGTGTCCATGCGCATGTCCAGGGGCGCGTCGAAACGAAAACTGAAGCCGCGCCCGGCTTGGTCGATCTGCGGCGAACTGATGCCCAGATCCATCAAAATGCCCGCCGCGCTGGCGGGCGGCAACTGGCTGATCTGGCTGAAAGCATCGTGGCGCATCAAGAAACGCTGGTCGGCGATGCTCTGCGCTTCGGCCACCGCCTCGGGGTCTTTGTCGAAAGCGATCAGACGCACCGATGGGCCGGTTTTGGCGAGAATCAGGCGCGAGTGGCCGCCCCGGCCAAAAGTAGCATCGATAAAAGTGGCCTTGGCATCGGTGGCGCCAGCATGGCTTGCCGCCAGCGCCTGCGGTGGCTCTGAATCCGGGATGTTGAGCAGCGCCTGGACAGCTTCGTTCAACAAGACGGTGGTGTGGGGCCATATTTTTTCCACCACCCGCTCTCAGAAGGAAAAATCCTTGAAGACGTCGGGCATGTCGCCCTTCATCGCTTCGGCCTCTTGGGCGTCATACGTGGTTTTGTCCCACAGCTCAAAGTGCTGGCCCATGCCCAAGAGCATGGTGTCTTTGACGATGCCTGCGGCGTTGCGCAACTCGGGGGAAATCAACACGCGGCCGGTGCCGTCGATCTCGACATCCATTGCATTGCCCAGGAAAATGCGCTTCCACCACTGTGCCGACATCGGCAGCGCGGCAATGCGGTCCCGGAACTTTTCCCACTCGGGCCTTGGGAAAATCATGATGCAGCCGTGCGGGTGTTTGGTCATCGTGAGCTGCCCGGACGAGGTCGCGGTCAAGACGTCACGATGCCGCGTCGGCACCGACAACCGGCCCTTGCCGTCCAGACTTAATGCAGAAGCCCCTTGAAACACCAAACACGCCCTCTCGTTGGACCGTCGCCAAAATTGGCAAAACTGCGGCACTTCGAGTGGCAATTACCACTTAAATGCACATTTTTGCACTGTATCAGTAAACGGATCGAACACAAGCGGGAAGACGCGGAATATTTTTCAATGAAATCAACGACTTAGAGGTAAATTTGAAGGCAGATTTTCGAAAAACTTCCTTCTAAATTAAGCACTTAGAGATTGAAATGAATGTGATACCTGAGGAATACGTCACCACCGTGTCACATGTAAGCAGTCGTCGCGGGTGAAACACGGGCGTCAAGGGGCTCTGCGGCCTTTAGCCCCGTCAGGACGGCAAAACCGCCAAAAATGGAACCTGCATTGCCTTGGATTTTAGCCCGTCCAGCAGGTTTTTCAAGTGAGAAATTAATTAACATGAGAGTTAATTATTGCTTACATTTTTTCAAATCCCATAAAATTTATGAAAAAATGACTTCCAGGCCACATATTTATTTGATATGTTGCTATATTATATGTAGCAAAAATAAACATTTCTTGCGAACGAATATTGACTTTTATATCAATAGCAGGCCTAAAGAATGTACCGCGATAGATCTTCGTTCATGCTGAGTTCACCCAGGCGCGCATCAACGTAACTGGCGTCCACGCAGATGGTCTGGCCCGCCAGGTTGGTAGCGTTGTAGCTGACCTCGTCCAGCAGGCGCTCCATCACCGTCGACAGCCGCCGAGCACCGATGTTTTCGGTGCGTTCGTTCACATCAAAGGCAATGTTGGCCAGGCGTTCGATGCCTTGTGGCGTGAATTCGATCACTACGTTTTCAGTAGCAAGAAGCGCTTGATATTGCTTGACCAAAGACGCGTGTGTCTGTGTCAGGATGGCTTCGAAGTCCCGCACGGAGAGCGATTGCAACTCCACCCGGATCGGAAACCGGCCTTGCAACTCGGGAATCAAATCGCTGGGTTTGCTCAGGTGGAACGCGCCAGAGGCGATGAACAGGATGTGGTCGGTTTTCACCATGCCGTATTTGGTCGAGACCGATGTGCCTTCCACCAAGGGCAGCAGGTCGCGCTGCACGCCTTGGCGCGACACCTCGGCACCGCTATTGCCTTCGCTGCGCGAGGTCACTTTGTCGATTTCGTCAATGAACACGATGCCGTTTTGCTCCAGCATCTGGATGGCGTGGGTTTTGATTTCCTCTTCATTGACGAGCTTGGCCGCCTCCTCGTCAGCCGCCAGTTTCAGCGCTTCGCTGATCTTGAGTTTGCGGGTTTGGCGCTTGTCTTTGCCCATTTGGCCGAACATGCCGCGTAATTGTTCGGTCATCTCCTCCATGCCCGCCGGGCCCATGATTTCAAGCTGCGGCGTGGTATGGGCTACGTCCATTTCGATTTCCCGGTCGGCCAACTGGCCTTCGCGCAGTTTTTTCCGGAAGGTTTGGCGCGCGGCGCTCTCAGGAGTTTCCGCAGCCTGCACGCTGCCCGAGTCGTGCCTCGGCCCGGGGATCAGGATGTCCAGAATGCGTTCTTCGGCAGCGTCTTGCGCACGTGCGCGCACCTTGGCCATCTCGGCCACGCGGGTTTGCTTGACGGCCACGTCGGCCAGGTCGCGGATGATCGCGTCCACGTCTTAGCCCACATAACCCACTTCAGTGAATTTGGTTGCTTCGACCTTGATGAAGGGCGCGTCTGCCAGGCGGGCCAGACGCCGCGCGATCTCGGTTTTGCCGACCCCAGTGGGGCCGATCATCAGGATGTTTTTGGGTGTGATCTCGCCACGCAGGCCGGGCTCGACCTGCTGCCTGCGCCAGCGGTTGCGCAGCGCAATGGCGACCGCGCGTTTGGCCAGGTGCTGTCCGACGATGTGTTTGTCCAGCTCGGCGACGATCTGCTGCGGCGTCATGGCAAGGTCTCGATGATGTGGTTCATATTCGTGTAAATGCACAGTTCACCGGCGATTTCAAGCGATTTCTTGACGATCTGCTCAGCGCTCATCTCGGTGTGTTCCAACAGGGCGATGGCCGCCGCCTGCGCAAATGCGCCACCCGAGCCGATGGTCACAATGCCTTTTTCAGGCTCCAGCACGTCGCCGTTGCCGGTGATGATCAGCGAGACATCTTTGTCCGCCACGGCCAGCATGGCCTCTAAGCGGCGCAACACGCGGTCGGTGCGCCAGTCTTTGGTGAGCTCAATCGCAGCGCGGGTCAGGTTGCCTTGGTGTTTTTCAAGCTTGGCTTCGAAACGCTCGAACAGCGTGAAGGCGTCTGCCGTGGCGCCGGCAAAACCGGCCAGCACCTTGTTGTGGTGGAGCTTACGCACCTTGCGCGCCGTGCCCTTGACCACGATGTTGCCCAGTGTGACCTGGCCATCGCCGCCGATGGCGACGTCCCAGCCGGCGGCGGTTTTGCGCCGCACACTGATGATGGTGGTTCCGTGAAATTGTTCCATTTGGGTTCCAAAAAGAGGTCCAGAGGTTTTCCGAATTGCGCCCGGCAGATGCCGTGACGCCGCCACAGACCCAAGCTGCGGCGAAGTGGGTCAGCCCCAAGGCCGGTCAAATAAACGGCGTCAATTGGCGCGCAGCACCACTTTGGCGTGTTCGTTGATCCCGATGACGTTGAAAAACGCGCCCACCAGGCGGTGGACTTCGCGAAACTGCACGTGGCAACCTTCTTCCTCGCGGTTGGCGACCCAGTTGAGGATGCTGCCGGCGGCGGAGAAATCGACTCGGATCAGCTTCGCACAGGACACCACCAAACGTCCAACGCCCTGATGGCGGCCGGATTCCAGGCGCTGCAAGGCGTCGGCGGCGTCGCCGAGGATTTCACCGGCCAGCTCGATCACCACGGCAGGCACTTCTTCCAGGCCGGCGGCCACCGTATAGGCGTGGTCGGGCGGCTCCGGCAGCGGTGCGGAGTGCGTGCTGACCGAGTCGGCCAGTGGCGCGCCTGTGACTTGAACCCCATCGACCAGATACGTGCACGCGGCATCGGCCCAGGCGGGCGGGGACACCTCGTAAGTGACGCAGTAATCCAGCGCCACCAGTTCAAACTCGTCTTGCATGCGCATCACCCGCAGGCCGTCCATGCGCAAGCGCCACCACAGGGTGTTCACAGTCTTGCTGCCTGACGGCGTACCGGCCTTGAGCACGCGGTCCAGCGTGCCAGCTCCCTCAAAATGCAAGCTGACCGGTTGGGTGCACCAGCTGGCAAACAAACTGGAGAGCATCTTCAGCGCGTCGGGGAGGATTTCGTGCAAACCGCTCCAGTTCAGATGCCAGGGGCTGGGCGCGTTGGCCAGCGCCAGGTGCAATTCGCCCATGGCCGCGAGGCTGAGCACTGGCGGCGAGTCCCAGATCGCCTTGGCACGCAGCCCCTGGGGCCGGGTGCGCTCGATTTCTTCGGCGACTTTGGCGCTGATTTGTTCCGTCATCGACATCCAGGCCGGTGCTGAGCGGCCGGCCTTGTCGGCAAAATCCAGCGCCAGGCTGTCAAACTTGTCAGGCTGGTTGGTGGCGCGGTAAAAATCGAATAGGGCGGCCACCCACAAGTCCGCGAACTCGCTTTGGCCCTTGCTGTTTTTCAAGGCGTCCAGCAGGCCGGTTTCGGCACCCTGGTTGTCACCGTTGGCAAAACGGATCGCCGCTTCTTCAAGCTCCGGATCAGAAGCGTCGTCGCTGAGTTCTTCGGCAAACAACTTGGAGGTGGAAAAGCCCGAAGGCAAATCTGGCGGCACGGTCGATTGCC
>JANLYO010000030.1:0-12622 GCA_031365665.1 Rhodoferax sp. | reverse complement strand
TTCCTGCTGTACGGCCTCTCGATGATGTACGGCGCCACGGGTTCACTTGACATCAATGCTGTGTTCAAGGCCATCAACTCCGGCAATGTGGACCACCGCGTTCTGGTTTTCGGCCTGGTGTTTGTCGTCGCCGGCCTGGCCTTCAAAATGGGTGTGGTGCCGTTTCACATGTGGATTCCCGACGTCTACCACGGCGCGCCCACAGCGGTCACGCTGCTCATTGGCGGTGCGCCCAAACTGGCGGCCTTCGCCATGGTGATCCGCCTCTTGGTCGAAGGCATGTTGCCGCTGGCGCCGGACTGGCAACAAATGTTGATGGTACTGTCCATCGGCTCCCTGTTCATTGGCAATCTGGCGGCGATTGCGCAGACCAACCTCAAACGCATGTTGGCCTTTTCCACCATTTCCCAAATGGGGTTTGTGCTGCTGGGCCTGATGTCCGGTTTCGTCAATGGCAACACGCTCTCGGCGGGCAACGCCTACAGCTCCGCCATGTTTTACATCGTCACCTACGTGCTGACAACGCTGGCGAGTTTCGGCATCATTTTGCTGCTGGCGCGCGAAGGTTTTGAGAGTGAAGAAATCTCCGACTTCGCGGGCCTTAACCAGCGCAGCCCGCTGTATGCAGCGGTGATGGCGGTCTGCCTGTTCTCGCTGGCCGGCATCCCGCCAATGGTCGGCTTTTACGCCAAACTCTCTGTGTTGCAGGCGCTGATTGCCTCAGGCCAAGCCCTGCATATCGGCCTGGCTGTTTTTGCGGTGGTGATGTCGTTGATCGGCGCGTTTTATTACCTGCGGGTGGTCAAGGTCATGTATTTTGACGACCCGATCACCGCCACCACGGTGTCTGCCCCGAACGACGTGCGCGCCGTGTTGTCCGTCAACGGTGCGCTGGTGCTGGTGTTGGGCATCTTGCCTGGGGGTTTGATGACCCTGTGCGCCGACGCTGTAATGAAGATGTTGGGCACCTGAAGCGGCTCTTTGCCACTTTGCTGCTTTGCCGATTTTCCCGCTGTGTCCCCTTCATTTGCCGCCTGGACTCTGGTGTTGCTGGCGTTTTGCGCCGCCAACCTGCCGTTTGTCAGCCACCGCCTGATGGCAGTGGTGGCGCTGCGTACCCCCAAAACAGCGTGGATGCGCCTGGCCGAACTGCTGGTGTTCTATTTTCTCGTCGGCGGCGTCGGCCTGGCCCTGGAGCAGCGCATGGGCCAGATCGCACCGCAGCGCTGGGAGTTTTACGCCATCACCGGCGCGCTCTTCATCACCTTTGCATTCCCCGGTTTTGTGTACCGTTATTTGTTCAAACACCAAGGCTAATAGCCGTTATTCCATTTCAAAATCATCCGTGCAGGTCCTTGCACCTCCTAGCCGTGCCCAAGCACTGTCGTCGTCGGTGCGCCTACTTCACGAATGATTTGGAAATGAAATTGCCCGATAATTGGTGCATGAAAGTACTTGATCTTCAATGTGAATTCCAGCACGTCTTTGAAGGCTGGTTTGGTTCGGAAGACGACTTTCAGAGCCAGTTGGCGCGCGGCCTGGTGCAGTGCCCCTTGTGTGGCGATGCCAGCATCACCAAGCGCTTGAGCGCGCCACGCCTGAACCTGGGCGCAGGCCATTTTGCGGCCCGTGAGAGCGAAGCGCTGCCATTAGGGGCCAGCAGCGCGGAAGTTGCGGCTCCCAAACATGAGATGGTGTCTGGCCCGCAGATTCCGCCAGAACTGATCGGCGCCTGGATGGCGATGGCCAAACGCGTGATGGCCAACACCGCCGACGTGGGCGACAAATTCGCCGAAGAGGCACGCAAAATCCATTACGGTGAAACCAAGGAGCGCGGCATCCGGGGGCGCGCCACACGTGACGAAACCGAGGCGCTATTGGAGGAGGGCATTGCCGTGATGCCGCTGTTTGTTCCAGAAGCGCTCAAAGGGCCGGTGCAATAGGCCCTGGGCCGGTTTTGGGTTTCGCTGCCGGATCAAACCGGTTTCTCCGTAAATTGGAATGCTATGAAATATATAGCAAACTATCCATATATTGCGTGGCTTGGATGCCAATTTTTCTTAAAACCTTGACTGGCGAGCCGTTTTTTCGTCTAAAATTAACATGAGTGTTAACACTCGTTGGTGCGCGTTAAAACCCAACTCACTCGCTGAATTGCAAAGCCGCCAGCCGCGCGTAGACGCCGCCCTGCGCCACCAACTCGCTGTGTGTGCCTTGTTCGACGATGCGCGCGTGGTCCAGCACGATGATGCGGTCAGCCTTCTGCACCGTGGCCAGCCGGTGCGCGATGACCAATGTGGTGCGCCCCCGCATGGCGGATTCCAGCGCAGCCTGCACCATGCGTTCACTTTCGGCGTCGAGCGCGCTGGTGGCTTCGTCCAGCAGCAGCAGCGGCGGGTTTTTCAGCATCGCGCGGGCGATGGCGATGCGCTGGCGCTGCCCGCCTGAGAGGCGTACGCCGCGCTCGCCCAGGAAGGTGTCATACCCTTCCGGCAGCGCGGTGATGAAGGCGTCTGCAAAGGCGGATTTGGCGGCGGCGTGCACCTCGGCGTCAGAGGCGTCGGGTTTGCCGTAACGGATGTTTTCCAGCGCGCTGGTCGAGAAGATCACCGCGTCCTGTGGCACGATGCCGATGCGATTGCGCAGCGTACCCAAATCCAAGTCGCGGATCGCCACGCCATCCAGTGCGATGTTGCCCGCACCCTCGTCGGGGTCGTAAAAACGCAGCAAGAGCTGAAACACCGTGCTTTTGCCAGCGCCGCTGGGGCCCACCAGTGCCACGGTTTCGCCGGGCTGCACTGCCAGTGAAAACTCATTCAGCGCCGCCACTGCCGGGCGCGAGGGGTAGTGAAAACTGACCCGGCTAAACTGCACGCTGCTTCCAGTTTGCACGGCGGGCAAGGGCAGTGGCCGTGTCGGCGACGCGATGGGCGACTGGCCGTGCAGCAGTTCCATCAGGCGCTCAGTGGCACCGGCTGCCCGAAGCAGGTCGCCATACACCTCGCCCAGCACAGCGAAGGCGCTGGCCAAAATGATCACATAAACCACGGTTTGCCCGAGGTGCCCAGCCGTGATGCGGCCCGCCATCACCGCCTGCGTGCCTTGGTACAGGCCCCACAGCAGCGCGGCCGACGTGGCGATGATGATGAAGGCCACCAGCACCGAACGCGCCTTGGTGCGGCGCACCGCGGTCTTGAAGGCGTTGTCGGTTGAGAGGTTGAAGCGCTCGGCTTCGCGCGCTTCAGCGGTGTAACTTTGCACCACGGGAATCGCGTTGAGCACCTCGGCGGCGATGGCGCTGGAGTCGGCCACACGGTCTTGGCTGGCGCGCGAGAGTTTGCGCACGCGCCGCCCAAACCACAGGCTGGGCAACACGATCAGCACCAACACACCCAGCACCTGCGTCATCACGTACGGGTTAGTCCAGACCAGCATGGCCAGCGCGCCGACGCCCATCACAGCGTTGCGCAGGCCCATTGACAGCGACGAGCCGACCACGGTCTGCACCAGTGTCGTGTCGGCCGTCAGGCGCGAGAGCACTTCACCGGTCTGGGTCGACTCAAAAAACTCGGGGCTCTGGTGCAGCACATGGCTGTACACGGCGTTGCGCAGGTCTGCCGTGATGCGCTCCCCCAGCCAGCTCACCATGTAGAAGCGCCCGGCTGAAAACAGGCCCAAAGCCACCGCCACGCCAAACAGGGCCGCGAAATGTTCGCGCAAGGCCATCACCTGCGCGCCTTTGTCGCCCACCAACTCAGCTGTCACCAGGCCACCGTCGATCAGGCTGCGCAAGGCCAGCGGAAATGCCAGCGTCGTCAAGGCGGCAAGCACCAAAAACAGGCCCGCCAGTCCGATGCGGCCAAGGTAAGGCGTGAGAAAAGGCAGCAGGCCCGAGAGAGATTTGGGTGATTGGGCGGATTGGGGAGAGGGGCGCTCTGAAGTCATGCGGGCTTAAGTGGGGGCGGTTGGGCGTTTTGTTAGTGGCGGGGTGGACTAAATCTTCAAGGGGCGGGCATATCCGGTCATTTCAAGATAACCCCGCCCCACATGTTTGCCGTTGCTGTCAAACAAATCCGAGAGGCCTTCCCAATAGATCGCACCGGTCGAGGCGCGGCTGTCGAGTTCCTGGTTCGGTATCACCGCTCTCACGGTATAAAAGTCGGCCGGCGTGCGCACAATCCACTCGACCGGATAACTCGCCTGCGACAGCGGGCTCTTCCAGCTGCGCTGGCGGCTGAACACCACTTCGCCTTTGCGAAAACCAAAACGCTGCCCGGCTTTGGTGCGCAGCGAGCCGCCGTCCCACAGCGGTTGGTCGTCCTTGTCGCGTAGCTGAAAAGCGGTGACGGCGCTGCCATCGAACAGGTTCATGCCGATCCAGTCCCAACCCACGGCCTGCGGATGCAGCAACTCTTGGCTCCATTCGTGGTCGAGCCAGGCCGTGCCTCTGACGGGCAAGTCGGTCTGGCCCAGGCGGATCGCGCCTTGCACCTCCAACTGCGGCTGGCTGTAGTAATAGCTGGCCTGTTTTTCCTCGGGGCCCTTGCGTGAGAGGCCTTTGTCGCCTTGCAGAAGCACGGTTTGGGTGGGCGCGCACTGCAGGGCGAGCCTGAAGCCTTCGCCGTCGATGGCCGCCGTGTAGTGTTTGGCCTTGCGCTGCAAGGACCAGTCCTTGATCTGAACCTGCGTGTCGCTCAGCTCGGCCCGTGCGACCTCAAAACCTTCGCGCAGGATGCGCTGGTCATGCAGCAGCTTTTTGCCTTGCACGTCGGTCACGGCGGCATGGGCGAACAAAAGCTGCTTGGCCGCGAATTTGGATTTCATGTCCTGCGTGGCGGCGACCCGCGAGCGAAAAAAGGTGACCTGAAACCCCAGCGCCCGCTCGCCCGATGTGGCGTGGCCTGTCAGATACCACCACTCGGTGCGAAAGTCCGGGTGGCTGCCGTGGTCACGCGGGAAAGCCAGTGTTTTGGCAGGCAATGCCTGGGCGCTCCAGGCCGAGCCCAAGCCGGCAAGCAAAAGTGCCCGGCGCAAGGGGTTGGTCGCCATTGGGTTCATCACCAAGGAGTCCATCGACATGACGGCTGCACGTCAAACCATCAAGGCTTCAAAACGCGCTTCGGCGGCCGCGCAATCGCCAAAATTGGCCTGAACCCACTGCGCATCGTGGTAGGTTGGCAGGTAACGCTCGCCCGAGTCACACAGCAACGACACGATGGAGCCCGGGGTGTTTTGTCCACGCATTTCCCGCGCCACCGCCATCATGCCGGCAAAGTTGGTGCCCGTGGACGGCCCGACGCGGCGCCCCAAAAGGGTTGACAACACCCGCATCGCCGCCACCGAATCAAGGTTGTCCACAGTCTGCATGCGGTCCACCACGCTGCGCACAAAACTGGCCTCCACACGCGGCCGGCCAATGCCTTCGATGCGCGAGCCCGCGCCTTGAAGGCTGGCGTCTCCGGTGCGGTGGTAGTCAGCAAAGACCGAACCTTGCGGGTCTGGCACCAGCACACGCGTGGCGTGGCGCTGGTAACGCACGAAGCGGCCAATCGTGGCGCTGGTGCCGCCGGTGCCTGCGCCCACCACAATCCAGGCCGGCACCGGGTGGCGCTCGTGCGCCATCTGCGCAAACATGCTTTGCGCGATGTTGTTGTTGCCGCGCCAGTCGGTGGCGCGTTCGGCGTAGGTGAACTGGTCCATGTAGTGGCCGCCGGTGTCAGCGCTCAACCGCTGCGCCTGGGCGTAGACCTCGGCGGCCTGGTCCACCCAGTGGCAGCGGCCGCCATAAAACTCGATCTGCGCCACTTTCTCGGGCGAGGTCGCGCGCGGCATCACGGCGATGAAAGGCAGACCCAACAGCTTGGCAAAGTAGGCTTCGCTGACGGCTGTGGAGCCGCTGGAGGCCTCGATGATGGTCGTGCCTTCGGCAATCCAGCCGTTGCACAGCGCAAACAGAAAAAGCGAACGCGCCAGGCGGTGTTTCAAACTGCCCGTGGGGTGGGTGGACTCATCTTTGAGGTACAGGTCAATGCCGCGAGCCGCCAGGCCGGGCAGGGGCAGGGCGATCAGATGGGTGTCAGCGCTGCGTTGAAAGTCCGCCTCAATGCGGGCAATGGCGCCGTGTAGCCATGTGGACTCGGGCGCAATGCGGGGGGACAAGGTTATCGACGAGGGCATTTTGCAATTGTGGCCTGAAAAACTTGGCCTGAAACTTTGGCCGGAATCGTGGGCCTGAATCGTGAAAGGGGCCTTACCAGTCTTCTTTGACCGCCATCACCGCATCTTGCCCCACAGCAGCCCGGCCCGCCAGCCAAGCCGTGACCGTGCCCGCCACCACCACGCCCAAACACAATGCCGCCAAACGCAGCCAGGGCACGGCCAGGGTCATCGTCCAGTGGAAACTTTGGGGGTTCACCACGTGCACCAGGATCAGGGCCACCGCCAGGCCTAAGGCCAGGCCGGCCAAGGCACCCGCGCTGGTCCAAGCCAGGCCTTCGCCTGCCACCACGGCCAGCACCTGCCACCGGGTGAAACCCAGATGCGCCAGCAGGCCAAACTCCTTGCGCCGCGCCAGCACCTGCGCGCTGAAACTGGCGGCAATGCCAAACAGGCCAATGCCAATCGCCACCGCCTGCAGCCAGTAGGTGACGGCGAAACTGCGGTCAAAAATTTTCAGCGACACCGCGCGAATTTGGCCCGCCGTGGCAAATTCGATCAAGGCCCCCGCCTGGCCCGCCTTCATGCGGATCGCCTGCTGCACCTGGGCCACATCGTGGCCCGCGTCAAGCCATAGCGCCATGTCGTTGATGCGGGTGTCACCAGTCAAGCGCACGTAGTCGCGGCTGTCCATGGCGATGCTTCCGCCCTGGCGGGCATAGTCGCGCCAGACACCTGCTACAAAAAATGAAGCTGCTTGTGCTTTATTGCCAGGGTCAAACGCTTGATTTAGCTTCGCAAAGCGGCTGCCAGGCGTGGCACCATACAAATCGACCATGGCTTCGCTCACATAGACCGCCACTGCGCCTTCGGGCACCGCAAGCGCGTCAGCCAGCAGTGGCAGCGGAGCGCCAGCGTCTGACACATCACGGGCCAGCAGGGCGACCGCAGCTTGGCTGGGCGCCAGTTGGAGCAGGCGGGTTCTTTGGTTTCTGGATTGCACAACGCCAGGCGTTTTTGCGACGTCCCGGGCGAACTCAGGCGTGAAGTAGGCCGACTCGCCGGCCAGCGTGCTGCTGGCGGTGCGCACATACAAGTCCGCCGGAAGCACTACCCCCAGCCATTGGCTGACCGATTCGCGAAAACTCGCCACCATCACCGTCAAGGCCACTGCCAGGCTCAAGGACGCCACCACGCCGCTGACGGCAGCACTCGCGCCTGCGCGCACCCGGCGGGCACGCTCAATCGCCAGCATCGGCAGGGCAGAGCGTTGACTCAAGGGCTTGGCCACTTGCAGTGCCAGCCCAATCAAACCCGGCAAAGCGCCCATGCCACCAACCAGCAGCACGCCAACCGCCAGGTAAGCCGCAATCGGCAGGCCAAATAGGGCCGGAAGCGCGGCCAGCACAGCGGCGCCAATCATCAGCGCCAGGCCGAGGGCAAAGTGGCGGCGTCCAAGCGTGTGCGTCTCAGGCGTTGCCGCCAAACCTTTGAGCGTTTGTGCGGACGGCAACTTCAGCGCTTGCTGGGCTGGCCACCAGCCGCCCGCCAGTGCCGCCAGCAGGCCCAAAGCCGCATAGGCCGCCGCCGCGCCGGTGCGCCACTGCAAGGCGGGTGCAGCGCCCGTGAAGTAACCGCCGCCCAGGTCGCCACCGAGCAAAGTCAAGGCTGCCGCCGCGAGGGCGGCGCCGAGTCCAACGCCTGCCAAACTGCCCACGAGACCCAAGGCGGCGGATTCCAGCAGCACCAACTTCAGACGCTCGCCACCGGTCAAGCCCAACACACCCAAGAGCGCAAACTGCTGCGCCCGCTTGGCCACACTCAGCGACAAAACCGAAAACACCAGAAAAGCCCCGGTGAAAAGCGCCACCAGCGCCAACACCGTCATGTTCACCCGGTAAGCACGCGACAGGCTGCTGAGCCGGTCTGTCGCATCCGCAGGCGACTGGGCGCCGACATCCGTGGGCCATCCGGGCGTTTTTCGAATCTCGTCCAGAAATGCGCTACGGCCTGCGCCAGGCTTGAGCTTCACGTCGATGCGCGAGAGTTGCCCGAGCTGTCCAAACAAATCCTGGGCTGCGCCCAGGTCCATCACTGCCAGCGCGCCACCGGGGGCCGCCACGCTTCCTCTGACCTTGAGCGCTTGCAGCGACAGAGCCGCCTGCACCTGCACAGAGCCGCCCGGCCGCACCTGCAAAAGGGATTGAGCCGACGCATTGAGAAACAGGCTTTGTGGCGCCAAAACGGCCAGGGCATCGAAGCTGTCCCCAGCATTGCCATCGACCGACGCAGCGGCTTGCGGCTGGGGCATGAGCTGCGGCGAGATGCGGGCAGCTACAAACGCATCCACACCCAGAATGCGCAAGGCGTGGCGATTGCCAGAGGTGCCGATGGCGTAGGTGCTGATTTCCAGCACCGGCGACGCAACGGCCACGTCGGGATGGCCTGCGACACGGACGTACACCGCTTCGTCAAACCCGCCACCAGGCCCGGCTGCCAGGTTTCTCAGCTCGATATCGGGCTGGCCGTTGATGGACCGCGCGGCCTGGGCAAACTCATCGAGCGCCGAGGCGTTGATCAAGTGCACGGCGAAGGCCAGGGCCACGCCCAGCATCACGGCAACGATGGCCGCCGCATTGCGCCAGGGGTGGTGGCGAAGCTCTTGCCAGGAAAAGGTTTTCAGCAGTGAAAACAAGGCGGTGGCTGAAGTTGAATGCACAAAACGCATTTTCAGCGCAGTGGGTTGGTATATTTGCCGATTAACGGAAATTTATGACCCAACTTCCCCGCTTTCAAGATGTCGTCGATGCTGCAGGGCGTCTCAAGGGTCACGCCCACTACACGCCAGTGCTGCGCTCGTCCACGGCAGATAAACTCCTCGGCGCTGAGATTTTCTTCAAATGCGAAAACTTCCAGCGCATGGGCGCCTTCAAGTTTCGCGGCGCGTTCAACGCCATGGCGAAGCTCGACGCGGTGCACCACGCAGCCGGGGTGGTGTGTTTTTCGTCGGGCAACCACGCGCAGGCTGTGGCGCTTTCGGGGCAATTGTTGGGCATCCCCACGGTGATCTTGATGCCCGCAGACGCACCGCCCCTGAAAATCGAGGCCACCCGTGGCTACATTGCCGCCAGCCCCGCGAAGGGCAGTGAAGTAGTGCTGTTTGACCGCTACAAAGACGACCGCGAAGCGCTGGCGCGCCAGCTGGCCACTGAACGCGGCATGACGCTCGTGCCGCCCTACGACCACTTTGACGTGATCGCGGGCCAAGGCACGGCCGCGAAGGAGCTGTTTGAAGAAACCGGCCCGCTGGACTACTTGCTGGTGTGCCTGGGCGGTGGCGGCTTCCTGGCGGGCTCGGCCATCGCAGCGCGCGCGCTGTCGCCTGGCTGCAAGATTTACGGCGTGGAACCCGAAGCCGGCAACGACGCCCAGCAATCCTTTGCCAAGGGTGAAATCGTGCGCATCGAAACACCCGTCACCCTTGCGGACGGCGCGCAGACACAAAGCCTGGGCAAGCTCAATTTCGCGGTGATCCAGCAGCAGGTGGACGGTATCCTCACCGCCACCGACGCGCAGCTCGTCCAGGCCATGCGTTTCTTCGCAGAGCGCATGAAGATGGTCGTGGAGCCCACCGGCGCCCTGAGCTTCGCTGCGGCACGGCACGCGGGTTTGCCACTTAAAGGCAAGCGTGTGGGGGTGATTGTCAGTGGGGGGAATGTTGATTTGAGAACTTTTGCGGCGTTGGTGGGTGGGGCGGTGTGAAACTCGAACGCAGTGTTTTAAGCCGCCTAGGGTGCTGGGCGCTTAGCTGCGGTTTGTCTCTTGGCGCAGTTGGCGTCTCGTACTCCCAGTCGCTGAGCATCGCCAGCGACCCAGTCGCGTTGGCCAAAGCAGCTTTGGGAAATGAACCGGGCACGTCGGCGGTGGGAGTTTGGCGCAATGGTCAAGCTAGTTTTGGCTGGGTGCGCAATGGCGACGTGTTTGCGCCGTCTTCTACAGCACCGCAAGACCAACCCCTGTTCGAGATCGGCTCAGTCAGCAAGTTGTTCACCGGCCTGCTGGTGGCGCAGGCAGTCGAGCGCGGTGAGCTGTCGCTGGACGACACCCTGGGCAAGTTGTTGCAAGGCAAAGTCAACTTTGCGTCGCCCGATGTAGCTGCCATCACGCTGCGGCAATTGCTGACGCATAGTTCCTGCCTGCCCCGGCAATTTGGCCGGATGGCGAATTTCGCCCAAGTGGTTGAGCAGATCACCGCGGCGGATCGCGCCGCCCTTTGGCGTGCCTTGGCGGAGCAGACCTTGTCCAAGCCGCCGCCATGCGCCGCGACCTACAGCAACTACGGGATCGCGGTGGTGGGTGAAGTCGTTTCTGAAAGATCTGGCAAACCCTGGGACGCACTGGTTCGCGAACATATCACCGCGCCATTGGGGATGGTGGACACCATGGTCGATCTTGACGCGAAGGCGAATCGGTTGATCCCTGGGTTCGACGGCAGCGAAAGTGCGCGAGCCTGGGGTATGACGGCTTTTGCCGGCGCCGGCGGCTTGCGCTCCACCCCCCACGACATGTTGCTGTTTGGTCGCGCCGTGCTGGCTGGAAAAGCGGGTCCACTGGGCGCCGCCGCCGAACGTCTGGTGTCGAAATTGGGTGAGTACCGGGGCCGTGAAATTGGTTTCACCGCTTTTTTGGTAGGTCCCGAGGAAAAACGCAGCTTTTCACACGACGGGTGGACCGGGGGTTACCGCACGTTGCTGACGCTCTATCAAGACACAGGTGAAGTGATGGTGACTTTCGTCAGCAATTCCCAGGCACCCATTTATCAAATGGCGTCGCTTGTCGCAGCCAACCGGTATCCGGTGAGAGACAAAGCCATAAGCATCGACCCTGTTCTGTTGAAGGACTACGAGGGTGTTTTCCGTGAGAACGCCGAGACGGCTCTCACCGTCGTTGCGCAGGAGGGCCAGCTTTTTGTCCGGTCAACCCGAAACAATTTCAAGCCCTATGTGCCGGTGGATGTAGATACCTTCACCCGCCCTGAGGGAGGCGCGCAAATGACCTTTCTGCGCCAAGAAGGCAAGGTGACGTCTATTCGCCTCGAACAGGCAGGCTCGCGTATTTTGGCGCAGCGCACACTGGAGGCAACGCCGCCAAAAGCCCTCCTGCCCGACGCTGAACTGCGGGGTCTTGCCGGCAAGTACCAGTTGAAGCGCCTCATCGGGCGCAACCTTGATTTCGACGTGCAGATTGAGCTCAACCAACTGGCCGTGAAGTCGCAAAATTTCCCCCGTGCGCCCGTGTTCCCGGTGGAAGGTGCGCGGGATCGGTTCTTTTATGATTTTGTGAAAGCAGAGCTACAGTTTGAACGTGATGCAAGCGGCAAGGCGACCACGCTGGTATTGCACCAAGACGGCGTTTTTCGGATGGAGCGCGTGGATTGAGACATTGGGCGAGTCACTTTGTGAGACATTTTTCACGGATTGCCGCAAACTGATTTCAAGCCACCCAAAAAGTGAGAACAAATGCGCAAACCTGGGCATTCGCGTCATTGACTTGTCACAGGGCTGCGATACATTCACTCACATGTCGGTGTCGGAGCGAATCTCCGGCGAGTAGAGCACCAATGACTGGATACGTGATGCTACCGGCGCTAATACCGAAAAGAGCCAGGCCCTTGTGACCTGGCTTTTTTCATTCTCTTGTCAAACATTTGTTAACATGGGTATTAACAGAAAGTGTCGAAAGCTCTCACTTTTGAGTTTTACATAAAAAGTACGGCCATAGGTCACGTATTATATGGATAGTTTGCTATTTAAATAGTAGCAATTTCAAGGTTCGCCACAATGAGGCAAAAACTTGCCCAAGCCATTTTTGAAGATGAAGAGGCCCACTGACTTATGCCAAGACTCAACCCATTGCCCAAAAGCGCCACGCCCGAGCTGCAGGCGCATTTCGATTTTTTTCTCGGCACGCTGGGCTTCACGCCCAACAGCGTGCTGACGATGCAGCGCAAACCCAAACTCGTCAAAGCCTTTGCAGAACTCAACGCGGCTGTGATGGACCCGGCAGGTGAGGTCGATGCCGGTTTTCGCCGCCTGATCGGCCACGTGGTGAGCAAGGTGGCCGGCTGCCTGTATTGTCAGGCGCACACGCTCCTGGGCGCGCAGATCAAAGGTGTGAGCGACGCCAAGATGGCCGACATCTGGGCCTACGCCACCAGCCCGCACTACAGCCCGCGCGAGCGCCTGGCACTCGATTTCGCCATGGCAGCCAGCAGCCAGCCCAATGCCGTGACAGACGCGCAATTCGCCGAACTTCGCCAACACTGGGGTGAAGGTGAAATCGTCGAAATCATGGGCGTCGTGGCCATGTTTGCCTTTTTGAACCGCTGGAACGACACGATGCAAACGCCGCTGGAGGCTCCTGCCATTGCGGTCGCATCAAAGGCGTTGGGGGACAAGGGGT
The DNA here is from genome assembly GCA_031365665.1 of Rhodoferax sp. Classification (GTDB taxonomy): domain Bacteria; phylum Pseudomonadota; class Gammaproteobacteria; order Burkholderiales; family Burkholderiaceae_C; genus JANYCG01. The sequence continues at coordinate 4 of JANLYO010000030.1, read as the reverse complement.
GGGG
>JANLYO010000020.1:0-16887 GCA_031365665.1 Rhodoferax sp. | reverse complement strand
GTTTTGTATTTGGCGCGGTAGGCTTCCAGGTAGGCTTTGTTGCCAGGGCCGAACTTGTCGGTGATGTCGTTTCGCGGGTAGCCAACGACAAGAATGCCTTCCATCGATGCGGCACCGAGCGCCTGCAATGTTTCGGGCGTGTCGCCAGTACCGACGAACAAGATTGCGCCCGGCTTGAAGCCTTGCTCGCGCGCGGTGCGCAGCAAGAGATTGCCGTCTGGGACATAGCCCGTTTGGATCAACACATCGGGATCGGCCTTCTTGGCGCGCAACACCGTGTCGTTCAGATCGATGGTGTTCGAAGCATGCGAACCAACGCCGACAACTTTGGCGCCAAAGGCTTCAAGTATGCGTTTTTGCCCCTGGGCAATGGACGTGCCGTAAATCGATTCTTCATGTTCGATCCAGACTTTGAGGTCCTTCATCTCTTTCTTGAGCGCAGGGGCAATCAAATCACGTACTGCGGCGGATGAGGTGTTGGCAAAAGCGCTGCCGTCCGGGCCGCTGCGGATGAAGTTGGGCAGCCTGCGGTCTGTGAGAACCTGCGCAACGGCATTGGTCTCCCAATAGAGTTTGTTGTAGCGAAGCGCTGCGTCACTGGCAGTGAGTGAGATGCCGCTGATGTAGGTGCCTACGAACATGTCAACTTTGTCGCGTGACACCAATTGTTCGACCGTCGCGATGCCTTGCTGGGCATTGGTCACGTCGCCCCGGATCAGCTCGATTTTTCGACCCAGCATGCCGCCTGCGGCATTGACCTTGTCGGTGGCCAGCTCATAACCACGGGTGACCTCTGTGCCGTACAAGGCGAGCGGCCCGCTGTACGGATTGAGTGCCCCGATCTTGATCGTTTGCTGGGCAAACGCCCCTTGCGCCATTGCGGCCACACCGGCCCAAATGGCCCCACGGACAATTCGATTGAAAACAGTCATCTTTATCTCCTTTGGTTAAAAGTCACTACCAACGTTCAGTCCAACTACCTACGCGTCATGCTTACTGCATGCCGCGCTGCGTTTTTTCCGGCTTCATCACTGCGGTTTGATTCCCGCTGAATTTGCAATTTGGCGGAACCTCTCGGTTTCGCTAAGTTGGAATTTGCGCATCTCGACCGGCCCTGGCGGCATGGGTTCAGAGCCGATCTTGGCAATGAACTCCTTCGCACCAGCGCTTGCCAGGATTTTTTGCATCGCATCCACAAGCCTGACCGTCACCTCTGGTGGTGTTTCTGTGCGGATATACATGGACGTCCAGGTGTAATTGACGTAATCGGGATAACCGCTTTCCTTGACGGTAGGGATGTCGGGGTAATCTGCATGCCGCCGTTCGCCCGACACCGCCAGCGCCTTGAGTTTGCCGGCTTTGACCTGCGGCATTGCCGCAATCAAGTCGCTGACCGCCCAATCCAGTTGGTCGCCCATCAAGGCCGTGAACACCTCAGGGGCGCCTTTGTAGGGAACATTCACGCTCTTGGCACCCGACGCGCTGGCAAACCATTCGGCTGAAAGGTGAAAACCTGCGGTGTAGGTGCCCACATTGAGTTGTTGCTTGGAAGCTTTGGCTGCGGCCACCAGTTCCGCTACGGTGTTAATTTTCGAGTTGGGAGTTCCCACCAAAAGCATCATCCCCCGCGCAAGTCCGGTCAACGGTTTGAAGTCTTTGACGGGGTCATAGGGCAGGTCTTTAACCACATTCGGGTTCACCGCCATGTGGGTATTGGTTCCCAGAAAAAGGGTGTGGCCGTCGGCAGGCGCCTGTTTGACAGCCATGGCTGCAAGGACGCCGTTGGCACCGGGTTTGTTTTCAATGACTACGGCTTGACCCAGTGCCAAGGTCAGTGCTTCGGCAAAATAACGGGCGGTCGTGTCGGAACCGCTGCCGGGTGAGGTGGGCACCACAATTTTCATGGGGCGGTTGGGGAAGCCTGTGCCCTGAGCCTGCGCCGCGCTGGCGCACGAAATTAAACACAAGAACAAAACTTGAATGTGGCGGTGGATTCTCATCAATGACTCCAATCGCATATCAAACCAGTGCAAATCGTGGCACCGCTGTGCCACCTTCGTTTTCAATGGCCAATCGCAAGCGCTGGTCAACCTGGAGTTGTCCAGCGTTTTCAGCTTGCAGGATGTTGCTGATCATCCGGGGGCCTTCATCCAGCTCGACAACCGCCACGGTATAGGGCAATCGATTTGCAAACGCCGGGTGGTAAGCCATGTGGTAGACCACCCAGCTGATCAATTTGGCACCCCCCGCAGCGGGGCGCCAACCCCACTCGTCGCCCAGGCAATTCGGGCATTCACTGCGTGCAGGCAGCCACGAGTGGCCGCAAGCCTTGCAGCGCTGGAAGTTCAAGATGCCCCTCTCAAGGCTTTCCCAGTAGGGAGCGTTGAGGGCATCTCGCAGCGGAGTCGGCAAGGGGATCGTATTGGCTTCCATAGGTTTCGCCTCCGGCTTTATTGCCCAAGAATCAAAGTCGCGTGGGTGTGCATGATGCCGCCCTGGTTGCTCACGACACAGGTTTGGGCGCCCTTCACCTGGTTGACAGATTCACCACGCATTTGGCGCACCCCTTCAATAACCAGTTGCAGGCCCGGCATGCCAGTTTCAGACAACAGGCCGCCTGATGTGTTGATAGGCAAATCGCCACCCAGCTCGATGCGTCCATCCTGGACAAAATGGCCACCCTGCCCTTTGGCGCAAAACCCATAGTCCTCAAGCGTCATCAACACGGCAATCGTGAAACAATCGTAGATTTGAGCGACATCGATATCACCGGGCTTCATCCCGGCCATGGCAAACGCGGTTTGCGCTGAAACTTTGGCCGCTGTGGTCGTCAGATCAGGCCGCAAAGCCACATCCCAAGAGGTCTGGCCTTGGCCGAAGCCCAGCACGGGCACAGGCTTCTTGATCTTGAGTTCGGCTGCCTTTTTTGCACTCATCAGCACGACCGCAGCGGCACCGTCGGACACCAGACAACAGTCGTCACGGCGCAACGGAGCGACGATCAAACGCGATTCGCGGTACTGCTCAATGGTCAGCGGTTTGCGCAGTTGCGCATTGGGGTTGCTTGCGCCATGTCTGCGGCAGGCGACGGCGATGGCACCCAATTGGTCACTCGTGGTGCCGAATTGCCCCATGTGCCGCTGCGCAACCATGGCGTAGCCTGCGGGCGTGCCGAACCAGCCAAAAAGTGCACTGCCATCGTCGCCGTAGGATTTTTCGTAGGCTTGGCGCGAACCCGTGGCCGGGTTATCAGCCAGAGCAACGACGGCAATTTCGCATTGCCCTGCTTCGATGGCCATGGTGGCATAACTGATCATGCTGACGTTGCTGGCACCACCATGGTCGTAGACGCCACCGATGCGCGGCACCATGCCAAGCGCCTCGGCCAGTTTTTGCGCATACATCATCTCGAATTTCGATGTGGGGGCTTTGACAAACAACCCGTCAACCCGGTTTTTCTCCACACCGGCGTCAACCAGCGCCTTGCCTATCGCTTCAACATTGAGCGACACGGTTCCACGTTCTGGATGTTTGCCAAAGGCGGTGTGCCCGATACCGGCGATGACGACTTTTCCACTGAGTTGGTGTGTCATGGTTAGATCACCTCCTCGGCCTGTAGCTTTACAAGTTCACTTCTGGACAACCCCAACCACTCGCCGTAAACCTCTTCGTTATCCCGCCCCAAGGGGCCACTGGGTCGAATAGCCATCGGCTCAACACCGTCAAAACGCAGAGGCGAGTTGGGCAGACACACACGGCCATACAGAGGGTGCTCCACCCACTCCAACGCACGGCGGGCGTGCATGTGTTCGTCATTGATCACCTCGTCCAGGTCGCGCACGGGTGCACAAGGAACGCGGTGGCCCATCAGGAGTTCAAACAACGCCTTTTTGGGGTGCAGCGCGGTAAATCCAGCGACCAACTCGTCCACCTCGTCCATGTGCTCAACACGCCGTTTCAGGTCGACAAAACGCGCGTCTGCTTGCAGGTCTTCACGCTGCATGGCTTTGAGCAAGGACTTCCAGTGCGTCTCGCTCACACAGATGATGGCAATGTGACCGTCCGAGGCCGGGTAGACGTTGTATGGCGATTCGGCCAAGCCACCGTGGCGGTTGCCCGTGCGCGGAGGCACCGAGTTGCCCATGGTGTGGTGAAGGCCCAGATTGGATGCCAAAGAGGCATAGACTGACTCCTGCATCGACACCTCCACCAAACGGCCGAAGCCCGTCTTCTCGCGCTCGTAAAGAGCGGTCATGATGGCGCCATACAAATGCACGCCGCCAAAAAAATCGCACAAAGCTGGCCCAGCCTTGACCGGCGGCCGATCCGCAAAACCGGTGACATTCATGATGCCCGCCATGGCCTGCACCGTCAAATCCATGGCCGGAAAGTTTCGATTGGGTCCTGACCGGCCAAAGCCAGAACCCGAACCGTAAATCAGCCTCGGGTTGTCCACTCTCAAAGACTCATAACCCACGCCCAGGCGTTCCATCGCACCGGGCGCGAAATTTTCAACTAGCACGTCGCCTTTTTTCACCATTTGGCGAAGCAACTCGCGGCCACGATCAGTCTTCAGGTTGAGGGTGGCAAAAGTCTTATTGGAGTTGAGCATGGCAAACGGCAAAGCTGCGCCACCCACAGCGCCCCTTCGGCGCAAGTTTTCACCGCCTTTGGCTTCAACCTTGATGATCCGGGCCCCCGCCATCGCCATCAGGAAAGTGCAGTACGGGCCGTTGTAGATCTGGCCGAGATCCACCACAGTTACGCCCTCCAGGGGATAACGTCCTGTCACGTTCATCGCCCCTTGAATTCGGGTGCGCGTTTGGCGGCAAATGCCGCAGGGCCTTCTTTCGCGTCTTCGCTCATGGCCAGCATACGGTTGATCACCGCCTCAAACCGCAGGCCGGTGACGCGATCCATCTCCCGGCTGCGAACGGCAAGTTCCTTCGCGGCCTGCACCGCCAGCGGCGCGTTGGCCGCAATTTTCCGTGCGTAAGCGTAGGCGGCCTCCAACAACTGCTCTTTGGCAACGACCTTGTTGATCAGACCCCAACGAGCAGCAGTCTCGGCGTCCATCGTGTCGCCAGTCAACAGCAGTTCCATCGCGATCGGATAAGGCAGTTGATCCAATATACGTTGGGTGCCACCGTTGCCGGGAATCACACCGCGTTTGACTTCAGCCAGATTGAAGGTCGCATGTGTCGCCGCAATTCGAATGTCAGATGCCAGCATAAGGGTCATCCCTCCACCCAGGCAATAGCCGTTGACAGCCGCGATGACCGGTTTCCAGACCTCCAGGCCGCGATTGAGGAGCTGATCGCGCTGCGTCATCCACATTTCGGATAGCTCTGCCGGCGCGGTGAGAAAACTCTTGATGTCTGCACCCGTTGTAAAAGATTTTTCACCAGCGCCCGTCACGATCGCCACTCGGACAGCGGGATCGTCGCGAACCGAACACCAGGCACGCGACAGCCCCGCGTAATGCTCGGCGTCCATCGCGTTCAGACGCTCCGGACGATTGATGGTGATGAGGGCTATACCCTCGTTGGAAATATTGAGGTCAATGGACATGGTCAGGCCCCTATGCGTTTGCCGCCAAGCATGTCGCGGGCAATTACCATGCGATGCACTTCGGAAGGCCCTTCACCGATGCGTTTGATGCGCAGCTCGCGGTACCAGCGCTCCAGCGGCAACTCTTGGGCAACGCCCATCCCACCAAAAATCTGGATGCAACGGTCAACGACCCGCCCCGCCGCCTCCGTGCCAAACACCTTGGCAATCGACGCGTCAACCTTGATGTCACGGCCCATATCAGCATTCCAGGCAGCTTGGTAAACCAGCAGTCTGGCCGCGCGCAACTCAACCTCGGAGTCTGCAATCATCCATTGGATCGCCTGCTTGTCAGACAGCAGACTTCCAAAGGTTTTGCGTTGGGACGCCCATTCGATCGCCAAATCCAGCGCCGCTTGGGCAATACCAATTGTTGCCGCCGCATAGGGCGGGCGGGCGTGGATCAGCCATTCCTCGGCAAACGAGAATCCTTTGCCCTCATCACCAAGTCGGTCTTCGATGGGGACTTCGTAGTTGTCAAAATGCACCTCATACGGCGAATAGGAGCGAATCACGGGGATTTTGGACAAGCTGATGCCAGGCCGGCTCTTATCGACGATGAAACTCGTGATGCCGTCACGCCCTTTGCTTTCGCCGACGCGGGCAAAGACGATGCCCCACTTGGCCATACCCGCGCCCGAGATCCAGATTTTGGTGCCATTGATCACATACCGATCGCTCTTGCGCTCGGCACGCGCCTGTATTGCACGGCCTGGGTCGGAACCACCACTGGGTTCACTGATGGCGACAAAAGCTTTCGTGCCCTGTGCCACGTCATCACGGGCAAAACGCTGCTGGTGGTGGGTGCCTTTCCAGGTCACCACCGGCGGGTCGAAGCCGAAAGCGCCGCAACCTGCGATATAAGCGCCCATGCGGCATTTGGCGGTTTCTTCGGCCGCCACACATTGGCCCAAAAGGCTCAAGCCTGCGCCGCCGTGCTCAGCAGGGGTCTCAAAACACCACAACCCCAAATCACGCGCCTTCTTCTGCAACGCCTTGAGTGGCTCTGCATCCAGTGTGTAGGCATCGTGCGGCAACTTGTCCTCCATCGGCTTCACCTCATCTGCCATAAAGCGCCGAATGGTGTCCCTGAGCATTCTCAAGTCCTCTGGCAACTCCCAACTTCCTGTACTGTCCATACTGGTGCCCTTCGATTGATTTTGATTCGGATTCAAGCAGTTTGTGCTGTCATATGCAGCTGGCCGCGTTTCAATACGCTGGCTTTTTCATCGAGTAGATATCGCTTGTGGCCACCCGTCACTTGCTTCTCGTCGCTGACAACGACGCCATAGACGTCCTCAGCGGTTTCCCGGCTGATAAAGCCACGGTTCATGTCACGCTCCACGGATACAAGTTCACGTTCGAAGGCATTGCCAAAACCACCCCCTCCAGGCGACGCGGCCTGAATGGAGTCGCCCGGCGCAAAAGGCTCCTTTTCCTGTTTGCTACGCAACTCAGGAATCCATTTTTTTCCTGCTGTTGTGAACTCAACAGTGTTCGCCAAAGCCGGGCCGCCACCGACGATGCCGAAGGGCGCATAGTCCACGCGGTCACCGAGAACGGAAACGATGCACTCTGACCACGCTGTGAAGCCGTATTCAGTGCCGCAACCACCCCTGTGCCATCCCGCGCCACCTGAGTCGTTGCGAATTCTGAAGTAGTCAAACCGCAACGGAAACCGGTGTTCGCACATTTCCAGCGACATGAAGTTGGCCATCGATTGCGGCGGCGTGCCATTGATCAGGCCATCACTGGCCTTGGAGGCGCCATAGCCACCTGGATAAGGGAACACGCCGACGAAATAGTTCTTGCTGCGCGGATGGATGCCACTGACCGTCACAACGCCGGTGGTGCCGAAAAATGCGGCCGGCGCCTTGTCAGGGACGACCTTGGACATGGCTCCAAACACCACGTCGATCACTCGCCCGACGGGATCAAGGTACCCGCCCACGGGCGCGGGATATTCCGCCGATAACAATGTGTTTTCCGGTAAAACAAAACGGATGGGCCGAAAGGTTCCACCGTTGACCGGGACGTCCGGAAAAATGTGCTTGATCGCAACGTAACACGAGGACAAGGTGGTGTTTCGCGACATGTTCACGGGTCCGCGCGAAGTTGGCCCGGTGCCTGTGAAGTCAAACAGCATTTCTTCGCCTTTGACTGTGATTGCCAGGCGGATGGGAATAGGCGCATCGACGATGCCGTCATTGTCAAAATAATCTTCAAAGGAGTAGGTGCCGTCGGCCAGTTCACCAATGTAGGAGCGCATCTGCCGCTCGGAATAGGCAATCATTTCGTTGAGGCAATCGGACAGCACGGGTCGGCCATATTTTTTCACCAGTGCTTCAATGCCCCGTGTGCCCACTGAAAACACGTTGGACATGGCAGCCAGGTCGCCGGCAATCTCTGACGGCAGACGCACATTCGCTTTGAACATGCTCACCAGTGCCTTGTTGATCTTGCCTTCTTCGTATAGCTTGACCGGCGGGATGATGATGCCCTCTTGGTGGATCTCAGTCGCCTTAGGCGCCCAGCCACCGGGGACGTTTCCGCCAATATCCATCCAATGGCCCGTCGTCGCCATCACCGCAAATAATTCGCCTTCGACAAACACCGGGGCTATCAACTGGACGTCCTGCAAATGGCTGCCGCCAATGTAGGGGTCGTTCAAAATCCACATATCACCAGGCTTGAATCCACCCTCATCACGCGCCATTCCAATGACGGTTTGCACCGTGAACTGCATGTAAGCCAAAAACACCGGCAAACCGTAACGACCCTGGGCAATCGTCTCACCGGTGGTCGGGTGAAAGATGCCATTGGCACAGTCATTGGTTTCAGAGATGATCGGCGAAATGGCCGCATGGATCAAATGCAAATCCATCTCGTCGGCGATTTGCTCCAGGCTGCCGCGCACCACGGCCAGGGTTACCGGGTTCATCATTTCGCGTCCCTCACTTTCACCAACAAGTTGCCTTTGGCATCTACTGTGACATCCATATCTGGCTCAACTACCGTCGTTGTGTCGCTCTGCTCCACGATGGCAGGGCCCTTGAATTGCATTCCGGGCGAGAGGTCTTCGCGCTGGTAGACCGGCGTGTCGTGCCAGCCATTGAAATGCACTGGCCGGCGCGAATTCGCCTTCGGCACGCCGCTGCCCTTCAAACTGCTTTGCGGCAGCGCAGCGCTGGACCGCCGACCGACCGCGACCGTGCGAAGGTTGACAATCACTACCGGCATGCTTGCAAGGGTGTTGCCAAAAGTCGCCCGATAAACATCATTGAAGGCTTGTTCCAGGCGTGCAATGTCCCAATTGGCGTCAATCACCACCCGCAGGGAATGGATTTGGCCTGCGTAAGCCATGTCGGCTGCGTGTGTGATGGTGGTGACATCCACCGGAACCTGGCTTTCGTTTATTTGCTTTTGGCCTTGATCCCGCTGGCGATTGACGATGCCGGCAAGTTCTCCTACACCCAATTTGTCCAGCCTCTTTTCCAGGGTTTGTGAAATGTCGTACCGCAGATCGGCATAGACGCACCCCAGGGCGCACAAGACGCCAGGGTACAAAGGCACCAGCATGGTGTCGATGCCGACCTCGCGGACCAGAGCGCCACCATGCAGCGGTCCAGCTCCGCCAAAAGCAACCATCGCGAAGTCGCGCGGGTCCAAACCCCGCTCGATGGACATCAAGCGGATGCGCCCCGCCATGCGCTGATTGACGACAGCCAAGATGGCCTCGGCAGTCTGCTCCAGTCCCAAACCCATTTTTTCCCCGAGGCGCTGCACTGCGGCACGCGCGCCTTCGACATCCAACTTTGAATCCGTGCCATTCATCGGGCTGGCCGGGTTGATGCGTCCCAGAACAATGTTGGCATCGGTCACCGTCGGCTCTGTTCCACCACGCCGGTACGCCACCGGCCCCGGCACTGCGCCTGCGCTGCGCGGCCCCACCAGCAACATGCCACCCCGATCTTGGTAGGCAATGCTGCCACCACCAGCGCCAATGGTATGCACATCTATCATCGGCAAACGCAGTGGAATCCGGAAGTCCAAATTGGTAATTTCCGCTACATTCGGCTCGCCATTGATGACCACAGCGACGTCAAAACTGGTGCCGCCCATGTCGCCGGTGATGATGTGCGTGAAACCCGCCTCCGCAGCCAGTCTGGCAGCCGCCATCACACCTGCTGCCGGGCCGGAGCGCACGATATAGGCCGAGCGCTCCCCCAATTGCCGCAGCGGCGCAACTCCGCCATTGGACTGCATGATGGCAACGTCGCGTTGGTATCCCCATTTGCTCAACTGGTTCGCCAGATTTTTGGCGTACCGGGCCACCAGCGGCTGAAGATACCCTTGCACCACTGCCGTGCTGGTGCGTTCAAATTCGTAGTATTCGCGCACCACCGAGGTTGCCGCGACCAATTCCCATGCCGGGTTGATTTGCGCAAGCACTTCGCGTGCCTCCAGCTCATGCGCCGGATTGGCGTAGGCGTGCATGAACGAAATGACGACCGATTCCACTTCGAGCGCCAACAGGGCACTTCCAATAGCCCGTAAACCGTCAATATCCAAAGGAACCAGCACGTTTCCTTCAAAGTCCAGCCGTTCGCTGACTTCGAACCGAAGGTCACGAGGCACTAAAGGTTCATGCGTTCCTTCCAAACCATACATATTGGGGCGATCACGTCGGCCAAGTTCCAGGATATCGCGAAAGCCGGTGGTGGTCACCAACGCGCATCGCGCACCTTTGCGTTCGATCACGGCATTGGTGGCGATGGTGGTGCCGTGCAAAATGGCTTCTAGGTCATCCGACGCCAGCCCTGCGGCTTTGAGCGAATTCAGCAAGCCGATAGATGGGTCTTGCGGCGTAGAAGGCACCTTCAATATCCGGTGCGGCTGGTTGGCGTCACCAGAATAGAAAAGGTCCGTGAAGGTTCCGCCAACGTCAATTCCGACGATTCCGCCCATTATTTCTCCTTGGGCGAGGTGCCCGGCTTGGTGTTTTGCGTTTGCTGCACATCGCTGATGTAGGCTGACACATGGCGCTCCATACGCCGTGCAGCAGCATCGCCGTCACGGGCCTTGATGGCGTCCATGACACGTCGGTGCGCGCGGATCACCGCATTGCGGACCTCCATTGAATTGAAGCCATCCAGGTCTGTCGCCGGGTATACCGATTGCGACACCGCAGATATGAAAGCAATCAACAGTTCGTTGTGGCTGGCACGCACAATTTGTACATGCCAGTCGAGATTGGCCCGCACATAGCCGGGAATGTCTCCGCTATCGGACGCTTGTTCCAGCTTGGCGTGGCACTTTTCGATTTCTTCCAGATCGGCGTCCGTGCGGTGAAGGGCGGCAAAGCGCGCAGAAGGCGGTTCGATAGCTGTCCGCGTTTCAAGCACGGCCTCCAAGCGAATGCCCTGCCCACGAATGAAGATGCCCACAGAACGCTCGATATTCGCGCTGGTCGGTCGCACCACCCCCGAGCCGCCATTGCGACCGGTGCGGGTGGCAATCAAGCCTTCCCCCTCCAAGATGCGCAGGGCTTCACGCACGGAAGCGCGTGACAGACCTACTTGGCTGCCCAACTCTCGCTCGTTGGGCAAGTCCATGCCCTCGAGCAATTGGCCTTCCAGGATTTTTTCACGCAGGACGTTGGCCAAGACGTCGGCAGCCTTGGGAACATTAACGGGCGCAATTTCAAACATGGCAAATTGACTTATTGACGCTAGATTCGGTTTGCAGGAGAAGCACGAACTAGAACGATCCCCGACTTCTGCGTTGAACTTTTCATTTCAAGTTGTGGTCTATAAATTATATGGTCTGACCATATAATTGGTTTACTAGAGAAAACCCTTATATTCAACAATTTCAACCTGCTGTGAAAACTGCGCGATGTTCTGAACTATGTCCGGACTTTTCCGGCTTAAGTCGCTTTGGCTTTCAAACCTCGGCGCATTTCTCTTCCCAAGGCGGCCCGATAGACGCGCGGATCAAGTTCCAGCGCATAACGGGGGCTATTGGGGTACAAGCGTGTAATCGCCTCATGCTCCTGTTCAATGGCCTTTTGCATCGACTCCCGGCTTGGAAGCACGTGCCTGCCCGTCTCCAAAGCCGCAACCCATTCGGCCTGGTCGTCCATCATGCGGATATTGCCGCCGCCACTGACATTAAAGAAACCCAAAAAGTAGAGTCCGGCAACGTCGGGTTTGACCACCTGGTGGTAGAGCTCCAGCCAGTGCCCTTTCATTGGCGAAAGGCGCTCTGCCAAAAACGGCAGGTGAACCTCATAACCTGTGGCTGCGATCAAGGTGTCGAACCGCTTGGTAGAGCCATCTGCAAAGGTGACGGTGTCGCCCTGCACACTGGCAATGCCAGGTTTGGCCTTGATCCGATTCCAGATGAAGTGGCCGATCAGCAAATGGTGGCCTGCCGGGTGCGTGCGCGTTTTGGGCGTAACGAAACCCCACTGCTCCATGCGTCCGTGCGCCATGCGTGCAATCAGCTCACGCATTCGGCGGCGGATCGGCCAAGGCATCCACGGCTTTTCAATCTTGCCCAACACACGGGATGTAGGCACACCCAGAAACATCCGGGGCATAAGCAGCACCGGTGATCGAGCCGCCATGGTCGTGGATGCCGTCACCGTGCAAATGTCAGAAGCAATATCGCAGGCGCTGTTGCCAGCTCCGACCACCAGCACGTCCTGGCCTTTGAATGGCTCGGGTAGGCGGTAACCATGTGAATGCATATAGTGGCCAGTGAAATCCTTGGCAAACGGCGGATGGCTGGGCACGCCCTGATGCCCGGTGGCAACGACAACTGCGTTGAATTCCTCTTTGCGGCCATCTGCCAGCGTCACTGCCCAGGTGCCGTCTGGCACTTGCTCTACGGCGGCGATTTTGCAGCTAAACCGAATGTGCGGACGCAGGTCAAACCGCTCCGCATACGCGGCCAAATACTGCGCCATTTGCACATGGTCGGGATAAATGGGCGCGTCGTCTGGGAAAGGAAAATCCTTGTACGCCGTGACTTTATTTTCAGAATTCACATGCAGCGACTGGTAGGCGCCACTCAAACCATTGTCGTTCTCATACACCCACAGGCCGCCGATGCATGTGCCCATCTCATAGATGACCACGTCTATACCCTGCCCCAGCAGGTGTTTGGCAGCACATAAACCGGCGGCGCCTGCGCCAATCACGGCAAGCTTGCGGCGCGCCATATCAGTTGGCTCCGCTCTCGTAACCTGCGCGAGGGATCAAACTCATCAACATTTGGGTGAAACCGCCGTCCACCGCAATCTCTTGCCCGCTGATGTATGCGGCCCGGTCGCTGGCCAAAAACACTACCGCCTGTGCGATATCTTCAGGCGCACCAACCCTGCCAGCAGGCACCGCCTGGCTGCGCCGCTGGGTCACGCCCGGCTGGTCGTAAAAGGCCTGGGACATGGGTGTCACGATCAAACCTGGGTTCACCACGTTGCTGCGAATGCCGTGAACACCCCACTCCACCGCCAATTGACGGGACAACATCTGGATGCCCGCCTTGGCCACGCTGTAGGCGCCTGCATTGGCGGTAGCATGGTCTGCCGCAATCGAGGCGGTATGTACGATGGCGCCACCCGCGCTGCTTTTTCTGTCCCGCATTTGGTGGCCGAAGGCCTGGGCGCAGATGAAATAACCGGTAAGATTGACCGCCAGCACCTTGTTCCAGAGATCCAGCGCGAGGGTGTCCAGCGGTCCCGGTCGCAAAATGCCGGCGTTGTTCACCAGCACATCGCACAGGCCCAGCGTTGCTGCGCTGTGCGCCGCCGCTTTGGCCACACTGGCGGCGTCTGCGGTGTCACATGCAAATGCTGCGGCCTGGCCGCCGTTGCCTGAGATCATTGCAGCCGTCTCGGCAGCGCCTGCGGTGTCGAGATCGAGCACGGCGAGCTTCGCACCTTCTTTTGCCAGCGCCAGTGAAATCGCCCGGCCCATGCCACTGCCGCCACCCGTCACCACACAAACCCGCCCTGCCAATCCTGAAGTGTCTTTGGTCTTGTTGTCGATCATGAAATCGTTGCAAAAAATGGTGTCAAAAACAGTGACAGTTCAATCTTGTGTAGCCAGCGCGCGCAGGTGAAAGCCTTCGTAAGCCTTCGCGGCCACGTCTTCGCACTTTTTCCGATACGGCACCACGCCGCCCGCGTACGGCATGAACACCCGCGGCTTGCCGGGCACATTGGCGCCCAGGTACCAGGAGTTCGCCTGTTTGAACAAGGTGCGGTCCGCCACCTCGTTGACGTGCGCCACCCATTCGTCTTGCGCCTGTGCATCCGCCTCAATCGTGTCCACACCGCGCTCACGCAAGGTGCGCACGCAGTCCACGATCCAGTCCACATGCTGTTCAATCGCAAAGATCATGTTCGCCAGCACCGAAGGGCTGCCCGGACCAGTCACCATGAAGAGGTTCGGGAACCCGGCCACCATCAAACCCAGGTAAGTGCGCGGTCCCGATGCCCAGGCTTCGTTAAGGCGCTTGCCTTCACGCCCCGTGATGTCTATCTTCAAGAGCGAACCCGTCATCGCGTCGTAACCCGTGGCAAAGACGATGGCGTCCAGCGCGTAGTTCTCTTGTGTCGTCTGCACGCCGATGGCGGTGATGCGCTCAATCGGTGCAGCTTTCAGATCGACCAGCTTGACGTTGCTGCGGTTGTAGGTGGCAAAGTAGTCTGTGTCGACGCAAATGCGTTTGGTGCCGATGGGGTGGTCCTTGGGTGCCAGCAGCTCGGCGACTTTCGGGTCATGAACCGTGGCGCGAATCTGGTTGCGCACAAACTCCGCCGCCGTCACATTGGATTTTGCGTCCAGCATCAGGTCATTGAAGGTGTGCATGAAGCTCACTCCGCCGCCCTGCCAGCGCCGCTCGTATTCGCTCTGCTGAAATTCGGGTGCGACTTCATGCGCCTTGAACTTGCCTTTTTCGTACACGGTGCCCGAGGTGGTATCGTCGCGCGCCCGCTGGCGCAAGGCGGCATAGTTGCCTTTCCAGGAGCGCTCGTAGGCGTCGTCCATCGGCGCGTTGCGCGCCGGAATGCTGAAGTTGGCCGTGCGCTGGAACACGACCAAGTTTTTAGCCTGCTGCGCCAGCATCGGTATCGCCTGGATACCGGAAGACCCAGTCCCAATCACGCCGACGCGTTGCCCCGAAAAGTCCACCCCCTCATGTGGCCACTGGCCGGTGTGGTAACTCTTGCCTTGGAAGTCCTGAAGGCCGTCAATCTCCGGCATGCGAGCGGTTGACAAACAACCAGTGGCAAAAATGCAAAATCTGGCACTGACAGATTCGCCCTTTTCAGTGAGAACATGCCACAGAGCCCGGGCATCGTCGTAATCTGCCGCTGCCACACCGTCGCCAAACGAAATGTCGCGCCGCAGACCAAACCGCTCGGCCACATGTTGGGCATAAGCCAGAATTTCCGGCTGCGCCGCAAAACGCTCAGGCCAACGCCAGCTTTGCTGCAGCTCTTCGTCAAAGGAAAACGAATACTGCAAGCTCTCCACGTCGCACCGCGCGCCGGGATAGCGGTTCCAGTACCAAACCCCGCCGACATCACTGCCCTTTTCGAACCCACGCGCAGTGAAGCCTGCCTGGCGCAGTTTGTGCAACGTATACAAACCGCCAAAGCCAGCACCCACGACCACCACATCAACAATTGATTCAGCACCAAGCTTCATTGAGCAGACTTTACGTGTTAGATTTTAAATATTCCTTATGGTAATTAATATTTACTCATCAGTATATTAGGGTTTTCACTAGTTGGCACGCTACTGAAGGGCAGAAAATTTAGTCGGGCTTAAGATCGAGGTGGCGGCATTGGCCACAATAATGCCGTCTTTTTCCGACTCTGCCCAAGCCTGCTGCCATTCCGGATCGGACGTAAAGGCATCCCATTTGCGCTACTTTTCTTCCAACGACTCCCATGCCTGTTGATTTCCATCCAAACTTGACCCCCTCTTTCCATCCAATATTGACCCCACCCATTGCAGTTTAAGGATTTGATGATTAAGGTCTAAGCTCCAAGGGGTTGAAACGTTAAACGCCGATGAAACAACAAACCCTGGCCATGGCAGCAGATCAGACGTTCGAGAACTACCGCAAGCCCACGCGGCGCGATGAGTTCCTGAAGACCATGGAGTCCATCGTTCCATGGTCGGCTTTGTGCAAAGTCATCGAACCCCACTATCCCAAAGCAGGCAACGGCCGTCCCCCCATCGGTCTTGAGCGCATGTTGCGCATCCACTTCGTCCAGCACTGGTTCAATCTGGGTGATCTGGCCTGTGAAGAGGCGCTCTACGACAGTGTCAGTCTGCGCAGCTTCGTTGGTGTTGATCTGGGATGTGAGCCTGTGCCCGACTCCGCGACCATCACGAAGTCTCGCAAACTGCTCAATGACAACAAGCTGGGCGAAGCGTTGTTTGCCCAGGTTGGCAAAGAACTGCAAGCGCGTGGCTTCAAGGTCAACACCGGCACCATCGTGGAGCCCCCATCATTGGAGCGCCCAGTTCGACCAAGAACGCAGACAAGGCTAGATGTGAAGAGTTAAGAGGTTGTTTCTTGACCGACTGAGACGAGACATGGGAACGGCACCGCCAATGCCTTGGTGCGGACGATGCCAGTTGTAGTGATGACCAGTGATCCAGAGCAGCCGTGCGCTCGCTGGAGTTCTGGTAGGTGAAGCCATAGGCCCACAGCGTGGTCGTGACAGCGGCCAATGTGCATGACAAGCATCCCTTGCCCGACCTGCTGCATGGCAACGAGCAGCGCGTCTATGGTGACTGCGCCTACGCCAGCCAGAAGGACCTGATTGCCAGCAAGGAACCCAAGGCTAGGGACTTCACCAACCAGCGCACCCGCTATGCCGGAACCGTTGACGAAGCGGTGCGTACCAAGAACCGCAGCAAGCCAAGAATCCGCTCACGGGTGGAGCATGTGTTTGGCGTGGTGAAGCGCCTTTGGGGATTTGGCAAGGTGCGTTACCGTGGTTTGCAGAAGAACGCGACACGGGCATTCACTGCCTTGGCGTTGGCCAATATTTACCTCGGTCGTCAAAGGCTGATGGCACAGGTGCGCCTATGAACCGAGGAATCGGGGCAAAGAGCCCTGGAAACAGCCCCTCAGGGTCGGAAAACGGCGTCAAATCGGCTGAAAAATGAAAACCTGTATTCGCTTTCTACAAGTCCAGCTTTTTGGACATACTTGTTCACCGTAGCCTTAGCCCAAAACGCG
>JANLYO010000305.1:0-21247 GCA_031365665.1 Rhodoferax sp. | reverse complement strand
AGAATCGTACCGGTGAAGTCTTTGACAATCACGCGGTCGCCATACGATTTGCCCACTTTGGTCAACTCGGCCACGATCTTGCCACTGGGTGCGCCGCTGGCCACGTCAAGCCGCACGCTGCCCAAAACATCCCGGCGGGACTCGCGCTTGGCGCGCAATTCCTGCAAGCGCGTGATGCGCCCCTGCGCCCGCGTGCGCCGCGCCTCCACGCCCTTGCGGATCCACACCTCTTCCTGCGCCAGTAACTTGTCAGCCTTGGCGGTAACGATGGCCTCCTGCGCGAGCTGCTCTTCTTTTTGTAGCACATACTGGTTGAAGTTGCCGGGGTAAGTGGCCAGCTTGCCGCGGTCCAGCTCGATGATGCGGGTGGCCACGCGGTTCAAAAACGAACGGTCATGGGTGATGGTGACCACGCTGCCCTTGAAGTCGATCAGCAGGTCTTCCAGCCAGGTGATGGCGTCCAGGTCCAGGTGGTTGGTGGGTTCGTCCAGCAGCATCACGTCGGGTTTGGCCACCAGCGCCTGCGCCAGCGCCACACGTTTTTTCATGCCGCCCGAAAGCGTGCCGATTTTAACCTCGGGCTCCAGATGCAGGCGGTGCAGGGTTTCATCCACGCGCTGCTCCCAGTTCCAAGCGTCAAGCGACTCGATGATGGACTGCAGCGCGTTCAAATCCACACCTGGCTCGTGCGCCATGTACTGGTCACGCGCGGCAATGGCTGCCGCCAAACCTGCGCTGACTGCTTCAAATATTGAAGCAGCCGGGTCAAGCACTGGCTCCTGCGCAACGTAGGCCGAGCGCAGCCCCTGCTGGAACTGCAAGGCCCCGTCGTCGGGCTTTTCCATGCCCGCCAGGATTTTGAGCAGCGAGGATTTGCCGGCGCCATTGCGGCCGATCAGGCCAATGCGCTCATTGGTCTCCAGCGCAAAATCGGTGTGGTCAAGCAGCGGGACATGGCCAAAGGCAAGTTGCGCGTTCAGAAGGGTGATGAGGGCCATGCGGGTTCAATTCGGGAAACCCTCGATTGTCGGTCATCGCCGCTCCCAACCGAACACAGCCGAACTCAGTTGAATCCGGCGGCCTCTCGCAGCTCGGTGGCCCCGGCCCCAGCCAGCAGTTCTATCAGCTGACCCGCAGCGACAGCCTGGGTAGAAGCCGAGCATAGGGCGGCGGTGTACACCGTGGCCAATTCAAACTCCACAGGCAAATTGGCCACCAGCCGCACATTGGGAGTATGGAGAATTTCGGTTACCTGCGTGCAACCGATCAGGCCGGGCTCGCTGCTCGCCGCCATCTCCCGCATGGCCGTCGCGCCATTGGGGAACGGGCGCAGGCGCGGGGCCAGCTCTGCATCAATGCCCAACTGCTGCAAGATCTTGAAAAAATGGATGCCCGCCGTGGCTTTCACCGGGTGGGGGAAATAAATGCCACGGGCGGCCAGCAATGCGGCTTTCAACGCCGCAGGTGTGCTGACGTCAGGCACAGCTTCTGTGACTTTGACGGCGACGCCGGTTTTCACAACGCCCAGTGCTTGGGCCGTGCCTGCCAGCACATGCCCTGAAGCGCCCAGTTGATCAATCAACGCCTGGGTCAAAATCAGCACGTCACACGCTGCGCCTGCCAGGAATTTGTCTTTCATCAAACCGACAGCGCCGAACTCTCCGGCAATGTCATGGCCTGACTCGGCCTTGAACTGTGCCCGCCGAGCGTCCACCAAGCCCGCCGCCGCGCCGCCGCTCAACAGATGAACCGTCATGCGGGTCAGTCGGCCTTGATGCCTGCCGTCTTGATGACTTTGGCCCATTTTTCGATGTCGTCCTTGATGTATTTGTCAAACGCGTCGGCGTTCATCACGATGGGCGACGCACCCTGCTTGCCCCACTGCGCTTTCACTTCGGGGTTGCTGGCAATTTTGCTGACGGCCTCGTTCAGCCTGTCCACCACTGCCTTGGGCGTGCCCTTGGGGGCCATCAGGCCGAGCCAGATGGTGGCGTCGTAGCCCGCCAAGCCGGCCTCGCCCATGGTGGGCACATCGGGCAGCACGCTGGAGCGCTGCGGCCCGGTGGTGGCAATCGCCTTGACCTTGCCCGCCTTGACCTGTTCGGTCATGGTGGTCACCGCGTCAAACATCATGTCCACCTGGCCGCCGATCACATCCGTGCGTGCGCCGGTGCTGCCCCGGTAGGGAATGTGCACAAGGTAAATGCCGGCCATGCTTTTAAACAACTCGCCGGCCATGTGGTAGGGCGTGCCGGGACCGCTGGAGGCGTAATTGAACTTGCCGGGCGCGGCTTTGGCGGCAGCCATCACTTCTTTGAGATTGTTGGCTTTGACGGATGGGTGCGCCACCAGCACCAGCTCTGACGAGTTGATGGGCGCCACGCCGACAAAATCACGCGTCAAATTAAACGGCTTGTTGGCGATGAGGGTTTCGTTCACGGTGTGGGTGTTCGACATCACCAGCAGCGTGTAGCCGTCTGGCGCGGCTTTGGCCGCCACATCCGTGCCAATCACCGAGCCACCGCCGGGGCGGTTTTCAACCACAAAGCCCTGCCCCATCGATTCACTCAAACGTTGCCCGACGAAACGCGCAAAGTTGTCCGCCGGGCCACCCGCAGCGAAAGGCACGACGAGTTTGACGGGGCGCGTGGGGTAGGCCTGTCCTGAGCTTGTCGAAGCGGTTTGCGCTGCGGCGTGTAGGCCAAAGACGGCACCAAACAAGGCCAGAGCGCCCGCATTGAAAAGGTTTCTTTTCATTTCCAATGTCCTCGAATAATTATTGCAGCTTGCCAATGCGTTTGACGACGTCGACCATGCGTTTGGCATCCGCCGCCACATAAAGTTCAAACTCCGGCGCATCCAGATACTGCACCGGGCTGCCGGCATTTTGAATGATGTCGCGCACCTTTGCGTCATTCGCGGCAAACTTCGCCGCCGCACGCAGGCGCTGGGCCACCGGCTCGGGCGTTGCGCTCGGAATGAAGAGGCCAGACCATTGCGCGTATTCGGCGTTTTGGCCTGCATCCTTCAGACTCGGCACTTCAGGCATCGAGGCCAAAGCGCTCGTGCCCCAATGCGCCAGCACCCGAATCTTGCCGGCCTTGACGTGTTGCAGCACTGTCGCCGGGCCGGTGGAGACCGCGTCAATCTGCCCGCCCAGCAGCGCCACCACGGCGGGCGCCGCGCCCGTGAAGGGGATGTGGGTCATCTTCAGATTGGCGCTGGCCGCAAGAATTTCCATGGGCACATGCATGGTGCCGTAGTTGCCGCTGGAGCCGTAGTTCACCGCGCCAGGGCGGCGCGCCACATCCTCCACAAAATCCTTGAGCGTCTTCCAGGGCGCATCTGCCCGCACGGCCAGCACCGTCGGGTCTGCCGTGTAACGCGCGATGGCCCGCAGGTCACCCAGCGCAAACAGCGGCGCGCGGCCAAGCAGCGCGTCCGCCTCGGGGATCACCGTGAGGCTGGAGAGCGCCAAGAGCACGGTGTACCCGTCGGGCCGCGCCTTGGCCGCAAACCCCATGCCAATGCCGCCACCGGCCCCGGCCCTGTTCTCAATCACCACCGGCTGGCCGAGCTCCCGTGACATTGCCTCCGCCACAGGCCGCGCCACCAGGTCGGCCAGGCCGCCGGGCGGGAACGGGACGACCATGGTGATGGTTTTGTTGGGGAACGTGTTTTGCGCTTGCAGCAAAGTGGGCGAAAGGGTGACCACCATGCCAAAAAAGAAACCAAGGCCAGTTCGCCAGATAGTGCTGCGCTGCATGAATATCTCCAAGTTTGATCGCTGCGGGTCTGAATATAACGGCTCAGAGAAACCCTGGTCGGCTTGGAAGCGCCCAGTCGGCGATGACAGGATATGCCACAAGGCTCTTGATGCCGTTGTGCATCACCTGATTTGCTACTTTTTATATAGCTACTTGTCCATATTTTACGTGGCCTGACGCTCAAATTTTTAAAAATATAGGGATTCAGATTCATTTTGGGACGTGATAAACCCCATTTTGGGTATTATTTTTAAAAACCGGGCTTGCATCACACCACCAGCGGCTCCTCCAACATCGCTTCCATCTGCTCTTCGAGCATCTGCACCTGCCCTTGCCAGTAGTCGCTGCTGCCAAACCAGGGGAAGTTGATGGGGAAAGTCGGGTCAGCCCAGCGGCGGGCCAGCCAGGCGCTGTAGTGGACCAGGCGCAGGGTGCGCAGGGGTTCGATCAGCGCTAGCTCGCGTCGGTCGAATTCTCGGAACTGCTCGTAGCCGTCGACCAGCGCGCCCAATTGGCGGCTGCGTTGATGGCGGTCGCCGCTCAACAACATCCACAGGTCTTGCACGGCGGGGCCGCTGCGGGCGTCGTCCAGGTCAACAAAGTGCGGGCCAGGCCCTGATGCTGCTGGGGCGTCGACGGGTGTCCACAAAATATTGCCGGGGTGGCAGTCGCCGTGCAGGCGGATTGAGGTGATGCCGCCTTGCCCTGCGCCACCCGTTTTTATGCCAGTTTGGTCGCTGGGTTTTGAAAAATAAGGCCATGAGGCTACTAAATCAAGCGCTTCCTGCGATCGCTTTGCCCAGGCGGATTGCACGTCCAACGGCACGCAGTCGTGCGCCAGCAGCCATTCTCGGGAGTCAACACCAAAACTTTGCAGATCGAGCGCCGGGCGGTGTTCAAACGTTTTTGCCGCACCCACGCTGTGGATGCGTGCGAGAAAGCGGCCAATCCATTCGAGCACTTCAAAGTTGTCCAGCTCGGGCGCCCGCCCTCCACGGCGCGGGCTGACGCTGAAGGCAAAACCATTGAAGCGGTGCAGCGTTTGGCCATCCAAAGGCATGGGGCCGATCACCGGGATTTCCGCCGCCATCAGCTCGGCGCTGAAGCTGTGCTCCTCGATGATTTGCGCATCGCTCCAGCGCCCGGGACGGTAGAACTTGGCGACCACCGCGCGGCCGTCTTCCAGGTGGATCTGGTAGACGCGGTTTTCATATGAGCTCAGGGCCATCAGGCGACCGTCGCCGTGCAGGCCGACACTGGCCAGCGCGTCCATCACCACATCGGGCGTGAGCACGTCAAAGGGGTGGCGCGAAGGCGCCTGGGCGGGCCCGCCCGGCATCAACGGCCAACTTCCAGGCGGTGCGCCAGCCAGATCGGCAAACCGGCCTGGCGGATTGCGTCGGCGGCGTGGACGTGGTCGTAGGCGACACGTTGAAAATCCAGCGCGCACGATTCTGTGTCGTACAGGGCGTACATCGCATGCGGGTTGCCATCGCGCGGCTGCCCGGCAGAACCAATGGTGGCCAGCCACTGGCGCGCTGGGTCGAGCATGACCGGCTCCCCGGCGGTCACCTTGTGTTTTTGCAAAGCCTCGCGCTGGACTTTGGAGAACAGGGTCTGGTGGTGAACGTGGCCGACGAACACCTGGCGCACGTTGGGCATGGCGGCGGCGGCGGCAAAACAGTCCAGCGCCGCGTCGTCATCGTAAATGTAGGGCCAACTGGCGGGCTCATCGGCGCTGGCATGCACCAAAAGCAGGCTGCCGTGTTGCAGGGTCATCGGCAAGGCGTCCAGAAACCGGCGATGGCCGGCCGACAACTGCGCGTGGGTCCAGCCGGCCGTGCTGTCGCCCAAAGTCCGGGGCACTGCTGGCGGGTTGACCGCCATGTCGTCATGATTGCCCTTGATCAGCAACGCGCCGTGGCTGGCCAAGTCTTGCGCGCGCTGCACCACAGCCACCGGGTCGGCGCCATAACCCACCAAATCGCCCAACAGCGCAAACTGGCGTGCCCCACGCTCGCGCGCATGGCGTAGGCAGGCGTCCATGCCCTGGATGTTGGCGTGGATGTCGGAGAGCACCGCCAGCTTCATCGCATCAGGCCTTCATGCAAAGACAAGATGTGGCCCACGCGCACCGCAGCTTCAGCCAGCGGCACATCGGGTGCGTCTTGCAGGTGGGTCGCGTGCAGGTTGTTCTTTTGAAGCGGAAAACTCAGGGTGCTCATGCGTGGATTCTTAGGGTTTGATGACGAACGGGATGGCAAGAGATGTTGAAACGCTTAGCGGCCCGTGAACCGCGCCGCCCGCCGCTCGACGAAAGAGTCCACACCTTCTTTGGCATCCTCAGAGTTGGCCAGGCGGCGCTGCACCTCGATGAAGTCGTGCATCGCCACCACCGGGCCATGTTCCACCGCCTTCAAGGCATTTTGGCGCGTGGCCACCACCGCTTGCGGTGCCTGCACCGCGATACTTTGCGCGATGCGGATCGCCTCGGGCAAGGCCTGATCGGCGGGCACGACCCGCTGCACAAAGTTCAGACGCAGAGCCTCGGCACTGCCAAACTCGCCACCCGTGAGCAGATGCAGCATGGCATTGCCCAGGCCCGCACGTTCGGCCATGCGCAGCGTGGCGCCGCCCGTGGCCATGATGCCGCGTTTCACCTCAAGCTGCGAAAAGCGGCAGTTGTCTGCCGCCACCACGATGTCGGCGGCCAGCATCAGCTCGATGCCCAGGGTGTAGGTGATGCCCTGCACCGCCACCACCATCGGTTTGACGCGACGCCGGTAACCGGCCATGCCCAAATCCAGCGGATCGACGAGGCCCAGCGGTACCGATTTTTCACCGCGGCGCATCATCGGCGCGATGGAGGGCAAGTCCAGCCCAGCGGTGAAGTGTTCTCCCGCAGCGTGCAATACGCCCACACGCAAGGCGGCATCGTCGTCCAGGCGGGTGTAGGCTTCGCCCAGTTCCTTGAACATTTTGGGCGTAAAACCATTGCGTTTGGCCGGGCGGTTGATGCAGATCAGCAGCAACTCGCCCTGCACAGTGCAGTCAATGCTGCCCTGGCCCGCAACGTTAACGTTTGCATCAGGGTTTACGAGAGTATTCATTAAAGATGGCTCCTTAAATTTTGGCGCGCTTTGTCGACTATCTTCAAAGGCTGAATCGAAGTGTGGCCGGACAATGGCAGTATGCCAAAAGTCCACACCATAAAACACCGTTGGAATCCATTGGAACATGCCTGACTACATCATCATTGGCGGCGGCTCGGCCGGCTGCGTCCTGGCCGCCAGGCTCTCGGAAGACCCGAAGGTTCAAGTGACCCTGCTCGAAGCGGGCGGCGTCGATAAAAATGTGTTGATCCACTGCCCGGCGGGCTTGGCGCTTCTGGCCAAAACCAGTGACGCGAACTGGAAGTTTGAAACCACAGCGCAACGCGGACTCAATGGCCGCAAGGGTTACCAGCCGCGCGGCAAAGTGCTGGGCGGCTCCAGTTCGATCAACGCCATGATCTACGCGCGTGGCCACCAGGGCGACTACGACAGTTGGGCCGCTGAAGGCAACGCCGGCTGGTCTTTCAAAGACGTGTTGCCCTACTTCAAACGCTCGGAACACAACGAACGCGGCGGCGACGCCCTGCATGGCACCGGCGGCCCGCTGAACGTGAAAGACCTCACCAGCCCGAACCGCTTCGGCCCGATCTTCATTGAAGCTGGCAAACAGGCCGGCTACGTACACAACCCCGACTTCAATGGCGAATCCCAAGAAGGCGTGGGCATGTACCAGGTGACCCACAAAAATGGCGAACGCTTCAGCGCCGCCAAGGCCTACCTCACGCCGAACCTGGGGCGCGCGAACCTGCAGGTCATCACCGGCGCGCACACCACACGCATCCTGACCGAAGGCAAACGCGCGGTGGGGGTGGAATACAGCCAGGGCGGGCAGCTACACCAGCTCAAAGCCTCGCGTGAAGTGCTGCTGTGCGCCGGCGCTTTGCAGTCGCCGCAGGTCTTGATGCTCTCGGGCATCGGGCCGCAAACCCACCTGACGGCGCTGGGCATACCGATGGTGCACGACCTGCCGGGTGTGGGCCACAACCTGCACGACCATGTGGACGTGGTGCTGGTGCACACCGCGCCGCACCTCAAAGACCTGTTTGGCATCTCGCTGGGCGGCTTGGCGCGCGCCATCAAGGGCATTTTTGAGTGGCGCAAACACCGCACCGGCATGTTGACCACCAACTTCGCCGAGGCTGGTGGTTTTGTCAAATCCAGCCCGTCTGAGGCGATCCCAGACATCCAGTACCACTTTGTGATTGGCAAACTGGTCAACCATGGCCGCACCACCACCTTTGGCCTGGGATATTCCTGCCACGTGTGCCTGCTGCGCCCGGTGAGCCGGGGCGACCTGCGCCTGGCCAGCAAAGACCCCTTTGCCGCGCCTTTGATCGACCCCAACTTTTTGGCCGAACGTGAAGACATGGACCGCCTGATACGCGGCTTCAAAGCCATGCGCACGCTCTTGGCGCAACCAGCGCTGGCGGGCTACGGTGGCCGTGAGTCAGCCGCCTCTGTGGACGCGAAAAGCGACAAAGAAATCGAGCAGTTCATCCGCAACCATGCCGACACCATCTACCACCCGGTGGGCACCTGCCGCATGGGCGACGGCCCGTTGGATGTGGTCGATGCCGAGCTGCGCGTGCGTGGCGTGCAGGGCCTGCGCGTGGTGGATGCTTCGATCATGCCGCGTGTGGTGGCCGGCAACACAAATGCGCCGACCATCATGATCGCCGAGAAGGCGGCCGACATGATCAAGGCAGCGGCACCTTGAGTCGTACCTAAATTGGGTATGATAGACCACTAAAACCAGGTTGCGCCATTGGTTTTATGGAAAATCAGGTGCTAGGCCACACAGTATATGGAGATACAGCTATATAATATATAGCACTGAATTTGACTTTAAATCCGACTCGTTGACGATCACTTGGCAAAACGTTTGCGCGTCAAGGCCAGGGCAACCCAGAAACTCACAGCGGCGTAGGCGGCCAGCACGGCCAGATGTTGCAGCGCGTGGCTGGGCCATTCGTCCATGAAGAGCGGGCGCACCAGTTCCACTGCATTGGTCAGCGGCAGCCATTGCGACACGCCTTGCAGCCAACCGGGAAGCTGTTCACGCGGGAAGAAAACGCCACTCAAAAACATCATCGGCGTCATGAACAGCGTGAAGTAATAGGTGAAAAAGTCGTAGCCTTTCGCCAGCGCATTGAAGACCAGCGCGATGCAGCTGAACGTGATGCCCACCAGCAACAAAATCGGCCAGGCCACCAGCAAGAGTGGGCTGTGCGAGACCCCCAGGCCCAGCATTACCAGCAAAATGGCGCTGGCTGTGGTGAGAGATTTGAACGCGGCCCAGAGCATTTCGGCCAGCAAAATATTGTCGAGATTCACCGGCGCATTCATGATGCCGTCCCAGGTTTTCTGCACATGCATGCGCGAGAAGGCCGAATACAGCGCCTCAAACGAGGCCGCATTCATCGCGCTGGTGCAGATGTAGCCGCCGCCCAGGTACACGATGTAAGGCACCTTCACATCGCCCATCTGCACCTGCCCCACCAGCGCCCCGAGGCCATAACCAAAGGCCACCAGGGCGATGAGCGGGTCGGCAATATTGCCGATGATGCTGGGGATGGCCAGCTTTTTCCAGACCAGCAGATTGCGCAGGAACACCGGCCACCAGCGCATCGAGAGTTGGGGCGCGCGCCAAGCGCTGGGCATAGCGGTTTGATTCACAGCTTGATTTGTCGCGGTATTCATGCGTCCTCCCGGATTTGCCGTCCTGTCATTTTCAAAAAGAGATCTTCAAGGTTGGCAGGGCGATGCAGCGTGCGCAATTGTGGGTAAGCGGCCAAGGCCTCCATCAGCGCCCTGGCATTTTGAGTGTAGAAAAACACCGTCTCGCCGCTCACTTCGACGCGTTGGGCCAGCGCCTTCAGCGGCGCCCCGGCCAGGGCCACCGCGCCGTTGCCGTAAACCTCGATGACATCGGGCTCCAGATGCGCTGCAATCAGTTCACGGGGCTTTCCCTCGGCGATTTTCTTGCCGTGGTCCAGCACCAAAAGGCGCGAGCACAGGCGCTCGGCCTCGTCCATGAAGTGGGTCGTCAGCAAAATCGATTTGCCCTGCTGCAAAAGCGTTTGCAGGCGCTCCCACATCAGGTGGCGGGCCTGCGGGTCTAGCCCGGTGGTCGGCTCATCCAGCAGCAAAAGTTGCGGGTCGTTCACCAGCGCGCGCGCCAGCGAGAGGCGCCGCTTCATGCCGCCGGAGAGTTCACCCGGCTTGGCGTCGGCCTTGTGGGTGAGCGCGGCGAATTCGAGCAACTTCGGGATGCGTGCGCGGATGTCAGCATCACGCATGCCGAAATAGCGGCCATACACCAGCAGGTTCTCGGCGCAGCTGAAATCCGGGTCCAGCGTGTCGGTTTGGCTCACCACGCCCAATTGCGCCTTGATCGCCAGTGCGTCGTCGGGCATGGCCAGCGCGCCGCTGCCCGCAAAGTGGTACCGCACGCTGCCTGAATCGGGGCTGGTCAGCCCCAGGCACATGCGAATGGTGGTGGTTTTGCCCGCGCCATTGGGGCCGATCACGCCCAGGCATTCGCCACGGGCGATGGTGAAGGAGACCTCGTCCACCACCGTGCCCACGCCATAACGTTTGGTGAGTGCGGTGGCGGCGAAAAGTGGCGGATTGAGGCCTTCCATAAAGCTTGGGAGGGTGGCGGGGCTGAGTTCAAAAGTCATGCCGAATTGTCCGACAATACCGGCATTGCCCAGCCTAGTCCTATTTTTTTGTTGACCTTTTCATGACCACTATTGGCTCGCCACTCTCCCCTTCTGCCACAAAAGTGATGCTGCTCGGCTCGGGCGAGCTGGGCAAAGAAGTCCTGATCGCCCTGCAACGCCTGGGGGTTGAAACCATCGCCGTCGACCGTTACGACAACGCGCCGGGCCATCACGTGGCGCACCATGCCCGCACAGTGGACATGACCGACGCGGTGCAACTCAAGGCGCTGATCGAAGCCGCGGCCCCGCACATCGTGGTACCTGAAATCGAGGCCATCGCCACGTCGATGCTGCAGGTGCTGGAGTCTGAGGGCAAAGTGCGGGTTGTGCCCACGGCCCGCGCGGCGCGCCTCACCATGGACCGTGAGGGCATCCGCCGCCTGGCGGCTGAAACCCTGGAACTGCCCACCAGCTCCTACAAATTCTGCGACTCGCTGGAAGAGCTGCAAACCGCCGTTGACACCGAGATCGGTTACCCCTGTATCGTCAAACCAGTGATGAGCAGCTCGGGCAAGGGCCAAAGCCGCATCAACCGGCCTTATGACGTGAAGACCGCCTGGAACTATGCCATGGCGGGCGGCCGGGTGAAAGGCGGGCGCGTGATTGTCGAAGGTGTGATCGAGTTCGACTACGAAATCACCCTGCTCACTGTGCGCGCCTTGGGCGCAGACGGGCAGGTGGAAACCCATTTTTGCGAACCCATCGGGCACGTGCAGGTGGCAGGCGACTACGTGGAGAGCTGGCAGCCGCAGCGCATGCACCCCGTGGCCTCGCTGCGCGCGGGCGAGATCGCCAAGGCCATCACCGACAACCTCGGGCAAGGCGCGGGCGGCAAACCCGCCGGGCTGGGCTTGTACGGTGTGGAGTTGTTCGTCAAAGGTGAAGAGGTTTGGTTCAGCGAAGTCAGCCCGCGCCCGCATGACACCGGCATGGTGACGATGTGCACCCAATGGCAAAACGAGTTCGAGCTGCACGCCCGCGCGATTCTGGGCCTTCCGGTCAACACGGCGTTGATGTGCCCCGGCGCCAGCGCGGTGATTTATGGCGGCGTGGACGGCAAAGGCGTGGTGTTTGACGGCGTCGATGAGGCCCTGCGCGTGCCCAACTCCGACATCCGCCTGTTTGGCAAACCAGAGAGTTTTGTGAAACGCCGCATGGGTGTGGCGCTGGTGTATGACTCCGATGTGGAGGTCGCCCGCAAAAGCGCCAAACTGGCGGCGTCGCTGGTCAAGCCGCGCTTGCCCTGAAGGCTGAGCCCCGTCATGGACATGAATGGCTCAGCCCGCACGGACCTACGTGAAGATATCGGCGGCGGCATTCGCATTGTTGAAGAAAAGCTGCTGTCCAGCAATTGGTACACACTGAAAACCACCGCGTTTGACCTCAAACGCCGCGACGGCAGCTGGCAGCGCCAGCACCGCGAAACCTACGACCGGGGCAACGGCGCCACCATCCTTCTCTACAACCGCGCGCAGAAAACCGTCATCCTGACGCGCCAGTTCCGCTTCCCGACGTTTGTGAACGGCAACGCGAGCGGCATGATGGTCGAAGCCTGCGCCGGCCTCTTGGACAAAGACGACCCCGAAACCTGCATCCGGCGCGAAACCGAAGAAGAAACCGGCTACCAGGTGCGCGAGGTGCGCAAGGTCTTCGAAGCCTACATGAGCCCCGGCTCGGTGACCGAACGGCTCTACTTCTTTGTGGGTGAATACGCAGCGCGCGACAAGGTGTCTGACGGCGGCGGGCACCGCGGCGAGGGAGAAGACATTGAAGTGCTGGAACCCACGCTGGATGCAGCTTTGGAGATGATCGCCAAGGGCGAGATCGTCGATGCCAAGACCATCATGTTGCTGCAATATGCGAAGTTGCAGGGCTTGGTGGGGTAGCGTTCCTGGCGACCGAATGCAGAGGCCAATTCGTGCCGTTGTGAATTGATGCGCCGCTGGCCGCCAGCCAAGCGCCCCGCCGCCGCTCCTCATAAGTCGCAGGCGCGAACGCCGTCGCGTTCACTGACGCCACAAATCGTCGGGACGGCGGGGCGCTTGACTAGCTGCACGGAGCGAAGCCTGGTCAGCAGGGAAATTCGACCCCACCAAACGTCGCTTACAGCATACGAATCTTCCCAACGAGCAGTTCAGCTCTGTGTCCGTACTCATAGCAGACTTGCTTGAGATTTTCTGCAGCCAATCGGTGGTTATCGCCTTCTAGTTTTGTGAACGTAAGGTCAAAGTACTTGCGTGACCGGTCAACCAAATCATCAAGAAGTGCCATGTGATGCTTAATTTCCAACAGTTTTCTCTGGAAGGAAGTTTCGAATGACCAAAGTGCATTTACACGGGAGTCCAGAAGCGGCGCGGAATAGCGCTGAAGCATCGTCGCTTTGCTCGGATTCTGGGAGATCGCCGTGCTTAGTTGAACCAGTTCCGCATCAGTCAAAGCTATGAGGCAACGAAGGTTTAGAGTCACTCCCTGCAGTTCGGTTGAAACCGAGAATCGCTCCATATCGGATTTGACCCACTCAAGAAATTTTCTGTCAGCTGTACCTTGATCCGTCCGAACGGCAAACGCCGCAAGGGCCAGAGTGGTGCCGAGTTCACGAAGTTCACCGAGCACAGCTTGGCGCCCAAGCTCATTTTCACGGCGACTTCGGATTGCGTCGTTTATGACTGGAGCCAAAAGGCCGAGCAGCCAACCTAGCAACAGGATTGACAGTTTTTCGAACAATTTTCTTTCCTTGATTTTGATGAAATCAAAACACCTGCATTGCATTTTCCGACTTTTCAAAACGCTCTCTGCCGCATCACTCAAATTTTGAACAACGAGTAAAAAATGTGAGCTTCATCCCATTTCTCAAAAAAAGTTGCAATCCGAAATGAAAGCAAGCAATGGTGCGGTCGGCGTCCTGCTGTCCTTTAGCATCCAGTCACGCACCTCGCCGTCCCGACGATTTGTGGCGCCAGCGAAAGCGATAGCTTGAGCGCCCGCGACTTATGAGGAGCGGCGGCGGGGTGCTTGGCTGGGTGCTAACAGCGTTCCAGAGCTCAAAATACTCAAATTGGGTACGATTTAAGCCAAAACCGGCTTCGAAGACAGTTTAAAGAAAATAAACGGCCTTTAGGTCTCGTAGAATGGACGTTATATGCTATTAATAAAATAGCTATCGATCAATTACCAGCCACCAACGCGCGGCCCCGCCCGGATGCCTTGGCTTTGTAGAGCGCCGCATCCGCGCGCGCCATCAGGTCTTCCAGCGAACTTTCGGCGCGGCCCAGTTGCGCCAACCCTGCGCTGTAGCCCACACTGCGGCCAAACTGCGTGCGGCAACATGTCTCCCAGTCTTCGCGGATGCGCTGCTCGATCAGCACCGCTGCCTGGATGTCGGTCTGCGGCAGCAGCAAAGCAAATTCCTCCCCGCCCATGCGCGCCACAAGGTCGCTGCTGCGCCGGTGCAACTGCAGGGCCGCGCCAAACGCGCTCAGCACCCGGTCGCCCTCCAGATGCCCAAACGTGTCGTTGATCTGCTTGAAATGGTCCAGATCCAGCATCACCAGCGTCAGGCCCTGGTCGTGGCGGCGTGCTGCGTCAAACTGGGGCCCGCCCTGCAAGCCCCAGGCGTGCCGGTTGGCAAGGCCCGTCAAGGCGTCGGTCATGGCCTGTTGCTCAAGCGCAGCTTCGGCCTCCTGGCGCCAGGCCACCAGGGTCGCCATGGTCGAGACCACCAGGCTGACGTTGGCCACCACCGCCGCAGCGACGTTGACGGGATGCGCGGCCATGAAGTTCACATAATCCTGCGGGTAGAAGACCATCACACCAATGCGCGCCAGGCTGGCCAGCACCACCGCCAGCGCTGCGCCGAAAATCCCCCAGCGCCAGTTGCCGCCCCGGCCAGCCTGCGGATACAGGCAAGCCCAGCACACCACGGTCAGTTCCAACACCAGACAACTGGTTGCCCAGATAGCGCGGGGATGAAAGGTCTGCGCCAGCACCACATAACCAGCGGGCGCCACCACCATGGCCATCACCAGCAGGCCTTTGCCTTTGCGCGGCCCCAGCCAGCCCTCGATCGCCTTGACGCCCAGCCACTGCGCCCACGCCATCAAAAACACACTCAAAGTGGAAAACGCGGAGTGCCACAGCAGCCCTGGCCGGGCGTTGGCGACCAGCAAGGCCAGCAGCGTGCCCGCCTGCACCACCATGCCATTGCGCGCATAGGTGACGGCCGGGCTCAGCTGCCGGCCCATGATGATGGGCAGCGTGAAAGCCAGCGCCAGCATGTTGGCGACGTTGATCACCATCAGGGACTGGGTTTGCAGCATCGTGGTTTTCAGCTAAAAGAATCTGTCGTCAGCGCCGGGGGGCACTGGCTGTAGTTTCTCATGATGTTGCTTCCGCCAAATTGAAGATGGAAAGCTGCGGAACAAGTGATTCAACCGCCGATTGGTGCTGCTATTTTTTGATGCGCCGCTGGCGCAAAACCGGATTCCAAACTTATGCAATCAGCCATCGGCCTGATCAACTGCGGCGGGATCATTCGATTTGTTTCGAAGTGCCACAACCTGGGGCAGTCAATCAATTGCGCTTCCGCCAATTTCACGCTGTCCTCTAGGGCTTTGGCAGCCTGCATATCTTTGATATACCGGTGCTTCTCCGGAATTATTCCTATTACCGCAATCGCGGCCTTGTGCATGGACACCGTATCGGTAGCTGTAATTTTTGCCTGGCCAACGATAGACCTTTCGAACTGCCGAATAACCTCTGGCGTGGTGGCAGATACCCTGCTCAGTGTCAATGCAGAAAGGCGGCCAATGCCCTTGTTGACAATCTCCATGCCCGATTCAAGGTCAGCATAGAGATAAGCATTTGTAGGATCCAAATCGGCCAAATCACTGGCAAATTTGGATATGAAACTCGATCCTTCGAAATCAACCAGACGCAGATTTCCTTTTACCGCCGTCTCGGCTACACGCTTGAATGCCAATACCGTCGGCAACGAAGAACGGATTTCTTCGTCGAGTAGCCTCGACAACGCATGTTGCTTTCGCGTTCGCATCAAGTATTCTTCTATCCACCCTTTAATCCACACCATCAAGATTGCGGTAACAAAAGGAACTACAAGTTTCAGCACATCGGCCCAATCGATTGACATTGCTCCTCCGTTCAAACAATATTCGAGCCTCGTTGACAACGCATTCATGATACTGGAGCATATAGCGGATTCACTGAACCAACCTTGGGGGCAAAGCATGGATTATTTTGCGCGCCCCTTCCGCAGCCAGCCACGCACCCCGCCGACCCGACGATTTGTGGCGCCAGTGAACGCGACAGCGTTCGCGCCTGCGACTTATGAGGAGCGGCGGCGGGGTGCTTGGTTGGGTGCCGACGGCGTCATCCGGAAAATCCGCTCGATTGGCCAGCGCACCCAAAGCGACTCGCAAAATTTACAGCTAAAAATATCATACCCAAATTGGGTATTATAAAGCCAAAAACCAGACCCCAGAAGCAGGATAAGATAAAAATAGGCCACTAGGTCTCATGAAATGGACGTTATTAGCTATCAATAACAAAGCATTCTACTGACTACAAAACCAAGCCTACTGAAACGCCACCTCAGCAAACGAGCGCAGTTTGCGTGAATGCAGCTTGTGCACGCCTTGCGCGCGCAGCAGCTCCATGGCGCGGATGCCGATGCGCAGGTGCTGGTCCACGCGCTCGCGGTAGAAATGGTTGGCCATGCCGGGCAGCTTGATCTCGCCGTGCAGGGGCTTGTCGCTCACACACAGCAAGGTGCCGTAGGGCACACGGAAGCGGAAGCCGTTGGCGGCGATGGTCGCGCTTTCCATGTCCAGAGCCACCGCGCGGCTCTGGCTGAAGCGGCGCTGCGGGCCGTTGTCGGGCAGCAGCTCCCAGTTGCGGTTATCGGTGCTGGCCACCGTGCCGGTGCGCAGGATGCGCTTGAGCTCGGCTTTGTCCATTTTGGTCACGTCGCTCACCGCGTCCTGCAGCGCCACCTGCACCTCGGCCAGCGCGGGGATAGGCACCCACAGCGGCAGCTCTTCGTCCAGCACATGGTCTTCGCGCACGTAGCCGTGGGCCAGCACGTAGTCGCCCAGCTGCTGCGCGTTGCGCAGGCCCGCGCAGTGGCCCAGCATGATCCAGGCGTGCGGGCGCAACACGGCGATGTGGTCGGAGATGTTTTTGGCATTCGCCGGCCCGACACCGATGTTGACCATGGTGATGCCGCTGCGATTGGCGCGTTTAAGGTGGTAGGCCGGCATTTGCGGCAGACGCAGCGGCTCGGTGCCCAGGTCGTCGTCGTGATGCACCGGCAGGCCTTTGCGCCGCTTGACTACATTGCCGGGCTGGATGAAAGCCTCGTACTCGCTGGCGGCATCGCCCATGGCCTCATGCCCGAGGCGGATGAACTCGTCGATGTAAAACTGGTAATTGGTGAACAGGACAAAGTTCTGGAAGTGCTCGGGCAGGGTGCCCGTGTAGTGGCGCAGCCGGTGCAGAGAATAGTCCACCCTGGGCGCGGTGAACAGCGAGAGCGGCTGCGCCTCACCCGGGCGTGGCGTGTAGGTGCCGTTGGCAATGCCGTCGTCCATCGCAGCGAGATCAGGCAAGTCAAACACGTCGCGCATCATCGCGCGGCGGTCAGGGCTCAAGTTGCCTTCGATGTGGTCGTTTTCTGCGAACGAAAAATGCACCGGGATCGGCTGGCTGCTGGTGCCCACCTCGATCGCCACGCCGTGGTTTTGCAAGAGCAGGCGAAATTGCTCCAGGTAATATTCAGCGAACAGATCGGGCCGCGTGAGGGTGGTCTCAAAACGCCCGGCACCGGCGACAAAACCAAAACTCAAGCGCGCCGTTTCGAGCGAGTTTTGCCGCAGCACGGTGTCGGTCTGCACCCGCACAAAGGGGTAAAAGGCGCGCACGTTGCCAGCGAAGCTCTCGCCCGCCACAAACTTCTGCATCGCGTGGCGCAGGTGCGTGAGGCTGGACTCGTAAATTTCAGTGGCCTTGGCCAGTGCCGCCTGCGGGTCGGTGAACCGCGCCGGGGCGATGAATTCGGGTAGGTAAGACATCCGCGTATTGTCCACGCTGGCAGCTTCCTGCGGTAGAGTGGCAACTTCAACTTCTGGCGGAATCCCTTATGGCAAATACGTCCGGCCTTCTGGGCCGCAGCCTGAAATGGCTGCTGATCGCGGCGCTGGCGCTGCTGGCGCTGGCGGTAGGTGCGCTGTTTTATTCGGGCATCCCCAAAAACGCCGCAGGCATGGCCGCGAAAGGCGTTTGTTCGGCAGCATTTGTGGCGGCGCGCCCCGTTGACAATCTGCTGGCCGATGATGTGTTGCCCGCGTCTCCGGTGCTGAAGTTGATCAGCGTTCAAATTGACGAAAAGGAAAAACGCGTCACCGCCAAGTTTGCCGGCCTGTTGCCGCGCACCGCGCAGTGGTTGCCCAACCGCGGCTGCGTGCTAGACAGCGCGGGCAGCATCACGCAGGGCGATTCGGTGTATTTCCCCCGCGTCGGCACGCCGCAGCCCTGGCCGGACGGCAATGCGCCTTCGCCCGTGGCCCAGTGGGCGTCTGGCGTGGATGCACCGGCATTGCAAAAAGTGGTGGCGCAGGCATTTGTAGGCGCGGGGGACCCGCTGGCCGCCAACACGCGCGGTGTGGCAGTGCTGCACAAAGGCAAATTGCTGGCGATCAAAACCGCGCCGGGGTTCGATATCAACACGCCGCTGCACGGCTGGTCCATGACCAAAACCGTGGCGGGCATGCTGTTTTACAAACTCAGCGTGGACAACGGCCTGCGCCTGAACACACCGGTGGTCAACGCTTTCCCGATTGGCCGTGAACCGGCCTGGGTGGCTCCATGGCGCAATGACGCGCGCAAAAACATCAAGCTGGCTGACCTGCTCTACATGCGCGACGGCCTGGCCAATGTCGAGAGTTACCAGCCCTGGGACCAGGTGCCCAAAATGTTGTGGGGCAGCACCAACGTGGCCGCCTTTTCAGCCCAAGCGCCCCCCGAAGCCGCCCCCGGCGCACGTTGGCGCTACCTGAGCCAGACCGCCAACCTGCTCGCCGCTGTGTCACGCGCGCAGTTCCCCACCGATGGCGAATACTGGGCCTACCCGCAGCGCACGCTCTTCTGGCAGATTGGCGCCAACAGCGCAGCGATGGAGAGCGACGCCAGCGGCAATTGGGTCGGCTCGTCCTATATGTGGGCCAGCGTGGGCGACTGGGCGCGCCTGGGCCAGTTGATGCTGGACGACGGCAAATGGGGCGAGCGCCAGGTCATCCCCGCAGGCTGGCTGGCCCGCGCCAAAACCCAAGCCACCAATGGCGGCGAAGGCCTGGAAAATGGCCGTGGATATGGTGCGCAAACCTGGCTCTACGGCAACCCGCAAGCCGGTGAATGCAAAGGCCGTGGCATCCCCGACGACACCTTGGCCATGATTGGCCATTGGGGTCAAATGGTGGCCATGATTCCGTCACGCGAAGCTGTGATCGTCCGCCTGGGCTGGACCTTCAAACGCGGGCAGTTTGACGGGTGTGCGCTGATTGCGGATGTGTTGAAGACGCTGCCGAAGTGAGGCCTGGTATCCATGGTGACACGCGTAGCGGGTTAACGAAAGGCTGCGAATAGCAAGCTTTAACCTGGGAACGCCAACAAGTCCGGCTGTTGCACAACGAGCGCCTGGCGGCAGGGTCACGTCAAAATTGATAAGACAAACCAGCGGAAGACACACCGAAAACAAAAAACCCGCCGAAGCGGGTTCCTGAGATTTCCGTCAAAGCGACCAAGCGCCCCGATAAAAATCCAACTCAACCCATGTGCAAACCACCGTTGACCGAGAAATCAGCGCCTGTGGTATAGCCGCCTTCTTCCGAAGCCAGCCACGCGATGATCGATGCGATCTCGGATGGCTTGCCCAGGCGTTTGACGGGGATGGTAGCGACGATCTTGGCCAACACGTCTTCGCGGATGGCGTTGACCATGTCGGTGCCGATGTAGCCCGGGCTCACGGTGTTGACCGTCACGCCCTTGGTGGCCATCTCCTGCGCCAGCGCCATCGAGAAGCCATGCATGCCGGCTTTGGCGGCCGAATAATTGGTCTGGCCGGCCTGGCCTTTTTCACCGTTAACTGAACTGATGTTGATGATGCGGCCCCAACCCTTTTCCACCATGTCTGCGACGACCTGCTTGGTCACGTTGAACATGCTGTTGAGGTTGGTTTCGATGACACCGTCCCAGTCTTCACGCGTCATCTTCAGAAACATTCGGTCTTTGGTGATGCCGGCGTTGTTCACCAGCACGTCAATCGCGCCGTGCTCAGCCTTGGTTTTGGTGAATGCTTCAACCGTGGACTCCCACGCGCCGACATTACCCACGGATGCGTAGAAGGTGTAGCCCAGCGCGGCCTGCTCGCCGATCCACTTCACGTGGTCGCGCGTAGGGCCGCAGCCCGCGATGACTTTGAAGCCCTCTTTGTGCAGGCGCTGGCAGATGGCGGTTCCGATGCCACCCATGCCACCGGTCACATACGCTACTTTTTGACTCATTGCGATCTCCTCTTTGGTTTATAAAAATATCAACGTTCAATGGCCAGGGACACGCCCATGCCACCACCGATGCACAAAGCGGCAACACCCTTTTTTGCATCGCGTCGCTGCATCTCGTGCAGCAGCGTGACCAGGATGCGGCAACCGGACGCGCCGATCGGGTGGCCGATGGCAATGGCGCCACCGTTCACGTTCACGCGGGCCGGGTCAATGCCCAGTTCCTTGTTGACAGCGCAAGCTTGCGCGGCGAAGGCTTCGTTCAGCTCAAACAGATCCACATCGGCGGCGTTCCAGCCGGCGCGGGTCAACGCCTTGCGGGTGGCCGACACCGGGCCCATGCCCATGGTGGCTGGGTCGAGGCCCGTGGTGCCAAATGCAGCGATGCGCGCCAGCGGCTTCAAACCCAGTGAGGCGGCCTTCTTGGCGCTCATCACCACCACGGCGGCGGCGCCGTCGTTCAGGCCGGAGGCGTTGCCAGCAGTGACCGAACCGGCCTTGTCAAACGCGGGGCGCAGGCCGGCCAGGCCTTCTGCGCTGGTTTTCTTGTTGATGACCTCGTCGGCGTTGAACAGGATGGGATCGCCCTTCTTCTGGGCCAGTGATACGGTGACAATTTCGTCTGCAAACTTGCCGGCGGCCTGCGCGGCGGCGGCCTTGGTCTGGCTGCCCAACGCCAGCGCGTCCTGCATGTCGCGGCTGATGGCGTAGGCCTTGGCCACGTTTTCGGCGGTCACGCCCATGTGGTACTGGTTGTAGACGTCCCACAGGCCGTCCACGATCATCGAGTCGATCATCTTCCAGTCGCCCATGCGCTGGCCGTCGCGCGAGCCCATCACCACGTGCGGCGATGCGCTCATGTTCTCCTGTCCGCCAGCCACCACAATCTCGCTGTCGCCCCAGGCGATGGACTGCGCGGCGAGCATCACGGCTTTCAAACCGGAGCCGCACACGGCATTGATGGTGAGCGCCGGGGTTTCTTTGGACAAACCGGCCTTGAGCGAAGCCTGGCGCGCGGGGTTCTGTCCGGCGCCAGCGGCCAGCACCTGGCCCATGATGACTTCACCGACCTG
>JANLYO010000289.1:0-10878 GCA_031365665.1 Rhodoferax sp. | reverse complement strand
AGCGCTTGCGGGTTGGCGATGTCGGCGGCGTCCACCAAAAAAGGCCCCAGTGGCGTGCAGGTGTCGCGCTTCTTCACACGCAGGTTGGGGCGGTACCAGTTTTCCAGGTAGTCGCGGATGGCGAAGTCGTTCGCCACGGTGTAACCGCCGACAAAGTCGTAGGCGTCATCACGCTTCACATGGCGGGCGGTCTTGCCGATCACCACGGTGAGCTCGCATTCGTAGTGCATGAACTTCACGTCCGCCGGCCGGCGCGTGAAGCCGCGATGGCCCATCAGTGTGCCTTCGCCTTTGACGAACACCAGAGGCTCCTCGGGCGCCTTGAATTCAAGCTCTTTGGCATGGTCGGCGTAGTTCAGGCCCAGCGCCAGGATGGTTCGGGCCTGCGGCACCGGCTTGAGTGGCGGCAGCCAGATGACATCATTGAACGCAACCCTGCGGCCATCGGTCAGTTGCAGTTGGCCATCGTTTTCAATTGCATTGTGGACGGTACCTGCATAGGCAACCCGCGCGTGCTTCATGAAGCCTCCGAAGCGAGTGTGTTCGACAAGGTGCCAAACGCCGGAATGCCGGGCGCGCTGATGTCGATGCGGTCTCCCACGCGCGCCAATGGCCGCCCGCCACCGGGAAGGCAATCGAGGCCGAGCATCAGCACGTCACCTTCGCGCAAACGCATGAAGTTGCCCACATCCGCCAGCAGTTGCCGGGCGTTTCGCACGAGTTTGTCAAACGCGACGGTTTGCGCAAGATCGCCGTTGATGCGCACTTCGAGCCCAAAATGCTGCGCGTCGCCAGCAACACGGGCATTGACAAGCTGCGAGCCGACGCCCAAAAAACCGTCCAGGCATTTGAACTTGACCGGTGGGCGGAAGTAGCTGGCATGGGGCACCGACAAATCGTTCAGCAAGACCCACGAGGCGTCTGCCAACGTGGTGGACGGCCCCATGACCATGGCCAGCGCGGCACCCACTTCCACCTGGGCCACACGCGCCGGCACGGGCACCGCGGCGCCATTGGCACTCCAGGTGTTGGCCGTTTTCACGTACAAAACAGGGGCTTGGGGCGGCGCCTTGTAGGGCGGCAGCGCCATCTGCGGGGCCATCACGCCGCACTCCGCTTGAAAGTTCAGCAGCGTGCCGTAAACCGTGCCGGTCGGCCAATAGTGCTGAGATGGGGGCATGGACGGGTTCATGCCGGTTGCTCCAGCGCAATGACCTCGTCCAGCAGCGCGTAGAGCTGCGTCAGCTTGGTTTTTCCCAATGATGTCTCCATGAAGGCGTAATGTGCCTCAATTGAATGTGACAGATTCTTCACCGCCTTTTTGCCCAGGGCGGTGGGCTCTACCACGGTGCGGCGCTGGTCGGTCGCGTCGCGTTTGCGGCGGATCAGGCCGTCGCGCTCCATGCGGGTCAACACACCGGTGAGGCTGGGGCCGAGGATGAAGGCCTCGCGCGCCACACGCCCGGTTTCGACCACGCCGTGTTCACCCAACACCCGCAGCACACGCCATTGCTGGTCGCTCAACCCGTGTTCACGCAGGCCTGGCCGTGTGTGCGCCATGACAGCCTCGCGCGCCTGCAATAACAGGCGCGGCAGGTTGCGATGAACGAAGGGCGTGCTCATGGAAGCGGCAGGAGAGAAAGACGTTGATGGGCGGATGATGCGGGGATCGACAGGTATTTCCGATTATTTAATATATTAAATTATTTTTGACGGTGCCGCAAGTGCCGGCCCCCGGCCCGTTTCCGGCCCGGATGCTGCAGGCAGGGCTTCAAGCCGCAGCCAGCGAGCGAAGTCCTGCGCGTCGGCGTTGTGGGCGGCGAGTGCGCCCATGGCCACAAAATAACCGCGCTGCGAGGCCGCCACGCCCTTGAACGGCGTCACCAGGCGTTTTTCGCGCAGCAGCTCGTTGAGCAGAGGCAAGCGGCCAATGGCCACGCCCTGGCCAGCCACCGCTGCGCCAATGGCGTCGGCGTACTGGGTGAAACGCAGGGTGTTTTTGGTGCGCACTTCGGGCAGGCCCATGACCCGCAGCCACGGCTCCCAGTCGCCGGCGACCGCCATGCCCTGGGGCGTGTCCACCGCCAGCAGGGTGTGATTGACCAGATCCGCCGGTTTGCGCAGCGGGTTGGCGCGGTTGGCCAGCAGTTGCGGCGAACACACCGGCAACACCGACTCTTCAAACAGCGGTGGCCCTTCGCCCTGGCTGGTCGGGCAGAAACGCACGGCCAGATCAAGGTGGCTGCGCTCCAGATCCTGCACCTCCAGCGTGGCAGAAATGCGCACGTCCACCTGCGGGTGGCTGGCAGTGAAGCGCGCCAGCCTGGGGATCAGCCAAAGTGACGCGAAGCCTGGCGTGGTGGTGACCGAAACCCGGCGCATCTGGTGGCTGGAGCGCACCAGCGCCGTCGCGTCGCGCAGGCGGTCCAGGCAATCCACCACCGCGCGGTGCATGGTGCTGCCCGCATCTGTGAGCGCCAGCGCGCGATGGCGGCGCTCGAACAGCGGCACACCCAGCCCGGCCTCGATCTGCTGGATCTGGCGGCTGACTGCTGATTGCGTCAAAAACAGTTCCTCGGCGGCCGCAGTGAAGCTCAGATGGCGCGCAGCGGCCTCGAAGCTGCGCAGCAGGTCAAGGCGTGGCAGGTCTTGCCGGGGGATGGCCAGGCGCCCAGCCGGGAGCGCGAGATTTGGCTTTTTCGCATTCTCTATGCGCATGTGAAGTATTCCGAATCACCGTTTGATAAGGCGGTATGACAGCAGTATATTCATTCCCATCATGAATGCGAAAGGATCCGAAATGACTTCCCTCTCCTACACCGAAATCAGCCTGGCTTCCATAGGCCCAGTCGGCACTTTTGACCTGAGTCTGCAACGCCAGGCGATGGTCAGCATCCCCGACGCGGCCAGCCTGCGCGTCAGCTGCGCCGAAGGCGCCGTCTGGATCACCTTGGACCACAGCACCGAAGATGTAGTGTTGCAAGCTGGCGATGTCTTCACGACACCCGAACACCGGCGTGCCATCGTCTACGCGCTGAAGCCCTCGCGCATTGCCGTGGCCGCGCCTGTGGTGGCCAAAAAGCCCGTGTCCCGCAGGCAGCCGGTTTTCAGCCGCGCACCCCGTTTGCCACTGGCGTTCAGCGCGGTGTGGGCCTGAACACAGGATTGCGCGTTTTGTTTGATTTACTGGATATTTATCCAGTAAACTAAGGAGATGGCCAAAGAAAAAACCATCTACACCTGTACCGAATGCGGCGGCACCAGCCCGAAATGGCTGGGCAAATGCCCCAGTTGCGCGGCCTGGAACACGCTGATCGAATCCGTCGCTGAAAACGCTGGCGGTACCAAAAACCGGTTCGCGTCATTGGCCAAGACGGCCGGGGTGATGGCTTTGGGCGACATCGAAGCCAGCGACATGGCGCGCACGCCCACCGGACAGGAAGAGCTGGACCGTGTCCTGGGCGGCGGCATGGTCGAAGGCGGTGTGGTGCTGATCGGCGGCGACCCCGGCATCGGCAAATCCACGCTGCTGTTGCAGGCGCTCGATTCGCTGCAGCGCAGCGGGCAGAAAACGCTGTACGTGACGGGCGAAGAAAGTGGCGCGCAAGTGGCCCTGCGGGCGCAGCGCCTGGGGCTGCTCAACTCCAAAGTCAACGTGCTGGCTGAAATCCAGCTGGAGAAAATCCTCTCAACGCTGAATGCGACGCAGCCGGATATTGCCGTCATCGATTCGATCCAGACGGTGTATTCGGATCAGCTTACCTCGGCGCCCGGCTCGGTGGCCCAGGTGCGCGAGTGCGCGGCGCATCTCACCCGGCTGGCCAAGGCCAGTGGCATCAGCATTGTTCTGGTCGGCCATGTGACCAAAGAGGGCGCGCTGGCCGGGCCGCGTGTGCTGGAGCACATGGTGGATACCGTGCTGTATTTCGAGGGGGACACACACAGCAGTTTCCGCCTGGTGCGTGCCATCAAAAACCGCTTTGGCGCGGTGAATGAAATTGGCGTGTTCGCGATGACCGAGAAAGGCCTCAAGGGCGTCTCCAACCCGAGCGCCATCTTTTTGAGCCAGCACGCCGAGCCGGTGCCCGGCAGTTGCGTGATGGTGACACTGGAGGGCACGCGGCCGATGCTGGTGGAGATCCAGGCGCTGGTGGACAGCGGCGGGCCGTCGCCGCGCCGGCTTTCGGTGGGGCTGGACCGCGACCGCCTGGCCATGTTGCTGGCGGTGCTGCACCGCCACGCCGGCGTGGCCTGCATGGACCAGGACGTGTTTGTGAATGCGGTAGGCGGCGTGCGGATCAGCGAGCCGGCGGCCGATCTGGCGGTGATGTTGTCGATTGCGTCGTCGCTCAGGGGCAAGCCCTTGCCCAAGGGCTTCATTGCCTTTGGCGAGGTCGGCCTGGCCGGTGAGGTGCGCCCCGCGCCGCGCGGGCAGGAGCGGCTCAAGGAAGCGGCCAAGCTCGGCTTCAGTGTGGCCGTCGTTCCCAAAGCCAATGCGCCCAAAAAATCCGCCATGAAAGAGTTTGAAGGCATGGCGATCCATGCCGTCGAACGCATCGAAGAGGCGATGCAGGTGGTGCGCGACTTGCGCTGAACTTGGGCTGAATCCGCGCGCAATCAGCGCTTGGCAGGAGCGCGCCAGGCAGTGCGCAGGCGCACGGTGTGCCGGTGTATAAAGGGGCCTTCATTCACCCATCATCAAAACATCGGGACATCGCCATGAGAATTTTCGGTTTCTTGAAATCCGCCGGGCTGGCGCTCTGCGCGGCGCTGGTGGTCCAGCCGGTCGCGGCGTAAACCTATCCCACGCGGCCCATCAAGATCGTCGTGCCGGCCACCCCTGGCGGCGCCATTGACCTGATCGCCCGCTCACTGGCCGAGAAAATGGCGGTTTCGCTCGGGCAGCCCGTCCTGGTGGAAAACAAGCCCGGCGCGTCCAACAACCTGGGCACCGATTTCGTCGCCAAAAGCGCGCCTGACGGGTACACCCTGGTCATCGTGGCGTCCAGCCACGCCACCAACAAATTCATGTACAAAAACATGCCGTATGACCCGGTCAAGGATTTTGCGCCAGTGGCCTACACCCACGTGGTGCCGCTGTTGCTGGCGGTCAACCCTGCTGTCCCCGCCAAAAACGTGCCTGAGCTGGTGGCCTGGATCAAGGCCAACCCGGACAAGGCGATTTACGCGTCGAGCGGTCCCGGCAGCTCGCTGCACATGGCGGCAGAACTGTTCATGGGCATGAGCAAAACAAAAATGCAGCATGTGCCCTACAAAGGCAGTTCGGCGGCCCACCCGGACTTGCTGGCAGGCCGCACAGCGATGATTTTCGACCCCGTGCCCGCGATCCGCGCTCACGTGAAGGCCGGCACATTGCGGGGCCTGGCGGTGACCACCTTGAACCGCTCCAGCGCGTTCCCCGAGTTGCCGACGATTTCCGAGTCAGGCCTGTCCGGTTTCGACGCCAGCACCTGGGGCGGCATCCTGGCCCCGGCCGGAACCCCCAAGGACATTGTGGCCAAGCTCAATGGCGCCATCAACGATGCACTGAAGCTTGACGACGTGCGCACGCGGTTGACCAGCGCCGGCATTGAAATCCAGAGCGGAACCCCCGAGCGTTTCGGCGACGTCATCAAGAGTGAAGTCGACAAATGGGGCCGCGTCGTCAAGGAAGCTGGCATTCAGCCAGAGTAAGGTGCATGGCGGGGTGACCTGCCTGCGCCGTGGCCAACGGGCGTTTCCCGGCTGTTTGGCCCCTGCCGGGTTTCAGGGCAGGCGAATTCGGCGAAAATTCGCGCCATGAAATTTCAACAACTGTTGTCTCGTGTTGGGCTACCCATTCTGGGCGTACTGCTGGTCGCCTTTGCCTACCAGGCCTACGGGTGGGGCGGTGTAGCCGCCGCTGCTGGGGCCCTGATGATGTGGATGCTGCTGCATTTCACC
Organism: Rhodoferax sp.; assembly: GCA_031365665.1. Lineage (GTDB taxonomy): Bacteria > Pseudomonadota > Gammaproteobacteria > Burkholderiales > Burkholderiaceae_C > JANYCG01. Next base: position 4,935 of record JANLYO010000289.1, on the reverse strand, counting down.
CGCATGATGGCCGTGATGCGCCGTGCCGCCAATCGGCCCATCGGGTATGTCGCCAGCGCCGTGATGCTCAATGCCAAACTCAAGCAGGGCTTCAACCTGCTGCACGTGGTGGCGATGACGCGGGCGTTTGGCAAATTGATGTCCGCCAAAGGCGCCCAACCTGAAATTTACCGCTGGACGGACAACGGCGAGTCCTGGGTGACCTGTGAGTTCTCCGGCGGCAAACTGGTGAAATGGGAGATGGTGCGGCCCGACGTGCCTGCCAATCTGCCAGATCCCACGCCGCCTGCATAGGCGCGAGGTAGCAGAGAAGTGCGCAGGAGCGCCCGGTCCGCCACGCCTTAAAATCACGGCCACACTGGGCGCATCGCCCCAACGACCAACCGCTTGCGCCCCGCGCACACCCAAGGAAACACCATGAGCGCCCTGCCCCCCTCAATGTCCGACCGCGACGGCAAAATCTGGATGGACGGCCAGATGGTCGATTGGCGCGACGCCAAGATCCACGTGCTGACCCACACCCTGCACTACGGCTGCGGCGCTTTTGAGGGCGTGCGCGCCTACAACACGGTCGATGGCACCGCCATCTTCCGCCTGCACGAACACACCGACCGCCTTTTCAACAGCGCCAAAATCCTGCGCATGGCGATTCCCTTCACCAAAGAACAGGTCAATGAAGCGCAAAAAGCCGTGGTGCGCGAGAACAAGTTGGAGAGCTGCTACCTGCGGCCCCTGACCTGGATCGGCGACAAAAAGCTCGGCGTGAGCCCGCGCGGCAACACCATCCACCTGATGGTGGCCGCCTGGGCCTGGGGCGCGTATTTGGGCGAGGAAGGCATGAAGCGCGGCATTCGCGTCAAAATCTCCAGCTACACGCGCCACCACGTCAACATCACCATGACGCAGGCCAAGGCAGTGAGCAATTACACCAATTCCATTCTGGCCAACATGGAAGCGCTGGACGATGGTTACGACGAAGCCATGTTGCTCGATGCCAATGGTTTTGTGAGTGAAGGCGCGGGTGAAAACCTGTTTGTGGTGAAAGACGGCGTGGTCTATACCCCCGATCTGTCGGCAGGCGCATTAAACGGCATCACCCGCAACACCGTGATGCACATTTGCAAGGATTTGGGCCTGGAACTCGTACAAAAACGCATCACCCGCGACGAGGTGTACATCTGCGACGAAGCCTTTTTCACCGGTACGGCGGCAGAAGTCACGCCGATCCGCGAGCTCGACCGCATTGAACTGGGCAAAGACGGCTACGTGGGTTCACGCGGCCCGATCACCGAGAAAATCCAGTCGGCTTTTTTTGACATCGTCAATGGCCGCAACCCTCGATACGCGCAGTGGCTCACAAAGGTGGCCGCATGAGCGCCGGGCCCGTCAAACTGCTGGCCAGCGAGTTAAACCATCAGGGCGGCATTTTCTGTCCCAGCCCCAAGGCGGACATGAAAATCTGGAGCAGCCACCCCAAGGTCTACCTGGACGTGGCCAAAACCGGCGAGGCCAAGTGCCCCTACTGCGGCACGGTGTACAAGCTCAAAGAGGGCGAGCACTTTGAAGGGCACTGAAATTAATTGGGGTCAGATTTCAATTAATTCCCGTCAATATTACTCAACAATTAATTTGAATCTGACCCCAATTAATTTTGCGATTTGCTTCGTTGACGACTAGCCCGACGCGCAGCTTGGTCATCGCCCCCCAATGGATTGGCGACGCAGTGATGACCGAGCCGCTCTTGCGGCGTTTGCAGGCACGCGGCGAGCGGCTCACCGTGGGAGCTTTGCTGTGGGTGGCGCCGGTGTACCGGGCGATGCCGCAGGTGGCCGAGGTGATCGAGTTCCCGTTCACCCACGGCGGTGTGCAGCTCCAGGCCCGGCGCGCGTTGGCGCGCGAACTGGCAGGCCGTTTTGACGTCGCCTACGTGCTGCCCAACTCGCTCAAAAGCGCACTTTTGCCACTCTTGGCCGGCATTCCGAAACGCGTTGGTTACCGGGGTGAATCACGTTTTGGCCTGCTCACACACCGTCTGCAAAATCCATCCAAAAAGCAGCGCCCTGCGATGGTGGCGTTTTATTCGCGTCTTTGCACCGACATTGCTGTCGACACCCAAAATCCGCTGCAAAGTCAGCCCCAAAGCCCATTAAGCACGGGCGCACCAGAATCGCCCGCCAGCGAACCTGTTCCCAGTCGCGAATTTGACCAAGACCAGCCCCGCCTGCACCTGCCCGAGGCGCAGATTGCGCAGGCTTTGCAGGCGCTGGCGCTGCAGCGCGCAGCGTATTACGTTTTTGCGCCCGGTGCCGAATACGGTCCGGCCAAACGCTGGCCAGCAGCACATTTCGCCGAACTGGCGCGGCAGCTTGATCTGCCCGTGATCCTCCTGGGTTCGGCCAAAGAGGCAGCCTTGTGTGACGAAATCGTCGCTACAGCCAACGCGGCTCGGCCTGGCCGCTGCCAGAGCCTTGCCGGCAAAACCACGCTGGCGCAGGCGTTTGCGGCGATTGCAGCGGCGAAAGGTGTCGTCAGCAATGACTCCGGGTTGATGCACGTGGCGGCGGCGTTTGGCGTGCCGCAGGTGGCGATTTTTGGCTCCAGTTCGCCCGTCCACACCCCCCCCTTGAGCGCGCGCGCCTCGGTGCTGTGGCTCAAGAACGACGCCAATTACCAGCCACCACTGGACTGTGCGCCTTGTTTCCAGAGGGAATGCCCGTTGCCGCCGGCCGGGGGGCATCTACGCTGTCTCAGGGACATTCAACCGCAAGCCGTAGCCCTGCAACTGGCGCGCAAACTGGCCAATTTTTGATCGCTGCGGTTGCGCTGACATCGCAGGGGATCGCAACGGGCTGAACACGCTCCTTCGATCGCCTGGCGATTTGAGTTGCGCCAGCGGCCAGCAGTTTGCCAGTCCGATTGTTAACATGGGTATTAACAAAAAAGACTTTTTGAGCGCCGACCATTGAATTTCAAGATTTTTTCGCCCTTAGGCCACATGAGATGGCGCTCTAATGCTATTAATATAATAGCTACATGAAACTGGCCTGCGGTCCAAAAAAAAGCCACCCAACCTCGCGGCTGGATGGCTTGTCAAAGTCCCCGAAGGGACGTCGTTGGAAACTCCTGAACTCTTGCTTGGTGCGCCTTGGGCTCGTTTGGCGCGGGTTGCCGGTGCTTGAAACACCTGCCTTAAACACTGTGACAGCAGTGGTGTGAATTACAGCCGCAAATCTGAAAAGCGTCATCCCTCAAATGGGGGATGAAAACGCAGATAGTCGTAAAAATCACACTTTCAGGCGTGAAATTTGTTACCAAAAGTTCACGCTTGAGTTGGCACCTGCGTGGACGCTGGCTCAGACCTCAACGCGTATGACGCTCAAGTGCCAGAGCGGTTTGCGCCGATGGGCAAGGTCAGGATGAAACTGGCGCCGCCGCCGGGCCGGTTGTCGACGCTGACATGGCCGCCATGGCGCGCTGCGATCGATTTCACAAGGGCAAGGCCCAGGCCCACGCCGCCATCGCGCTCGGAGGCGCCGGGCAGGCGGAAAAAAGCCTCAAAAATGCGGGCCCGATACGCCTCGGGCACGCCGGGCCCGTTATCGGAGACGGTGATTTCAGCCACGTCGCCCAAGCGTGCCAGCCGCACCGTGATGCTGCCCGCGCCGTGCCGCCGCGCGTTCTCCAGCAGATTGCGCAAGGCGCGGCGCAGCAGTTTGGCGACGCCTTGCACGGTGAGTTCCGCTGTGCCGGGGACCGCGCCCGCGCCCAGGCTGACCTCAAGATCGGCCTCAAAACGGGCCGACTCTTCCGCCGTCAAGCCCAGCAGATCAACCGGCTCCACGGTGCCCAGGTCAGCCTCCTGCGCGTCCAGCCTGCTGGCCAGCAGAATTTCTTCGATCAACTGGTCCAGCTCGGTGATGTTGCGGTTGATTTCGTGCAGCAGCGGCGCTTGGGCGGCTTGCAGGGCAGGCAACCCCGGGGGTGGCGATGCTTCAGACGGGCCGGTTGGCGACGGCCCGCCGTGTGGCTCAGGCGCCGTGCGCATGAGTTCCAGCCCCATGCGGATGCGCGTCAGCGGCGAGCGCAGCTCATGTGAAGCGTTGGCCAGCAGGGTTTTTTGCGAGGCCAGCAGCACTTTCTGCGAGGCGACCAGCGCCTTTTGGGCCTCCAGCAGGGTCTCGATACGCTCGGCCGAATGGTTGAAACGCCGCGCCAAATACGCCACCTCGTCTTTGCCATCCTCCGGCAGCCGGGTGGACAAATCGCCCGCCCCCCAGCGCTCTACGCCCACTTGCACGGTCTCCAGGCGTTTGGTCAAACGCCGCACGATCGGATACGTGCCGAGCGCGACCGCCACCGCCAAAAGCACCATCATCCAGGCGAAATTGAAGGGCAGGCGCGGCGCTGGCGCCGGTCGTCCGCCAGGGCCACCACCCATGGCGCCCATGCCCGGCCCTGGCGGGCCGTCCACCGAGCCCGGCGGACGCGGTGGCCTTGAGAACTGCACGACCAGGGTCGAGCCGTCGTTCATCGCCACCTGGAATTCGGCGCCTTGGCCCGGCACGACGTTGGGCCGTGCCCGCGTTTGGCCCAAGACCTCGCCCGAGCTGCTGCGAATGGTGATCTCACGCCCCGGCCGCTGCGCCCGCTCGCGTTCCGCCTCCTGGCTGCCCAGCCAGCCCGCCACCAGGGTCACGACGGCAATCGTCAAGACCACCGCCAGCCAGACGCGCAAATACAGGCGCTGGTGCAGAGGCGTACTCATAAAACCCACCTGCCACTGCAGCCAACCGTGGACACCATTGTTTTTTCGAAGGGCCGCTCCCGAGAAAAAAAACGGCCCCCTCGGGGGGCAAAAAGCCACACGCAGTGGGCGACCGTGGGGGCTATTTTTCCGAAGGGCCGCTCCCGAGAAAAAAAAAGGCCCCCGCGGGG
>JANLYO010000117.1:0-8517 GCA_031365665.1 Rhodoferax sp. | reverse complement strand
TGAGATCAACAGACCGTTCGCCCTGAGCTTGTCGAAGGGGCCTTCGACAAGCTCAGGGCGAACGGTGGTTTGGCTACCCGCGCGGATGGTGTTTCGCGTGGATCGATTTCAGCCGCTCGCGCGCCACGTGGGTGTAGATCGTTGTCGTCGAAATATCTGCGTGGCCCAGCAGCATCTGCACCGCACGCAGGTCGGCGCCGTGGTTTAGCAGGTGGGTGGCGAAGGCGTGGCGCAGGGTGTGGGGGGAAAGTTTGGACGTGATGCCGACCATCAGCGCGTATTTTTTGATGATCATCCAGAACATGACGCGGCTCATCGCGGTGCCGGGTTTGGTGCCCCGGTTGGTGACGAACAGGTCTTCCGTTTGGCGCCCCGCCACCATGGCTGGGCGGATTTGCGTCAGATAAATGCGCAGCCAGTGGTTGGCCACTTCGCCGAAGGGGATGAGGCGCTCTTTGTTGCCTTTGCCAAAGACACGCAGCACGTTGTCTGAGAGGCTGACATTGAGCACCTTGAGGCCCACCAGCTCACTCACGCGCAGGCCGCTGGCGTACATCAGCTCGATCATCGCGCGGTCGCGGATGCCGATGCCCGCCGCCAGATCCGGCGCCGCCAGGAGTGCCTCCACCTGCGCTTCGGTCAAGGTGGAGGGCGTGCGCAGCGCCTGTTTGGCCGCCTGCAATTTCAAGGTCGGGTCGCAGGTGGCAAAACGTTCACGCAGCGCCCAGCGGTAATAGCGTTTGAACACCGTGAGCCGCCGGTTGGCCGTGGTGGCCTTGCTGCCTTCATGGCGCGCCGAAAAATACGCTTGCAGATCGGTTTCAGCCACCGCCGCCAAGCGGCTGCCGCGCCCGGCCAGCCATTTGGCAAACAGGGTCAAGTCGCGCCGGTAGGCGGCCAGCGTGTTTTTGGAAAGCCCGTCTTCAAGCCACAGCGCGTCCACAAAGGTGTCGATGGAGGGCTCTTCCAAAGCCCCACCCGAAACCTCACCCAAGTGCGCTGCACGTGGCACGGCCAGGGCTCAATCCAGCTTGAGTTTGGAGGTGTCCACGACTTTCTTGTAGACCTCAAACTCGGCCTTGATCTGCGCCGCAAACTCTTCTGGCGTATTGGCGATGACGATGGAGCCGGTGTCTTCGATGCGTTTTCTCACGGCGGGGTCTTCCAGCGCCTTTTTCACCCCGGCGTTGATCTTGTCGACAACTTCTTTGGGCAGGCCTTTGGGGCCATAAATGCCGTAATAAGCCATGCGGTTGACCGGCTCCAGCCCCACTTCCTTGAAGGTCGGCACGTTGGGCAACTGCGCCAGGCGCTGCGGCGCTGCCACCACCATGGGCACCAGGCGGTTGTCCCTGATGAACGGCAGGGCCGAGGGCATGTTGTCAAAAATCACCGGCACCTGGCCGGCCACCGTGTCGTTCAAGGCGGGGCCTGCGCCGCGATACGGAATGTGGGTGACAAACACGCCTGCGAGGTTTTTATACAGCTCCATCTGCAAGTGGCCGATGCTGCCCGTGCCCGAGGACGCGTAGGAATATTTGCCCGGCGATTTTTTCAGCTCAGCCACAAAACCTTTGTAATCCTTCGCCGCAAAACCGGGGTGCACCGCGATCACATTGGGGGTGGCGGCAATGTTGATGATGGGCGTGAAATCCGCCACTGGGTTGTAGGGGATTTTGGGGTTGATGGCCGGGTTCGCCGCCGTGGTGGAGACGGTGGCCATGCCCAGCGAATAACCGTCTGGCGTGGCGCGTGCGGTTTCGGTCGCGCCGATCACGCCGCCGCCGCCGGCTTTGTTTTCCACAATCACCGTCTGGCCCAGCGCTTTGCCCAAGGGCTCGGCGATGACCCGGGCCACGATGTCCGTCGTGCCACCAGGCGCAAACGGCACTTGCAGCCGGATGACTTTGTTGGGGTAATTTTGGGCGGCAGCGCTGGTTGCAGCGGCCAGTAGCGTCAGAAAAAGGGTTGTTTTGCGTTTCATTGTTGCCTCAACGGAGAGTCATTCGATTTCCAGATCGCTGCGAGAGTAGGCGCGCTGACGACCTACAGCAACATTGCGGGACAGACCGTAGCGACACGAAGTGCGCAAGCTCTGTCCCCAACATTTTGAGGTGCGGCCAGGAGGCGCAACGCCTCTTCGTCTTGATCAGGCAGCGATCTGGAAATCGAATATTCTCGCAGGGTGAACTTCTTTCAATTGCTTTTCCCCGATTTTTCTTTGATTTTTCTGGGGTTTTTGGTCTGCCGCACCACCCAACTGAACCGCCCGGTGTGGGAAAAGGTCGAGTCCCTGGTTTATTATTTTTTGTTCCCGGTGCTGCTGTTTCACTCGATTGTGAAAACCCCGCTGCACCTGGCAGCGGCATCCAGCTTGATCGCCGCGGGCTGGGCGCTGGCGGCCATCGGCATCGCCCTGGCCTACGCCCTGCCCTATCTGCCGTGGTTCAAAACTCACATCGACCCGCGCCAGCACGCGGCCTGTGCGCAGATTGGATTTCGCTTCAATTCCTTCGTCGCGCTGGCGCTGGCCGAGCGCCTGGCCGGGCCAGAAGGCGTGGCGCTGGTCGCCATTTTGATCGGCTTTTGTGTGCCGGTTCTCAACGTTGCTGCCGTTTGGCCGATGGCGCGGCACGCCGAGCTGCACTTTGGCCGGGAGCTGGTGAAAAACCCTTTGATCATCGCCACCGTGGGCGGCGTTGTGGCCAATCTGGCGGGCTTCTCGATACCTGAGTGGCTGGTGCCCACCGTCACCCGCCTGGGCGCGGCATCACTTGCACTGGGGTTGATGGCCGCTGGTGCCGGCTTGCGGTTGACAGCGCTTGCGCAGGCCAAAACCCTGGGCATTTCGCTCCTGGGCATCCGCCACCTTCTGCTGCCACTGGCGGGCCTGGCGCTGGCACGTGGGTTTGGGCTCTCGCCCGTTCAAACCACCATGCTGCTGGTGTTTGCGGCACTGCCGACCTCGGCCAGCGCTTACGTGCTGGCCACCCGCATGGGCTACGACGGCGCACCCGTCGCCGCGATGGTGACACTCTCTACCGTGCTGGCCTGCCTGAGTTTGCCGTTTGCGTTGATGCTACGCAATTTATAGCTACTCATTAATATATCACGTGGCCTGGCGGCCCATTTTCCTCATTATCTTGGGTAAAGTGGCGCAAAGTATCCCAAAGAAACCCAAATTGGGTATTATTCCAGTAGTGCAATTGAACGCAGAATGTGGTTTATGAATCGCAGCGGGCAAATCGTCGCATTGCAGCGCCTGGATTCGAATAAGGATGGGTTTCTGGCAACGGCAAAGAGCGCTGGTGTGGCGTCATGTGTGGTTAGGAAGTTGAATCTGTGGTCATGGGCAGATGCCGCAGGCTTACATGAATTCCGACCTGCTATCATTTTTACTTTCTACTGTGCCTGACCTGCCCATGAAATCAGCCTATTTGGTCCTTGGCCTCCCAGGCAATGCCAGCCATGCTGACATTGACGAAGCACTGTCTCGTGCCACGGCGCATTATTCGCCAGAGCGCCTGGCTGAGGATCCCTCCCTGATGGACAAATTGGCTGATATCCGTGAAGCGCACAAACTGCTGTCCAATTTCGAAACGAGGTCAGCGCATGATCGCAAACTCAGCGGGTCAGTGGGAACCCCGTCGACAGCGCCGCGCGGCCGCCCGGTCGTGGTCATGGAGGTCGCCGCGCCGCCCTGGTACACGCGCCCCATGGTATTGCTGGCTTTGACGGTGGTGGTCATGTTTGCCATCGGCAGTTATATGTCGAACAAACGGGATCAACAACGCAAGGAAATCGCCGCGTTGGAGCTGGCCCAAAAGAAGCTTGAGGCAGAGGAAACAGCCCGCGCCGAGGCGGAACAAACCCGCAAAGACAACGCCCGCGCCAACGCTGACGCGCAGGCCAATGCTCGCGAACAACAGTTGCGCAATGAAAGCACCAATGCGGCCAGCCGTGCCGCCAACAACGACCGGCAGTTGCAGGCGCAAATGTCCCGCCAGGCGGACAATGAGCGCCGCGAAGCGCTGGTAAAGGAGCGCTTGGCTAAAAATGACGAACGCCAGCGGCTGAACGATGCCCAGCGCAACATGGCTCAAGACAGGCAGCGCATCCGCGACCTGTGCATGCAGAACTACGGTCGTCCCAATTGTTGATCTAGGTTCGGCCAACCAGCGCCCAGGCCACGTGCTCGCGTACCAAGGCGCTGGCGTCATCGACGCGCAAACACAGCGATTGTCGTAACGCGTCGCGCATCGCTTTGTCGGTAAATTTGTGCAATGCATTGCCCATCGCCACCGCCACATTGCGCAACCAGCGCTCGTGGCCAATGCGGCGGATGGGCGAGCCTTCGGTGTGGCGCAAAAATTCCTCTTCAGTCCAGTCAAAAAGCGTCGCCAACTGCTGGCCGCTAAGACCCGCACGTTCGTCAAAATCCGGCAAAGCGCTGCGCTGGGCAAACTTGTTCCACGGGCAGACCAACTGGCAGTCGTCGCAGCCGTAGATGCGGTTGCCGATCAAAGGGCGCAGCTCGACAGGGATGCTGCCCTGGTGCTCAATCGTCAGGTAAGAGACGCAGCGGCGCGCGTCCAAGAGGCCGGGCGAGAGGATCGCCCGCGTCGGACAGACGTCGATGCAGGCGCTGCACGTGCCGCACGTGCCGACGTGTTCGGCTACCTTGTCGGTCGCCTCCAGCGCCAGATCGACGTAAATTTCACCCAGGAAAAACATCGAACCGGCCTCTCGGTTCAGCACCAGCGTGTGTTTGCCGCGCCAGCCCTGGCCGCTGCGCACGGCCAACTCGGCCTCCAGCACGGGGGCGGAGTCGGTGAAGACGCGGTGTCCGAAGGGGCCGATCTCGGCTTCGATGGTGTCGCACAGTTTTTGCAGGCGGCTGCGCAACACCTTGTGGTAGTCACGGCCCCGCGCGTAGAGCGATACGATGCCTTCACCGGGGCGCTGCAGGCGTTCAAATTCGAGGTTTTGCCAGCCCTCGGGCGTAATGGCGGGCAGGTAGTCCAGCCGCGCGGTGAGCACACTCACGGTGCCCGGCACCAGCTCGGTCGGGCGCGCGCGTCTGCTGCCGTGCGCGGCCAGGTAGGCCATGTCGCCGTGGAAGCCTTTGGCCAGCCAATCGGCAAAAGGCCCTTCGGCTGAAGATAAATCCACCCCGGCCACGCCAATTTGGGAAAATCCGAGTTCCAGGGCCCAGGCCCGTATTTGGGACAACAAGTGAGTGTTATCGATTTGACGGGTGATAGGGCCAGCAACGTGACCGGTGTTTTGGGGAGCGGTGGGAGCAGCGTCGGCCATGGTGAAGCCGCCATTGTAAAAACAGTGGCGCAGCTGCTCTGGCGCGATGAGGCGGCCACCCAGCGCGTTGCCGCCGCGCTGGCGGCACAGCCCGTGATCGCCAACGCCTTCATTGAGCTCAAAGGCCCGCTCGGCGCTGGCAAAACCACCTTCGTGCGGCATTTGCTGCGCGCGCTGGGCGTGCAGGGGCGCGTCAAAAGCCCGACCTACGCGGTGGTGGAGCCGTATGAACTCGGCCATCTGAATATTTGGCATTTCGATTTCTACCGCTTCAGCGATCCGCACGAATGGGCTGACGCCGGCTTTCGGGATCTTTTCGCAAGTGATGGCCTGAAACTCGCCGAATGGCCGCAAAACGCAGGCGGCCAATTGCCGCTGGCGGATCTGGTGGTCGAGCTGGATGTGCTGGCCGACGAATCGCGCAGCGCCACGCTCACCGCGCAAACCGCCACCGGTGTGGCACTCTTGCGAGGCGCACAAGGCTTGCCCAGCGCGTTGCCAGGAGCGCTAGGGTGAAGCGCCGCGCCGCGCTGCAAACCGGCGCGCTGGTGCTTTTGCTCGGGCGCCAGCACATCGCCCTGGGCGCGACGATTTTGGCAGTGCGGGTGTGGCCTGCGCCCGACTATTCGCGCGTCACCATCGAGTCAGACGGCCTGCTCAAAGCCACGCAGCAGTTCGTCGCATCGCCGCCCCGGCTGGCCGTGGACATCGAAGGCATCGAACTGAACCCGGCGCTCAAAGAACTGGTGGCCAAAGTGCAGGCCGACGACCCGAACATCGCAGGCATCCGCGTAGGCCAGAACGCGCCGGGCGTAGTGCGCCTGGTGATCGACCTGAAGGTGCCGATCCTGCCGCAGGTGTTCACGCTGCCACCGATTGCCGCCTACCAGCATCGCCTGGTGTTTGACCTTTACCCCACCGCCGTGGCTGACCCGCTGGCCGTGTTGATCGCCGAGCGCCTCCAAGACAAGCAGCAGGCCGAGGGCGCCAAACAGGCGGTGGAAAAAGGCCTGGCCAACGACAAAGGCCCCGCAGCCGACCCGCTGGGTGACTTGATTGCCCAAACCAACCGCAAATCCACCGCGGGTGCAGCCATAGCCCCAGCCCCAGACACCAGGCCGCCTGCCACCAAGCCCGGCAACGCCACACCCGATGCGCAAGAGGCCAAAACCGACCGCCTCATCATCATCGCGCTGGACCCCGGCCACGGCGGCGAAGACCCCGGCGCGGTCGGCCCCGGCGGCACTCGCGAGAAAGACGTGGTGCTCAGCCTGGCGCACCGCCTGCGCGACCGCATCAACGCCGCGACGGTGAAAAACGGCAAATCAACACTCGCGATGCGCGCTTTTTTAACCCGCGACGCCGACTTTTTTGTGCCCCTGCATGTGCGTGTGCAAAAAGCACGGCGCGTGCAGGCGGATTTGTTTGTCAGCATCCATGCTGACGCGTTTTTCACCCCACGCCCGCAAGGCGCGAGTGTGTTTGCCCTAAGCCAAGGCGGCGCTTCCAGCTCGGCCGCGCGCTGGATGGCCGACAAGGAAAACAAGGCCGATCTGGTGGGCGGCCTGAACGTCACCGCGAAAGACGCGCAGGTGCAGCGCGCGCTCCTGGACATGAGCACCACCGCCCAGATCAACGACAGCCTCAAACTCGGCAGCGCCATGCTCAGCGAGATTGGCCGTGTCGGCAAACTGCACAAACCGCGCGTCGAGCAGGCCGGTTTTGCCGTGTTGAAGGCGCCCGACATCCCCAGCGTGCTGGTAGAGGCCGCCTTCATCAGCAACCCCGAGGAAGAGGCCAAGCTGGTCAGCGCGGAATACCAGGAGCAACTGGCCGATGCGCTGATGCGCGGTATCGAGGCCTATTTTGCGAAGAACCCGCCGCTGGCGCGGAATCGGGTGATTTGAGTCGTTGCCGAATTGACAGACGTGAGTCTGAGCTGAAGTGACGGAGGATTTGTGTAACTCTCTTCGCCTTGCACACAACGTTTGTTAACGACAAATACCTAAGGAAGGTCTGCACAACCCCCGCCACAGCGAGAGTTGAAGGATAAAAGCTCATCCGATGAAACACGAAGCGCGTTGTCACCGAATTTCAGAGTATTCAGGCTCTGATTTTGGGCCCTTTCAGGCCTCGGGCGGGCACTTGCCCGCATCGCAGGCGCACTCATCCCCGCGCCCCCAGAAGTTTTCTGCGAGCCATCCACAAATTGCTCAGCGCAAACAGCGTCACCAGTTGCGCCGTGTTCTTGGCCAGCCCTTTGTAGCGCACCTTGGTAAAGCCAAACTGGCACTTGATGACTCGAAACGGGTGCTCCACCTTGGCACGCACGCAGGCCTTCATCTGCTCCGCCTTGTCCAGCAAGCTGCCCCATGGCGAGTTCTTGTCCAGTGCCCTGCGTTTTCCGGGACGCATAGCCACATGCCAGTCCACGCCGGTGGCCTCAGGTCGCTTGGTGGCTCCCTGGTAGCCCGCATCGGCAAACACGACCTGCTCTTCTCCGTGCAGCAAGCCGTGGCCTTGGGTGACGTCGTTGACGTTGGCAGCCGTACCAATGACGGTGTGTACCAGCCCAGAATCCGCATCCACACCAATGTGCGCCTTCATGCCGAAGTGCCATTGGTTGCCCTTCTTGGTCTGGTGCATCTCAGGATCACGCTCACCACTGCTGTTCTTGGTGGAGCTGGGGGCTGCAATCAAGGTGGCATCCACAACCGTGCCGGTCTTGAGCATCAAGCCCTTGGTAGCCAGGGTGGCGTTGATGGTGGCCATCAGTTGGATACTCAAGTTGTTTTCTTCGAGCAGGTGACGGAACCTCAGAATGGTGGATTCGTCGGGCAAGCGCATTGCTCCTGGGTCCAGTCTTGCAAATTCACAGTACAGCGAGACATCGTGCAGGGCTTCTTCCATGGCCGGGTCAGACAAGCCAAACCACTGTTGCAGGAAGTGGATGCGCAGCATGGTCTCCACAGGAAACGAGGGGCGTCCGCCCTTGGGGCCCGTGCCCCTCGATGCAAACGGCTGGATCAGGCTTACCAGTTCCGTCCACGGCACCACCAGGTTCATTTCGTCAACGAACACGCGCTTGCGCGTTCTCTTGGTGACAAGTTCAAATCCGGTGGTGGCCAGGCTGATTTGTTTCATCGATATTCAACGTTTGTCAGGACTCAGCGGTTGGCTGGGTTTTGCAGAGATTCCCTA
>JANLYO010000114.1:0-60361 GCA_031365665.1 Rhodoferax sp. | reverse complement strand
AGGCGTAGTCCTGGTTGACTACCGCCAGGGTTTTGAAATTGGGGTGGGTACGCAACAGGTGCAGCACGGTGGCGACCATTTCGGAGGTGGCATTCGCCTGTGTACGCACGACGTATTTGTAGCGCCGGTTTTCCAGGATTTTCTCGGTGCCGCAGTCCCACATCACGTTGAGCACCTTGAGATCTTCTGCGACGGGGGCCAGCGCGTTGCAACTGCCGCTGGAAATGGCCGCCATGGTGACCTTGACGCCTTCTTCCTGCACCACCCGGCGAAATTCTGAGAGCAGTTTGTCGCCGCCGATACCTTCGTCAATGAAGATCGGCTTGATCTTGACGCCGCCCACGCCACCAGCGGCGTTGATGTCGTCAATGGCGATCTCAAACGCCGCTTTGCCAGGCACGCCAAACACCGCTGCCGGGCCTGAGAGGAAGGTCGTCATGGCGATTTTCAGCTCCGCTGGTTTTTGCTGGGACATCGACAAATTCGTCGTGAAAGCGCAGGCCAGCGCGGCCATGCGCAGAATCAACCGGGTCGAAAACTTCATAGCGGTCTCCAAAAGAAGGGGGTCAGGGATCGTCACGGGGCATTGTGCAGGCGCTGGCGTTGAGCGTCCATCGCCGAATCCGCAAGCCCGCCTTGCCAAAATTCAAAGTTGGGGAAACTACCGAGCGCTGGGCCTGTCTGGCGGCGGCGCAGCGGCCAAGTGCTTGAGCAGCAGGTTCAACGACGCATTGACCGCGCCTTCCTTGCGGTCTTTGCGCACACACACCAGCATGTGCCGTACGGCCCAACCCTCCTGCAAGGGCCGCACCGACAGACCCAATCCCTGCCCCAGGGCGCTGGCGGCCTGAAACGGCAGCAGGCCCACACCCAGCCCGGCCTGCACCATGCGGCACACGGCTTCGAAGCTGCGCACCTGAATGCGCAGTTTCAGCACTTTTTCGGCGACCGCAGCCTGCTCGGCCAGCAGGCGCATCATCGAGGAGCCGCCCTCGAGCGCCACCACGTCAAAATCCAGCACATCGGCATACTGCAGGCGGGTTTGCCCCATCAGCGGATGGCCCTGCGGCGCCACGATGGCCAGGCGGTCGCTGCGGTAAGGGAAGGTGTCCAGGCCGTCGCTGGCGAGGCCCTCCAGAATGATGCCCACATCGGCATCGCCCGCCAGCACCGTGCGCACAATCTCAGCGCTCCATCGTTCCTCGACTTTGAGCCGTACCTCAGGGTGGGCGGCGACGAAACTGGCCAGATCGTCAGGCAGGGTTTCGGTCATGGCGGAGGTGTTAGCCAGCAGGCGCAGGCTGCCTTTTCGCCCGGCGGCGTGATCGCCCATTTCGGCCTGCATCTGGTTGATCTGAAGCAACAGGGCTTTGGCGTGGATTAATAGCGCCACCCCCGCCGGGGTGAGTTCAACTCCTTTGGGTGAGCGCGCCAGCAGCGTCGTTTTGAAGCGGTGCTCCAAGAGGGCAATGCGTCGGCTGGCGGCGGCCAGGCCGATGTGACTGGCTTCGGCGGCTTTGGTCAGGCTGCGCAGCTCGGCGGCGCGGGCAAACAGGGCCAGGGAATCGATGTCAGGGAACATGTTAAAAAGTGGGTGTAGCGGCGGCGACTCCCCCATCGTAGGCCAAAATAACGGCCACAGGAGCGCCCACTACACTCCAACTCAGGCGCTGCGCCGATTTGCCAGCCTGTGCCGACACTTGCCCGATCCCGCCCGATCCCGCCCGATCTTGCCTGAGATACCCATGAAACTGATCTGTCACACCCTGATGCTCCTGGCGGCCCTGACGGGCCTCGAGCCCGCCTATGCGCAGGCTTTCCCCACACGCCCCATCACCGTCGTGGTGCCGTTTGCGCCCGGCGGCCCGACCGACGTGATCGCCCGCACTTTCGCGCAACACGCGCGGGACACATTGGGCCAAAGCGTGGTGGTGGAGAACGTGGCTGGCGCCAACGGCAACATCGGCGTGGGCAAAGTGGCGCGTTCTGCGCCGGACGGCCACACGATTGTGATCGGCCACTGGAGCACCCACGTGGTCAACGGCGCGGTCTACCAATTGCCGTTTGATTTGGTCAAGGATTTCGAGCCGATTGGTTTGATCTCCAGCAATGCCTACCTCGTAGTGGTTAAAAACGCGCACCCGGCGACCGATTTGAAGAGTTTGGTGAGTTGGCTCAAAGCCAACCCCGACAAGGCCTCTGAGGGCACGGCCGGCGTGGGTAGCCCGCAGCATGTGAGTGGCGTGTTTTTCCAGCAGGCCACCCAAACGCGCTTTCAGTTTGTGCCCTACCGGGGTGCGGCACCGGCGATGCAGGACCTGCTGGCCGGGCAAATTGACTTGATCATTGACGACCCGACCAATGCGCTGCCGCATGTGCGCAGCGGCAAGATCAAAGCTTTTGCCATCACGGCCAAGAGCCGACTGGCGGCGGCGCCGGATATTCCGACGGTGGATGAAGCTGGGCTGCCGGGGTTTTATTTTTCACGCTGGCATGCCTTGTGGGCGCCCAAAGGTACACCCAAAGACGCCGTCGCCAAACTCAACGCGGCGATGGTCGCGGCGCTGGCCGACCCGGCGGTGCGTGCGCGGCTGGCGGACTTGGGGCAGGACATCTTCCCGCGCGAGCAGCAAACGCCCGAAAACCTGGGCAGCTACCAAAAAGCGGAAATTGACAAGTGGTGGCCGATCATCAAAGCCGCCAACATCAAGCTGGACTGACCGGGCGCTGGCCGCCGCTGCAGCGTTCAATGCCGACGAGGTCGCGGCGCGATTGCACTTGCTGGAAGCCGTGGGCCGCAAGCAATGTGCGCACGCGCTCGGCCTGGTCGTACCCATGTTCGAGCAAGAGCCAGCCGCCGTTTGCCAGATGTTTGGGTGCCCCGGCGACGATGTGGCGGATGGCGTCCAGGCCATCCGCGCCACTGGTGAGCGCCTGCTGCGGCTCGTGCCCGAGCGCGTTCAGATGGGCGTCGTCGTCTGCAATATACGGCGGGTTGGAGACGACCAGATCGAAGTGGCGCGATTCTGTGCGCAATGCATCAAACCAATGGCCCTGCGCAAAATCTACACCGAGCGAGAGCCGGGCCGCATTGGTTCGCGCGACCGCCAAGGCGTCTGGGCTGGCGTCTGACGCACACACGCGCCAGCGTGGGCGGCTGTGCTTGAGCGCGAGGGCCACGGCGCCGCTGCCGGTGCCGAGATCCAAAATGGCACCGCCGCCGCCGCTTTCAAGCTGCGTGGCATCCATCACTTCAAGCGCCCAATCCACCAGCGTCTCGGTGTCCGGGCGCGGAATCAAGACGCGGGGGTCCACCACCAAATCGAGCCCGTAAAACGCCTGCCGCCGTGTGAGATACGCCACGGGCTCGCCCGAGGCGCAGCGCGCTGCCAGTGCCTTGAACTCGTCTGTCGCAGTGGCAGGCAGGTGGTCTTCACCATGCGCGAGCAACCAGCCGCGATCAGTCGGCGCCTTGCCCGCCACGTGCAGCAGCAACAATTGCGCATCCAGACGGGCGACGCCCAGCGTCAGCGCGGCATGAAGTGCTTGGGTGATGATCATCTGAAATAAATATTCAACAACAAATTAAAAAAATATTCGGCATCAGGCCACGTATTTATTTAAAGTATTGCTATTAAATAAATATAGTATTTTGAATAAAAAGCTATCAAAATAATTATAAAAATATAAAATACAGAGGTATTTGGAAATTTGTTGATATGAGTGTTAATCGACCAAAACACCTGCTTCCCATGCGGATTCACGCCATCGACGCCACTTCCAGCGCCGCCAGTTGCTCCGCCGCCTCGTAGGCTTGCAGCGCCTGCACCACGTCGTCCAGCTCACCTTCCATCACGGTGAGCAGCTTGTACAGCGTGAGGTTGATGCGGTGATCCGTCAGGCGGCCCTGCGGGAAGTTGTAGGTGCGGATGCGGTCGCTGCGGTCGCCGCTGCCGATCAGCCCTTTGCGTTCGGCGGCGTCTTTGGCGGCGCGTTCGGAGCGGTCTTTTTCGATGATGCGCGCAGTCAGCACTTTCAAGGCCTGTGCCTTGTTGCTGTGCTGGCTGCGGCCATCCTGGCACTCGGCGACGATGCCGGTAGGCAGGTGCGTGATGCGCACGGCCGAGTCGGTCTTGTTGATGTGCTGGCCGCCTGCGCCGCTGGCGCGGTAGGTGTCGATGCGCAAATCGGCCGGGTTGATGGTGATGGCTACGGCTTCATCCGGCTCGGCCAACACCGCCACGGTGCAGGCGCTGGTGTGGATGCGGCCCTGCGTTTCTGTGACTGGCACGCGCTGCACACGGTGCCCGCCGGATTCAAATTTCAGCGTACCGTAAGGGCCGGTTTTGCTGACGGCACTGGTGTCCCCGGAGATTTGCAGTACCACCTCTTTGTAGCCGCCCAGTTCGCTGGCCGACTCGCTCATCACCTCCACGCGCCAGCCCTGGCGCTCACAAAAGCGCGAATACATGCGGGTGAGGTCGGCGGCAAACAAGGCTGACTCGTCGCCGCCGGTGCCCGCGCGCACTTCAATGAAAGCGTTGCGCGCGTCGTCCAGGTCTTTGGGCAACAACATGCGTTGCAGCTCGGCCTCCAACTGCGCGAGTTCGGCGGTGGCGTTGCCGATTTCTTCCTGCGCCATCTCGGCCATCTCGGCGTCATTGGCGGCGTCTTTGAGCATCTCACGGGCCGCGGCCGCATCGGCTTCACGCGCCTGGTAACGCACCCAGCGCGTCGCCACCGCAGACACATCGGTGTGTTCGCGCGAGAGCGCCAGGAACTGTTTCAAGTCCTTCATGATGTCTTCGCGCGAGAGCAAAAATTCAAGCTCGCCCTGGCGGTCGGCGAAACGGGCGAGGCGGTTGCGCAGGAAGGGTTTCATAGAGAATTGGGGTCGGATTCCAATTTTTTGGACGGATGGAAGTTTGAGGGAAATCTGGGCACAAAAAATTGGACTCTGACCCCAATTCTTTATGCGAACGCGAAGCGGGCGCGAGGAAGGTCGCTAACGTTCTTTGCGCAGAAAAAAATGCTGCGCCGCCTGCGTGGCGCGTTCGCGCACTTCGGCGTCACTGGCACGCAGCTCGGCAAATGCGCCGTGCAGCATTTTT
This sequence comes from Rhodoferax sp., assembly GCA_031365665.1. GTDB lineage: Bacteria > Pseudomonadota > Gammaproteobacteria > Burkholderiales > Burkholderiaceae_C > JANYCG01. Next base: position 55,250 of record JANLYO010000114.1, on the reverse strand, counting down.
TGGGTGAGGCCTTTGGAGAGCGCCTCCAGCACCGCTTCGACATCGTCGCCTTTGGCCAGCAACTTGCGGGCGCGGGCGATCTCCAGCGCGCGCCACTCGTCGGCCTGCGCGTTTAACTGTTGAATCAAAGGCACCACGCCGCTTTGCGGATGCCGCTGGTCCAGCCAATGCATGAAGCTTTGCACGCCGGCGTCGATGATCACCTCGGCCTGCGCCACGGCGGCCTGGCGGTTGGCGTGGCCGGTTTGCACCACGCGGGCCAAGTCGTCCACCGTGTACAGGTACACGTCTTCCAGCGCCTTCACCTCGGGTTCAATGTCGCGCGGCACGGCCAGGTCGACCATGAACATTGGCCGGTGTTTGCGTTTTTTAACTGCCCGCTCGACCGCCCCCAGGCCAATGATCGGCAAGGTGCTGGCCGTGCAGCTCACGATGACGTCAAACTCGTGCAGGCGGTCTGGCAAATCAGCCAAACGCATCACTTCAGCGCCAAAACGGCTGGCGAGCTGCTCGCCGCGTTCCAGCGTGCGGTTGGCAATCGTGATCGACTTCGGTGTTTTGGCGGCGAAGTGTGTGGCCGCCAGCTCGATCATTTCACCAGCGCCGACAAACAACACGCGGATGTTTTTCAGATCTTCAAACAACTGCCCCGCCAGCCGCACCGAGGCGGCGGCCATGCTGATCGAATGCGCGCCGATTTCAGTCGAAGTGCGCACTTCTTTGGCCACCGAAAACGAGCGCTGGAAAAGCTGGTTCAAGGTGCTGCCCAAAGCGCCCGCCTCATCGGCCACCCGCACCGCGTCTTTCATCTGCCCCAAAATCTGCGGCTCGCCCAGCACCATTGAGTCGAGCCCGCTGGCCACGCGAAAGGCGTGGCGTGCCGCCGGGCCGTCTTGCAGCGTGTAGGCGTGGGAGCGCAGCAGCGCCGGTGCTACGCCACCCGAGTGGGCGAGCCACTCCACCGTGCGGTTGATGGCCTGGGTGACGGACGAGGCAGTGGACGGGTGAGTAGACGCGTGAATCGACTGCGAGAAGGCGCCAGAGGCGGCGTCTGCACTGGTCGCGCAATAAATCTCCGTACGGTTGCAGGTCGAAATAATCGCCGCTTCCGGGTTGGCCAGCGCCTGGCGCAGGCTCTTCAAAGTCGGCTCGATCTGGTCGATGGCGAACGCAAACCGGCCGCGCAAATCCAGCGGCGCGGTCGTGTGGTTAATGCCTAATGCCCAAACTGCCATCCCCAGATTATAAAATTTGTGCCTATGGGCGCTTTGGACTTGCTGATTCACGGGCTGAACTTCGCCGCGCCCGCGCTCGGCGTGGCGGTTTTCATGCTGCTTTTCAAGCTGATCGCGAGGAAGCTTGCGAAGCGACCCCACGCGCGCGCCGACTCGGCCTGGGTGTCTGCTTGGGTGCAATTGGGGGTCAATTTTGCCGTTGGCTTGCTGATGCTGGCAGGCGGCCTCTGGTTTTTTGGCCGTGATGGGATGATGGCGACCTACGGCGCGCTCCTGGTCGGTGTGGCGACCTGTCAGTGGGTGATGAACAGGGGTTGAGCCGAGTAGGAACTCCTGGGTGACCGGCGCGGTTTTGCAGAATGCCCGCCGCCGCCGCATTCGCCGACAGCGCCACTCTGACTTTGCTACGCTACCCGCCCCGACCACACCGATGATGTCGGTGGTTCTTGTGTAACGGTTGAGCGTCCCGCCACGCATGCCAATCCCCAGCCAGTGAATTCCATGCGCGAGATAGGGTCTTGGTTTGATTCAACCCGAAGATGGCGCAAACACGTCCACCCGATCCGTGATGATGCCGTCGGTGCCGAGTTCAATGAGCCGTTTGGCGTGGGCATCTTCGTTCACGGTGTAGCTCAAGGTACGAAAACCAGCGCTTTTTGCGGCACCCACAGTGGCGTCGTCCCATAAGCTGTGTTTGCAGACGATGGCCACGCATCCGAGTTTTTGGGCCGATTCAAGCCAACCAGGAGTAAGCGCGCCCAGCAGCAGGCCGCGCGGCAATTGCGGCGTTGCGCTCATTGCGCCTTGCAAGGCCTCGGTTTTGAAAGACGTCAGCAAGGGCGGATGCGCGGCACTTTGCCACAGGCGGGCAGCATGCGCGGCAACGACTTCGCCAGTGTGGCGCTCTCGGCCGGGCGTGGGTTTGATCTCGATATTCAGATAAAACGCGTTGGCCAAAATGTACTGGGCGATGTTGCCCAGCGTCGGCAATGGTTCGCCCGCATACGCGGGGGAATGCCAGGCACCGGCGTCGAGCTGGCTCAAGGCGGCCCAGGCGTGGTCGCCGCCGATGGGGCTCACACCGTCGCCGAGGCGCTGGCGGGCGTTGGTGGTGCGGGCCAGTTCAGCGTCGTGCATCAAAAATGGGATGCCGTCGGCGCTTAGTTTTACGTCGCACTCAAACATGCGGTAACCGTGGCTGGCGCCCAGGCGGAAGGCGGCCAGGGTGTTTTCAGGGGCCAATTTGCCTGCGCCGCGATGGGCAACCCAGCGCGGGTAGGGCCAAGCCGAACTAACCCCCACGGTTGCTCACTTCGTGTAGCGCCCTGCCCCAAGCAGCCAAACTGCGCTTCGCTTGGGGTGGGGCCGCATTTTGCCTTGGGAGCGGCCCAGCGGCAAAACCTTGCGCCATTTCTTAAATCCTGTCGCCTGTCGCGGCATCAAACCAATGCAGCCGATCCGCGCGCGGCGTGACGTGAAAAGTCGCCCCAATCGCAGGTGGCCGGTGTTGCTCGTCGATGCGCACAATCAGTTGTTCGCCGTCCATGCTGCTGTACACCAGACGCTCGGCGCCCAGGGTTTCAATCGCTTCCACGCGCAGGGCCCAGCCGGTGGGGGTGACATCGAGGTGCTCTGGGCGAATGCCCAAAATGGCGCCTTCGGCTCCCCCGTTATCTTTGTTCGGCGCATTTTTGAGCAAATTCATGGGTGGTGAACCGATGAAACTGGCGACAAAAGTTGACGCGGGCCGGGAATAGACTTCTTCGGGCGTGCCAAATTGCTCCATACGCCCGCCGTTCATCACCATCATGCGTTCGGCCAGCGTCATGGCCTCTACCTGGTCGTGGGTGACAAAGAGCGAGGTGATGCCCAATTCGCGGTGCAGCTTTTGGATCTCCAGCCGGGTTTGCGCGCGCAGCTTGGCGTCCAGGTTGGAGAGCGGCTCGTCGAACAAAAACACCTGCGGCTGGCGCACGATGGCGCGGCCCATCGCCACGCGCTGGCGCTGCCCGCCAGACAACTCAAGCGGTTTACGTTGCAAGAGCTCGCCGAGTTCGAGGATTTTGGCGGCTTTGTCTACCCGGGTTTTGATCTCAGCCACCGGCACTTTGGCGATCTTCAAGCCATAGGCCATGTTGTCGAACACACTCATGTGCGGGTACAACGCGTAGTTCTGGAACACCATGGCGATGTCGCGCTCAGAGGGCTCCAGTTTGTTGACCACCCGGTTGCCGATGGAGATGTCGCCCTCGGTGATTTCTTCCAGCCCGGCCACCATGCGTAAGAGCGTCGATTTGCCGCAACCGGAAGGCCCGACGATCACCACGAACTCGCCGTCTTTGATGTCGGCATTGACGCCGTGGATGACCTGGTTCGCCGCTGGGCCTTTACCGTAACGTTTGACGATGTTTTTGAGAGTTATTGAAGCCATTATTTTTCAGTATCTACCAGCCCTTTGACAAACCATTTTTGCATCAGGATCACGACCAGGGCGGGCGGTGTCATGGCCAGGATGGCGGTGGCCATGACGACGTTCCATTCGGTGTAGGCCTCACCTGCAATCAGGCGTTTGATGCCCAGCACCACCGGATACATGGTTTCCTGGGTAGTGACCAAGAGCGGCCAGAGGTATTGGTTCCAACCGTAGATGAATTGAATGACAAACAGCGCAGCGATGCTGGTTTTAGAGAGGGGCAGCAACACATCCCAGAAGAAACGCATGGGGCCAGCGCCGTCGATGCGGGCAGCTTCCACCAGCTCGTCGGGCACGGTGAGAAAAAACTGCCGGAACAAAAAAGTGGCGGTGGCGGAGGCAATCAGGGGAATCGTCAAACCGGCGTAACTGTTGAGCATGCCGAGGTTGGAGACCACCTCGTAAGTCGGGATGATGCGTACCTCGACCGGCAGCATCAGCGTGACGAAAATCATCCAGAAGACCACGTTTTTGAAGGGGAAGCGGAAGTAGACGATGGCGAAGGCCGACAACAGCGAAATCGCGATCTTGCCGATGGCGATGGTCAGCGCGCTGATGAGGCTGACGCCCATCATCGGCAGCGCCGGCGGGAACTTGCTGCCAACGCTGCTTTCGCCGCCAAAAAGTGCGATGCGGTAGGTCTCGAAAAAGTTGTTGCCCGGCAGCAGCGACAGCGGTATGGACTGCGCGATCTGCGCTGGCGACTGCGTCGATGCGATGACCGCCAGATACAGCGGAAACGCGACGATGCACACACCGATGGTGAGCACGGCGTGGGCGATGAAATCGGCGACGGGCCGGCGTTCGATCATGTCAAGCACGCAAAGTGGGGGAGCGTGGGGGTCAGTTTTTTCGAAGGGCCGCCCCAAGAAAAAGTGCGCCCCCCCGGGGGGCAGCGACCCGCGAAGCGGTGGAGCGTGGGGGTCATATGCATTTCAGTAATTCACCTTGTTTTCGACGAACTTGAATTGGAACACCGTGAGCGAGACGACGATCAACATCAACACGACGGACTGCGCGCCCGAGGCGCCAATGTCCATCGCCTTGAAGCCGTCGAAATAGATTTTGTAAACCAGAATCGCGGTGTCTTTGCCGGGGCCGCCTTGGGTGGCGGCATCGACGATGGCGAAGGTCTCAAAAAAGGCGTAGATGATGTTGATCACCAAGAGGAAAAACGTCGTCGGCGACAAGAGCGGGAAGACGATGGTCCAGAAGCGCCGCGCGGGGGACGCGCCGTCGATGGCGGCGGCCTCAATCAGCGATTTGGGGATCGACTGCAGCCCCGCCAGGAAGAACAAAAAATTGTAGGAAATCTGCTTCCACACCGCCGCAATCACGATCAGCGTCATGGCGTGGTTGGCGTTCAGCAAATGGTTCCACTCCAGCCCCATCGCGCGCAGCGCGTACGAGATCACCCCCAGCGGCGAGACGAACATGAAGACCCACAACACGCCGGCCACCACCGGCGCGACGGCGTAGGGCCAGATCAAGAGCGTGCGGTAGATGCCCGAGCCTTTGATCACGCGGTCTGCCATCACCGCCAGCAACAGGGCGATCGACAGGCCGCAGCCTGCCACCAGGATCGAGAACAGCGCCGTGGTTTTGAACGACGCCAGATACGAGTCGTCTTTGAACAGGTTGCGGAAGTTGTCCAGCCCGACGAATTCGCTCGCCGTGGTGCCAAAGGCGTCCTGGCTGATGACGCTTTGGTAGACCGCGTTGCCAGCCGGCCAGAAAAAGAAAATCAGCACCACCGCCATCTGCGGCGCGACCAACACCCAGGGCAGCCAGGAGGAGCGGAAAAGGACACGTTTCTCGGCTGCCATATTTTGGCTATTATTTAGATTTTAAACTAAAAATGGGTGAAAAATGACAATAAAACACTATCTATTAAATAGTGAACTATTGCCATTATACGTGGCTTAGATGCGACCCGGATTAAATTAAACTGACGACAAAAAGATATTTATTTTTTTGAATTCGCCTTCTGGAACCGCTCCAGCTGTTCGTTGCCACGTTTCACCGCAGTGTCGAGCGCTTCTTTGGGCGATTTTTTGCCGGCCCAAACTTGCTCCAACTCTTCGTCGTTGATGGTGCGGATCTGCACAAAATTGCCCAGGCGGATGCCGCGCGACTTGTCGGTGGTCTTGCGGATCATCTGCGTCACCGAGACATCCGTGCCAGGGTTTTCTTTGTAGAAATTCGACTTTTCAGTGAGTTGGTACGAGGCCGTGGTCAGCGGCAAATAACCGGTGCGCTGGTGGCTCTTGGCGGCTTCTTCGGCGACCGAGAGGCGCGCCAGGAACTGCGCGACGCCTTTGTATTCAACGTCTTTTTTGCCCGACATGACCCACAGGCTGGCGCCACCGATCACGGTGTTTTGGGGCGCGCCGGGCACATCCGGGTAATACGGCAGGGCACCGATGCCCCCAGTGAATTTGGCGTTGCGTTTGATGGAGCCATAAAGCGCGCTGGAGCCGGTGACCATGGCGCATTCACCCGAGACAAAGGTGGCGTCGGCCAGGTTGCCGCGGCCCTTGTAGACGAACAGGCCGGTCTTGGACATGTTGGCCAGGTTCTCGATGTGGCGCACGTGCAGCGGCGTGTTGAAGGTCAGCCGGGTGTCCATGCCGCGCATGCCGTTGCCCTTGGTGGCGAATTCGACGTTGTGCCAGGCGCTGAAAGATTCGAGCTGCGTCCAGCTCACCCAGGCCGTGGTGAACGGGCATTTGTGGCCGCTGGCCTTGAGTTTGGCGGCGGCCAGCGCCACCTCGGGCCAGGTTGTCGGTGGTTTTTCCGGATCGAGGCCAGCCGCTTTGAAGGCGTCTTTGTTGTAATGGAAGACGGTGGTGGAGCTGTTGAACGGGAAACTCAGCATCTGGCAATTGGGCGCCGTGTAGTAGCCAGCGACGGCGGGCACGTAGGCGCTGGTGTCAAACGGCACACCGGCTTTTTTCATCACCTCGCCGACCGGCACGATAGCGCTTTTGGAAGCCATCATGGTGGCGGTGCCGACCTCGAAAATTTGCAGGATGTGCGGGGCGTTGCCGGCGCGGAAGGCGGCGATGGCGGCGGTCATCGACTCGTCGTAAGTGCCTTTGAAGGTCGGCACCACTTTGTAGTCCTTCTGGCTGGTGTTGAAATCTTTGGCCAGGTCATTGACCCATTCGCCCAAAGCGCCGCCCATCGAGTGCCACCACTGGATTTCGGTTTGTGCCTGCGCGCCAAAACTGGCAGCTGTTGCAGCGACCGCGACGGCCATTGCGGCAATCTTGAATTTCATGTTGATTCCTATATCAAAGCTTATACAAAAGTTGGACGGTAACAAGGCAATATGACGGTTCCAAGTCAGTTTGATTACATCCTGAGGCCTCGATTCGAACAATGGGGTTTACCTGATGTGCCGCAGCGTTGGGTGAAGCGCGGCGGCATGCGTGTTGGGCCATGGATCGAGAAAATGCTGCACTGCGGTAAAATTGCCCGCAATGAACGCACCGCTGAACCCCGCCTTGCTGGTCTCTGAAGAATATGCGCCGCACAGCGGGGCCGCGCCAGACAGAATCCGCGAGATTCCCTACAACTACACCTCGTTTTCAGACCGCGAAATCGTCATTCGCTTGCTGGGCGAACGCGTCTGGGAACTGGTGTTGCAACTGCGTGGTGAGCGCCGCACCGGCCGCAGCGCGCGCATGTTGTACGAGGTGCTGGGCGACATCTGGGTGGTGCAGCGCAACCCGTATTTGCAAGACGACCTGCTGGACAACCCGAAGCGCCGCCGCCAACTGGTCGATGCGCTGAAACACCGCCTGGGCGAAGTGCAAAAACGCCGGACGCCCCAGGCGGATGCCGCCAAAGACGCCCTCGTGGCGGAGCTGCTGGGCGCGGCTGATGTGGCTGTGCTGCGTTTTGACGAAGCCTTCGACAAAGTCGCAGATTTGCGCCGTAAAACGCAAAAGCTGCTGTTCAAACTCACCGCCAAAGACAACGTGAAGTTTGACGCACTTTCGCGTGTCTCGCACGTGACCGACGCCACCGACTGGCGCGTCGAATACCCCTTCGTCGTGCTCACCCCCGACACTGAGGCCGAGATGGCCGGTTTGGTCAAAGGCTGCATTGACCTCGGCCTGACCATCATCCCCCGGGGCGGTGGCACGGGTTACACCGGGGGCGCTGTGCCGCTCACCTGGAAAAGCGCTGTCATCAACACCGAAAAGCTGGAGGCCATGGGTGAAGTCGAGATGCTGCGCCTGCCGGGCGTGGCCGAGCTAGTGCCCACCATCTGGTGTGAGGCCGGTGTGGTCACCCAACGCGTGGCCGATGCCGCCGAGCGCGGCGGATTTGTCTTTGCAGTCGATCCCACGTCAGCCGAAGCCAGTTGCGTCGGCGGCAACGTCGCCATGAACGCCGGCGGCAAAAAGGCCGTGTTGTGGGGCACGGCGCTGGACAACCTGGCCAGTTGGCGCATGGTGACGCCCGAGGCCAAGTGGCTTGAAGTCACGCGCCTGGACCACAACCTGGGCAAGATCCACGACATCGCCCTGGCCAGCTTCGAGCTGAAATATTTCAGCGCCGACGGCAAAACGCTGGAGGCTACTTCCCGCCTCGACATTCCCGGCAAAAAATTCCGTAAAGAAGGCCTGGGCAAAGACGTTACCGACAAGTTTTTGAGCGGCCTGCCCGGCATCCAAAAAGAAGGCTGCGACGGCCTCATCACCAGTTGCCGCTGGGTGGTGCACCGCATGCCGACGCACACCCGCACCGTCTGCCTGGAGTTTTTTGGGCAGGCCAAAGACGCCGTGCCCAGCATTGTCGAAATCAAAGATTTCATGTTTGCGGAAGCGGCGCGCAGTGGCGTGTTGCTCGCGGGGCTGGAGCACCTCGATGACCGGTATTTGAAAGCCGTGGGTTACGCCACCAAATCCAAACGCGGCGTGCTCAACCACTCGGGCTCGGATTTGCCCAAGATGGTGCTGTTTGGCGACATTGCCGGTGACGACGCCGACGCTGTGGCCCGCGCCACATCAGAGGTGGTGCGCATCGCCAATTCCAGGAGCGGTGAGGGCTTCATCGCCATCAGCCCCGAAGCGCGCAAAAAGTTCTGGCTCGACCGCAAACGCACGGCGGCCATCAGCAAACACACCAACGCCTTCAAGATCAACGAAGACGTGGTGATCCCGCTGCCGCGCATGGCCGAATACACCGACGGCATCGAACGCATCAACATCGAACTCTCGCTGCAAAACAAGCTCAAGCTTTGCGATGCTCTCTCTGAGTTTTTGAGCCGTGGCAACCTGCCGCTGGGCAAACACGATGATGTCAACGAGATTGCCTCGCCCGACTTGCTGGCCGGGCGTGTGGCGCAGGCGCTGGCGCTCATCCACCAGGTCAAAACCCTGTGGGCCAGCTGGCTGCACGATGTCGATGCCTTGTTCCCCCAACTGCAAAACCACACGCTGCGCGCGAGCTGGCGGACGCAGATCAAGGCGCAACTCGCAGGCATCTTCAGCGGTGCGGCGTTTGCGCCCATCCTCGCGGAATGTGTGGCCGTACACAAACGTGTGCTCAAGGGCCGCGTCTGGGCCGCCCTGCACATGCACGCGGGCGACGGCAACGTGCACACCAACCTGCCGGTGAACAGTGACGACTATGAGATGTTGCAGTCGGCCCACGGCGCGGTCAAACGCATCATGGCCCTGGCGCGTTCGCTGGACGGCGTGATCTCCGGTGAACACGGCATTGGCATCACCAAGCTGGAGTATTTGAGCGACGAAGAACTGCAGCCTTTTGCCGATTACAAAGCGCGTATCGACCCCGAGGGACGTTTCAACAAAGGCAAGTTGCTACGAAATAAAGAGCTTTTTTCGCCCACAAATCAAGGGCCTCAGGTTGAAAACATCTCACGGCGCAAACGCCATGCTGATTTGACCAACGCCTACACGCCGTCTTTCGGCCTGATGGGCCATGAGTCGCTCATCATGCAGCAAAGTGACATTGGCGCGATTGCCGACAGCGTGAAAGACTGCCTGCGCTGCGGCAAGTGCAAACCGGTGTGCGCCACCCACGTGCCACGCGCCAACCTGCTGTACAGCCCGCGCAACAAAATTCTCGCCACCTCGCTCTTGGTCGAAGCGTTTTTGTACGAAGAGCAAACGCGCCGGGGCATCAGCCTGCGCCACTGGGAAGAGTTTGAAGACGTGGCGGACCACTGCACGGTGTGCCACAAATGCCTCTCGCCCTGTCCGGTGGACATCGACTTCGGCGAAGTCTCCATGAACATGCGCAACCTGCTGCGCAAGATGGGCAAAAAATCCTTCCGCCCCGGCAATGCGGCAGCGATGCTGATGCTGAACGCCACCAACCCGCAGACCATCAAACTCATGCGCACGGCTATGGTCGATGTCGGCTTTAAAGTGCAGCGGTTTGCCAACCAGGTGCTGCGCGTGGCGGCCAAGGCGCAAACTGCGAAACCGCCAGCCACACTGGGTGCCGCGCCGATCAAAGAGCAGGTGATCCACTTCATCAACAAGAAAATGCCCGGTGGCCTGCCCAAGAAAACCGCCCGTGCACTCTTGGATATTGAAGACGCCGATTACGTGCCCATCATCCGTGACCCGGTGAAAACATCGAGTGAAACCGAGGCGGTTTTTTACTTCCCCGGTTGCGGCTCGGAGCGTCTGTTCAGCCAGGTCGGTTTGGCGACGCAGGCGATGTTGTGGCACGCGGGTGTGCAAACCGTGCTGCCCCCCGGCTACCTGTGCTGCGGCTACCCGCAGCGCGGCAGCGGCCAGTTTGACAAAGCCGAGAAGATCATCACCGACAACCGCGTGTTGTTCCACCGCGTGGCCAACACGCTCAATTACCTCGACATCAAAACCGTGGTGGTGAGCTGCGGCACCTGTTACGACCAACTGCAGGGTTACCAGTTCGACAAAATTTTCCCCGGCTGCCGGATCATCGACATCCACGAATACTTGCTGGAAAAAGGCATCACACTCGCCGCTGCCGGCGTGGCCCAAGGTGCCTACCTGTACCACGACCCGTGCCACAGCCCGCTCAAACTGCAAGACCCGATGAAGACGGTGAAGGCGCTGGTCGGCGACACGGTGCTGAAAAACGAGCGCTGCTGCGGCGAGAGCGGCACCCTGGGCGTGACCCGACCCGACATCGCCACGCAGATCCGTTTTCGCAAAGAGGAAGAGCTGCGCGAGGGTGAAAAAGACCTTCGCGCACTGCAGGCCAAGGCGAACCCTGGCCAGCCCGTGTCTGAAAAATCCAACGTCAAGATTCTGACGAGTTGCCCGAGCTGCCTGCAAGGCCTCTCCCGCTACGGCAATGACCTGCAAAACGGCCTGCTCGAAGCGGACTACATCGTGGTGGAGATGGCCAACCAGATCCTCGGCGACAACTGGCTGCCCGACTACGTCAAAGCCGCGAATTCGGGGGGGATCGAGCGGGTGTTGGTGTGATGCGGTAGGATGAAAATCGTTGTTAACACCCATGTTAATTATGAGGTGAAAAACGAACGACTATTTGGATTTTTAGGGTTTTTAGCACCTCGGGTCTCGTGATATATAGAGTCATAGCTATAATAAATATAGCATTCTTGATGTCATATTTTTGCAAAGTTCGAGTCAATTTCTACCCACTTTTTGCCCAAATTCTCCAGCCAAGCCCCGTTTTTCATCCAAATGTGTGACGCATTGCTTGTATATGGTGTAACAGCCGATTCACAATTGCCCTGCTTGTGATGTAATCTTCTGAAACAGCGTAGGCAGCGGCCCGCAGCGTGGCCCAGCGTGGCCCAGCGTGGCAATTTGGGGGAATCAGCATGACAGGTCGAGCGTCGATGAATCACATCTACCGCACCGTGTGGAACAAAGCCCTCGGGGCCATGGTGGCGGTGGCTGAAATTGCGCCCAGTGGTGGCGGTGCTACGGGTGGCTCTGCGCCACGGCGCAAACGGGTCGCGTTGTCTGCCGACTTGGCCGTGCCGCCCGATGCGGCCAAGCTGGCCGATCTGAACCGCCTGGCCCACCTCTCTGTACTGTCGCTGGGCGTCGCCATCGCCTGGGGCGGCCTTGTCGCCAGTGCCCACGCGCAGACCTTGCCGCAAGGCGGTGTGGCCATCCAGGGCACAGCGGCCCTCAACTACAGCCAGCTCAACAAACTTACCGTCACCACCACCAATGGCGCGGGCACAGGCCACTCGGCCATCAACTGGAACAGCTTCAACATCGGCGCGGGCGCGACCACCCAATTTGTGCAGCCCTCGGCGGCCAGCCTGTCGATCAACCGGGTGGTGACGAACACGCCCTCGCAGCTTTTTGGCACCTTGTCGAGCAACGGCAAGATCGTGCTGGTGAACCAGTCTGGCATCGCCGTGGGCGCGGGCGCGGTGGTGGACACGGCAGGCTTCACCGCTTCGGCCGTTGGCATGAGCGCCCTAGACGCCATCGCCGGGCGTTTGCGTTTTGCCGGCAGCGAGCTGGGCAACCACACCGGCGCCTTGCGGGTCGATGGCAACATCATTGCCCGGGGCGGCGACGTGGTGCTGATCGCGCCCTCCATTGATCTGGCCAAAACGGCGGTGGTTGAGTCACAAGGCGGCAGCGTGGCATTGGCGGCCGGCCAAAGTGTGGAGATCACCGGGCGTGGGCTGGAGGGCATTACCCTGCACGTGCAGGCGCCGTCTGATCAAGCCATCAACCTCGGCAGCCTGAAGGGCGATGCCGTGGGTATTTTTGCGGGCACCCTACGCCACAGCGGGATGATTCAGGCGGTGACGGCAGACCGCGTCGGCGGCAACGTGGTGCTGCGCGCCACGGGCGACGCATACGTGGAAGGCCAGGGGCAGATCGTCGCCACCAGCGCGGCGGCGGGTGCGAAAGGCGGCAGTGTCGATGTGTTTGGCAACCGGGTCGCCATCGCCGACCAGGCCATGATCGATGTGTCTGGCCAAGGTGGTGGCGGCAACATCCGCGTGGGCGGCGACTTCCAGGGCAAAAATGCGGACGTGCCGAATGCCCAGAAAACCTATTTCGGCCCCAACGCCACGCTCAAAGCCGACGCGCTGGACGCAGGCGACGGTGGCCGCGTGATCGTCTGGGCCGATGAGCAGACGCGAGGCCACGGCAGCATCAGCGCACGCGGTGGCCCGAATGGCGGAGATGGCGGGTTCGTTGAGGTGTCGGGCAAACACCGTTTGGCGTTTGATGCGACGGTCAACACGCTTGCGCCGCGTGGCAAGACGGGCACCTTGTTGCTGGACCCGGACTATATCGACGTCGCCATCGGCGGTGTCGCAGCTTTGAACACAGTCGATCAGTTTGCAGACTTTGGCACCACCGTTACGATTGCACCAGCCACCATCAACGCGGCGGCGACCAATGTGATGTTGCAGGCCAATGAAGACATCACGTTTACCGATCCCGTGAACATGGTCAACCTGGGCGTCGGCTTGACGGCGCTGGCGGGTGGCCTCATCTACGTACAGGCCCCCATCACGACCAACCAGGGCAATATCACCCTTTACGCCGGCCATCCTTCGGCGGGCGGCTCGCAACCCAGTGGCAGCGCTCTGTACGTACAGGCGGCCATCAACAGCAATGGCGGCAACATTACCCTGCGGTCTGATGGCAGCGACGTGGGCGGAAATTCACTTCAGTTAACTTCAGGCGCAATAGTCAATGCGGGCGCCGGCACTTTGATACTCCAATCTGTCGGCTCCGTTGAGCAGTTTGCCGGGAGTTCCATCACTGCCGCTGTCCTTGACGTTTCCGCAGACTACACCATTGACCTCAACCAACCGGGCAACAGCATCACCAGCAATGCCAATTTTTCTTCCAATTTATTGACAGGTTCAGGCACCTTGTTCGCCTTCAGGAACAGCGCACCCGCGTTTAACCTGAGCGGCGCGGTGTCCAGGGGCAATCTGGGTTTTTCCATCACGACGACGGGGAGCATGACGACAGACGGCGTCTTGCAGTCCGCTGGCAACATGTCGATCACCGCGCCCGGCGGCATTGGTTTTGGCGACGATGTCGTCGTCGCCGGTGCCTTGACGCTGAATTCGGCAACTGGCGGCGGCACGATCCAACAGACGGGTGGTGGCATGACGGTAAGCGGGGCGACAAGTGTTTCGACCGGCACTGGCATGGTCAACCTACAGTCGCTGTTCAATGATTTCAGCACGATGTCAATCAGCAGCGGCCACAAGCTGGTCAAAGACGTGAACGCGCTGAATGTGCTCTCTTCTACGGTCAACGCGCCGAATTCCACTTTCCTGTTTGATGTCGGCGGTGTGCTCACACTGCCTGCGGGCAACATCAACACCGGCACGGCGCAGGCGTATTTGCGCAGCGCTGGAGCCTTGACAACCCCTGGCACCGTCACCGGAACCGACGTGGTGCTGCAATCCACCTCCGGCGCGCTGACCATCGCCCACAACGTCACCTCCAACGGTACCTCCCTGTACCTCGGCGCGGGCGGCGCTGGTGCCATCACCCAGACGGCGGGCAGCATCGTGACCGGCGCTGGCGTGACCACCCAGGCTGTCGCGGGCACGGGCGACGTCAACCTGAACCAGGTTGGCAATGATTTTTCCACCATCGCCATGACCGGCGGCGCTTTGAGCGTGTTTGACAGCAACAGCCTGGCGGTGGGGCTGCTGGCCAACGGGGCCAACAAGGGCATCAGCATCACAGCGCTGGGCTCAAGTTTGGCGCTTCCAGTGGCCAACATCAACGTCGGCAGCGGCAACCTCAGCATCAATACTGGCAGTTTCCTGACCACCCAAGGCACCATAAGCGGCAATAACATGTCGTTCTCCGCAGCCGGTGGATTGCAATTCACCGACAACGTTTCCGCCACCGGCACTGTGACCATCAACACCTCGGTTGGCAACGGTTCGATATCGCAAAGCGGCGGCGCCTTTGCGGTGGCCGGTGCCACCAGCGTCAGTGCAGGTACTGGCAGCATCGACCTGTCCAGAAGCCTCAACGACTTTTCCAGCATTTCGCTCAGCGGCGGCACGACCGTGAAGGCCAGTGACAACAATGCCATGCAGGTGACGGCGCTGAATCTCAACACGCCCAATGCCACCGTTGATTTGCAGGCCGGCGGCTTCCTCACGCTGCCGGCCTCTGCCATCAACACCGGCACCGGTTCACTCAGCTTGCTCAGCGGTACCTTCCTTCAAACCAATGGCGCGCTCCAGGGCGGTGATGTGTTCTTGCAGAGCAACAGCGGGTTGATGAATCTGTCCCACAACGTCACTGCGTCCAACAACCTGTCGATTGCCGCGAATGGCGGTGCCATCACGCAACTGGGCGGCAGCAGCGTGAGTGTGGGGGGCGTGACCACCGCGTTTGCCACTGGCAACATCAACCTCAATGCCGCAGCCAACGCGTTTGTTGGCATCGTGAATATCAGCACCGGCAATTCGGCCACACTGACTGCACAATCCCCAGTGCAGTTGGGCACAGTGAACGCGGGGAGCAACCTGACGGTAAGCGCATTCAACCAGGTGATTTCCCAGGCTGGCGGCACGAGCATCACAGTCGGGGGCGTGACGACGCTTGACGCTGGCAACAACGATATCAACCTGTTCAACGCCAACAACAATTTCAATACCGTCAGCGCTACCGGCCGCAGCATTGGCCTGGTGGACGTGAATGCCATGAACGTGACCAGCCTCAGCAACCCCGGGGCCATCAACCTCTATCTGGAAGCGGGCGGGTTATTGACGCTACCCCCAGCCACTGACCTTGCGGCATCGTTCCAACTGAGCTTGTTCAGTGGTGCTGGCGGCGGCGGCGGCGCCTTGACCACGACGGGCAATATTTCTGCGCCGACGGTGACTCTGGCCGCGCACAACGACCTGACCCTGGCGCACAACGTCAACGCGACGGTGCTGGATTTGTCGTCTGCCTCAGGCAACATCAACCAGACGGGCGGCGCCATCATCGCGACCCTTGTGCAGAACGCGGCGGCATCCAGCGGCTTTGTCAGCCTGAACCAGCCGCTCAACGACATCAACTCCATCAGCGCAACTGCCGCTGGCGCCATCACCATCAACGACAGCGGAGCTGCGGGCATTGGACACCTGAACATGACGGGTGACAGCGTGAGCATCACGGCGGTGGGCCCCATCCTGCGCCATGGCGGCACCATCACCTCAACCAGCGGGCCGATCACGTTGACGGGCTCAAGCATTGGCATTTCCGGCGGGCCGCTCAGCGATTTCGTTGCCCTCAACCCAGGTGGGGGTATTGTCAACCTGACGGCGACCACAGGCGGCATTGCGGTCAACCAGGTGGCGGGCGACATGGACTTTTCCGGCTACACGGTGAGTGCCACCGGGGCCGCCCAGGACCTCAAGTTCAACCTGGATACCACCGGCGGAGTTGCCAACATTTGTTTCTGTGGCTTCAATGCTAGCACCCAGGACGACCGCATTTTTGTGACCACGCAAGGGGTTAATGCAGACATCAATGTACAAAGCAATCTTTCGGCAACTGCGCTGCAGTTGAACTTCGGAACCCAGGGCGCGACAAGCCATGTGAACTTCACAGGGGGTGGTGCAAATGTGCAGGCTGTCGGCGGCTTCAACATCAATTCTTTCCAAGGCAGTGTGTCGGTGGGCGGCAATATCACCAACTTCACCGGGCCCTTGACGATCCAAGCGGCCAACGTTGTGGCAGGCACGGGTGGCGTTCAGGCGGTGGGGCAAGACATCAACATCGCAGCCGGCCGCAACAGCGGCGGTTTCGTGTCCGACGGCTCTGGCGCTATTGCGCTGGCGTTTGTCAACAGCGCGGGCAGCAATGGTTTCAACAGCGCCAGCCCCTTGATCGCCAATGGCCAAAATGGCGGCAACATCAGCCTGTTGCTGGATGCGGGCAGCACCGGCTTGATTCAAGTCGCCACCATCGACAGCCGAGGCGGCAATGGCGCGACGCTCACCACCTCGGGGAGCGGCGCTTTGGGTGGCAACGGTGGCAATATCGCCATTCAAGGCGACGGTGGCACGACCAGCGTCCCCGGTGGCAATATCTTCTCGTCGGGCGGGCGCGGTGGCGATGCCTCTGTGCCGGGAATGCCTGGCGGTACAGGTGGCTCCGGTGGCCAAGTGGATGTCAGCACCTTGAATTTGGGCAACCTCTTGTTCATGGGAAACATCGCCAGCCGAGGCGGCGATGGCGGCAACGCCGTGGCGGGTGGCACAGCCGCAGCCGGTGGCGCGGGTGGTTCCGCTGGCGACATCAACCTGGTGGCCAACGGCAGTTTGACATTCATTGGTGGCGCTGCTCTGGACGCCTCGGGCGGCTCGCCGGGCTTGGACAACGCGGGCGCTGGCGGCAGTTACGTGTCGGGCGACATTATCTTCAGCGGGCGTGGCATCAACCAAAGCCCAAGCGCGGCCATCCAGACGACGGCCACCACCGTGCACATGATTGCCGGCAATGTCGGCATTACTTTGAACGAAATTGGCAATCTGTTCGGCGAGATGGACGGCTCCTCGGTCGGAGGCGCATCCATTGTAGGCCTTTACGGCATTGGCGACGGCGGCTTCGCGGCCTCCGGAAGTTTAAGTTTGACCGGTTGGGCCTCGCAGCCACTTTGGATTCAAGGTGCCATCAGTGGCACCAACATTGCATTGAGCGGGGATTCGATCCAGATCAAAGACCACATTACAGCGTTAGTCAACCTGACGCTCAATGCCACAGGTGCGGCCATCCAGGATCAATTGGGCGGTGGCAGCAATATCAATGTGGGCGGGGTTACCAACATCGTGGTGGGTGGCGATGCGGATTTAAGCGGCCCGAACAACAATTTCAACGCTGTTTTTGTTGGCAGTGCGAACAGCGTCATCGTCAAATCAGTGGGCAGTATGAATGTGATGGGCGTTAATGTGCCAGGCAATGCGGATTTTGAATCTTCCAGCGGTAATTTGACGATTTCGGGAGCACTCGCAGGCGCGCAACAGGTGCTGCTCTTTGCCGGTGGCAACCTCAATGCCAGCGGTGTGTCGATCAGCTCTTCTGCGGGCCAGGTCAATATGGCAGCGGGCACGGGAATCAATTTGACAAGCAGTGTGCTGTCGGCTGCCGGCGATTTGGATGTCAGCACGCAAGGTGGCCCGCTGATCGCCAGCGGGGCCAATATTTCCGGTGTCGCTGGAAATTGGCGTACCTATTTGTCGAACTATGCGGGAGGTGGACACAGTTTTGGACCCTTTGACCCACTTGTAAATGCCGACTACCGGCAAGTCAACGGTAACTTTGGCACTATTTTGGGTACCGGCAACGGCAGTCTGTGGACAGACACTGGCGGGATTGCCTCTGGCACGCTGGCTGGCACCACCACAAAAAACTACGACGGCAACACCAGCATCAACCTGACGGGCGTGGGCTTGAGCGGCTTGATATTCAATGAGCCGGTGGTGAATCTGGCGGGGCAGACGGGCGTGTTGGCAAACGCGAACGCGGGAACCGGTAAGTTGGTCACTCTCACAGGCCCTTTGAGCCTGGACGGTTTGGTGACCAGCGCCAACGGCAAACCCACCTACGGCTACACGCTGGCGTCTGCCAGCGGCAACGTGGGCACGGTCAATGCGGCGCCGGTCACCGTGACCAGCCTCACCGGCACGCGTGAATTCGACGGTACCGCCATCGTCAATGCCAACATCTTCAACATCAATGGCTTGATTAACAACGAAACGCTGACGCTGGCGGGCGCGGGCTCCATTTCGGACCCTAACGTGGGGGCCAACAAATTGGTCAACCTGGGTCTGCCAGGGCAGGGCGGTTTGGTTTTGGGCGACGGCACCGGATTTGCCGGCAATTACACGCTGGTGGGCGGCACGCACCTGGCAAACATCACCCGGCGCACCCAATCGAACTGGCTCGGCGGCTCTGGCCTGTGGAGCAGCCCGACCAGCTGGGACGTGATGCCCACCGCTGGCAACGTGGCAGGCGTGTCGATTCCTTCGGGCGTGCAAGTCACCTATGACGCCACTGCGGGCACGACCCAGCTTGACAGAATCCAAAGTGCGGGCCGGGTGATCCTGGCCGGTGGCAACTTGCAAGTGGCCGACACGCTCAGAACCTTCCAATACGGCCAGACCGGCGGTTTGCTCGACGGCGGCGGCAAATTGATTGTAGAAAACCTGTTCGGCAAAAACGGCGGCCTGATCAACATGGGCGGCCTGATTGACATCACGCAGGCCAGCGGCAACTTGGTGGTGGGCGGCATGCGCGGCGGCAACATGCTGCTGAAGGCTGACAACGGCGGCATTTCGCAGTCCGCTGCCTTGGTCACAACCGGCGTATTGGGCGCCCAGGCCACGCAGGCCATCGTGCTGGACAACGCCAATAACAACCTGAGCGGTTTTGCGGCTTTCACGAGCAACGGCAATGTAGAACTGGTGAATTCTGGCTCCCTTGACATCAAGGGCATCGGCGCCCAGAACGGCGATATCAAAGTGATCAATACGGGGGGTGTATTCACCTCTGGGCCGCTCTTGGCACCGCACGGCAAAGTAGTCATGGTGACCAACAGCCCGATGGTGATCGGCAATGACGGCATCACCGCCAGCGGCAACATTGATTTGCTGGCCACCAACCAGACCAGCCCCGGCAATATGCTGATCAACGGCAACTTGACGTCCACCGAAGGGTCGATCAACCTGGGTGCCGCCAACAACTTGGTGCAAAACAGCACCCTGCATGCGGCGGGGGCCATTCGCGCTGTCGCTGGTGGCAGCATTATCTTCGGCCCGCTGGCCATCAGCAGCGGCAACCCGGTGATCTACATCGCGGGCGGCGTTCCCGTGCTGAGCCCACCGTCCAGCCTGGCCGAACTTCTGGCGCGCAATAACGGCGTGGGCGCGTTCGTCAACGAGTTTTTGGACAAGTTTGAAGATGCTCTGGCGGCGCGAGAGGACAAAGACAAGGACGCTTTGCGCAAAAAAGACAGAGGCGAGCTGGTTGTGGAGGGTGAAACATGCCGTCCTTGAATTTCCAGTCGCTTAAAGCGGGCCAGGCATGCCCATCTGCCCTGTTGTTCGCAGGAGTTTTCTGCAGCCTGGTGTTTGGCAACATCGCCTGCGCCCAAACGGCTGCGCAATCGGTGGGTGAAGTGGAGTTCGCCCGGGGTGCTGGGTTTGCCCAAACGGGCAACCAGTCGCCGCGCATTTTGGGCAAAGGCCTGGCGCTGCGCGAGGGCGACCGCCTGACCACGTCTGACGGCGCGGCGGCCATCATCAAACTCAGCGACGGCACGCGCATGACGGTGCGGCCCAACACCGAGATGGTGATCCAGCAGTTCCAGTACCGTGAAAACGCGCTCGACAACGGCATGGTGATGAACCTGCTGCGCGGTGGCCTTCGCGCAGTGACAGGCCTGATCGCCAAAGGTTCACCGGATGCCGCCAAACTGCGCACCAACACCGCCACCATTGGTATTCGTGGCACCGATTTTGATGCACGCCTATGCGCTAAAGACTGCGCCGCCGAATCCGGCAAAGTGGTTGACAAGGCCCGCGCCAACGCAGTGCTGGCCAGTGCCAAATTGACCGCAGCGCAAGGGGAAATCAATGCGGTGGACGGCAGCGGCCAGTGCCGCAGGCTGGTTGATGGCGGCAGTGTTTACCCCGGCGAAACCGTGGAGACAGCGAGCAGCGCGCGCGGTGTGTTGGCATTTCGTGACGACAGCCGCCTGACGCTGGGTGCCAACACCCGGTTTCGGGTCGATAACTTTGTCTATGACGACAAAAACCCGGCGGACGGGCGATTCCTCGTGTCGCTCCTGCGTGGCTCGGTGCGGGCGCTTACAGGGCTGATTGGCAAGTCCAACACCCGCAACGTCGGTTTTGTCACTGCTACGGCCACCATCGGCATTCGCGGCACCGGCATGGATCTGGATTGCTCTTCCGAGGGCAGTTGCAGCTTCTTCACTTGGCTGGGTTCGATTGAAGTCACACCCACGGGCCAGACCGCCTTGCAGGTGCTCGAAGCCGGTCAGGGGCTGGTCGTCACACCCACGGGCTTTCAGCCGATCACCGCGCCGACTTTGCAGGATTTGCCACGGCCCGACACCGTGCCGGTGGATGCCAAACAACTGTTCCAGAACACCGCCGTCGCCGACGACGAACCAGGGCTGTTTGTTTTTGTGCGCGACGGCCACATTGAAGTCACCACGCAGCGCGAGACGATCCACCTGGGCCGTGGCGAATCCGGCTTTGCGGGCGACAACGGCAACACCGGCCGGCCCTTCCTCACGCCTTTGTTCCTTGAGTTTGACAAAATGCCGCTGCCCGGCAGCCGCAACCCGATGCTGGTGAGCGTGTTGGGTGATGTGGGCATCCGCCCGAATCAGTGCAGATAATCGGTTATGAACCAAACAATCATTGCGCAATTAGCTACTGTATTCCTAGCAACTGCAGGTGCTGCCTACGGGCAATCCAATAACTTGCCGAGCAGCCCCGCCAACCCGGTGTTTGTCATCAAAGGTTTCAATGTGACGGGCGAAAACCCTTTGCCTGGGAGTGACACAACGCGGGTGCTGGCCCCGTTCCTGCGCAACGACGCCACCCTGGAGACGCTGCAAAAAGCCAGCGCCGCCCTGGAAACCGCCTTGCGTGAGAAAGGTTTTGCGCTGCACCGGGTGGCCTTGCCGCCGCAGGAGGTGGGCCAAAACGTCACCTTGAACATCGTCAAATTCGTCATTGGCAAAGTCACGGTGGACGGACTCAAGGATTATTCGGAAGCCAACATCCGCGCCAGCCTGCCTGAGCTGGCCGAAGGCACGGCGCCGAACTTTCGCACGCTGGCCGTGCAAACCGCCATTGCCAATGAGAGCCAGGGCAAAAATGTGCAGGTTTCGCTCAAAGAAGCCGAAGAGGCCGACCAGATCAATGCCCGGGTCACCGTCAAAGAAGCCAGGCCCTGGAATTTCTCCGCCAGCCTTGCCAACACCGGTTCCAACTCGACCGGCAATGACCGCTTCACGCTCGCGGGCAGCCACGCCAATGTGTTCGGGCTGGACCACAGCTTCACCGGGGCCTACACCACCTCGCTGGAGCGCCCCTCCGACGTGAAACAGATCGGTTTGAACTACCGCATTCCCCTGTACAAGCTGGGCGGCGTGGCGGGTTTGAGTTACACCCAATCCGACGTGATCGGCAACTTTGGAACCTTTACCAGCACCGGCGCGGGCAGCACGATGGGCGTCAATTACAACCACTATCTGCCGCCCAATGGCGGTTATCGCGGGTATTTTGGGGTGAGCCTGGAAGACAAACTTTTCAACGCAACCTTGATCAACGGCGTGGCCGTGCAAAGCGCGCGGCGCAGCCGCCCGATCAGCCTGAGCTATAACGCGCGCGTCGAGTCTGACACGGCCGTGTGGGGCTACAACGCCGACTTGGCCTTCAACCTGGCCAACAACGGCAGCAACAACAACCTCACCGCCTACCTCACCGAAGACGCCCGCATCACCACGGCGGCCTGGAAAGCGCTGCGTGGCGGCGGCAATTACCTCACCGGTTTTGGCGGCGGCTGGTTGTGGAGCGTGAAGGGGCAGTTCCAATACAGCCGGGATGCACTTATTTCGGGCGAACAGTTTGGCTTAGGGGGAGCGGGCTCAGTGCGTGGCACGGGAGAGCGGCCGATTGCCGGCGACAGCGGCCTTTTTGCCTCCACCGAGATCAGCACCAAAGAGTTGGCACCTGGCCTGCGCTTGGTGGGTTTTGTGGACGCCGGCTTGCTGGCGAACAACAACCCCAATGGCAACCCCAAGCCGGCCAAAGACAACATTGCCAGCACGGGCCTGGGCCTGCGTTATGCCTCGCCCGTTGGTTTTTCGCTCACGGCAGAATATGGGCGGGTCATCACCGGCAGCAGCCTGCCCTTCGCGCCGGGCTCTGGCATTCCGCAGGTCGGCGACGAGAAGCTGCACGTGAATTTCACGGCGCGGTTTTGAGATGGGCGACAAGCCTTCAGCTGGCGGGATAATCCTTATCGGGATAATCCCACTCTTTCACCCGCACTGGCCCCAGGGCGCAGGCGGGCCAGTGGCGCAGAATCAATACAAAAGGTTTCCACATGGCCGGTTTACAAGCCGGGGCGCCAGTGCCCCAAAACCTCACGGTTCACAGCCAGTCACGCGTGCTGGAGGTGGCGTTTTCGGATGGTTCGAATTTCCGCATCCCGTTTGAGCTGATGCGGGTGTATTCGCCCTCTGCCGAGGTGCAGGGCCACGGGCCAGGCCAAGAGGTGCTGCAGACCGGCAAACGCGAGGTTGAACTGGCGGGGCTGGAGCCGGTGGGCAATTACGCCGTGCAACCCGCGTTTTCAGACGGCCACACCAGCGGCATTTTCTCGTGGGACTACCTGTATTTTTTGGGCTCGGAGCAAGACAAACTCTGGGCCGACTACATGGCGCGCCTCAAAGCCGCAGGCAGGGATCGTGACGCACCCATGTTGGACGCTGCAGGGCATGCCTGCGCGAGCCATTAAACAACGTGTATTTTTCATATTATAAAAAATAAGCATTTATTTTATCTATTTTCTATTAAAAACAAATAGCAATAAATCCATTAAATACGAGGGCCGATAGCTTAATAAGTTTGTAAACATACCTGTAAATAAATATTGTTAATAAGTAAGTTAACAAGTCAAATAAAAAAATCCACCTGATCTATGGAATCCAGTACCCATTTCGGCTTTGAAACCGTCGCCGCCAGCGCCAAGGCGGCCAAAGTGCGCGGCGTGTTTGACTCGGTGGCGCCGAAATACGACCTGATGAACGACTTGATGTCGATGGGCCTGCACCGCGCCTGGAAAGCCTACACGGTGCTGGTGGCCAATTTGGAGGAAGGCCAAAAGGCGCTCGACATCGCCGGCGGCACTGGCGACCTGGCACTGGCCTTTGCCAAAAAAGTGGGCAAAAGCGGCCAGGTGGTGCACACCGACATCAACGAAGCCATGTTGCGCGCTGGGCGCGACCGCCTGCTTGACGCAGGAGTGAGCCTGCCCACCTTTGTGTGCGACGCCGAAAAACTCCCATTTGCAGAAGGTTTTTTTGATGTTGTAAGTGTCGCGTTTGGCCTGCGCAACATGACCCGCAAAGACGTGGCCTTGCGGGAGATGAACCGGGTGCTCAAACCTGGCGGCAAACTGCTGGTGCTGGAGTTCTCGCGCGTTGCCAAACCGCTGGAAAAAGCCTACGACTGGTATTCCTTCAAAATCCTGCCGGCCCTGGGCAAACTGGTGGCGGGCGACGACGCCAGTTACCGCTATCTGGCCGAGTCGATCCGCATGCACCCGAACCAGGAAGAACTCAAGACGCTGATGCAGGGCTGCGGATTTGGCCACGTTGATTGCCACAACCTCACGGGTGGCGTGGTGGCGCTGCATGTCGGCATCAAGTGTTGAGGGCGATAGCTCTGGCGGGTTATTGAGGCTCGAACATTGAGTTTCGAATAGTGTTAATCTCAATAGGGGAATTGACTTTTTTTATTGGCTTCCCGTGATAATCAAAGCCGCAGTGGCGTGGGCTTGATTTTTCAAGTTTTGCTGCCACCTACATCACTAGCTCTGGAGGCACTATGAAAATTTGGGGTCTGATTCTTGCCGCAACACTTGCGGTTTCCGGTTTCAACGCCGATGCGGCCAAACGCCTGGGCGGCGGAAAATCCGTCGGCAAACAATCCAGCAACGTGACGCAAAAAGAAGCGGCTCCTGCGGGCGGCGCGGCGCAAAACGCCGCCAAACCCGCCGCACCGGCACCTGCTGCAGCACCCGCTGTTGCACCGAAAAAGCCCTGGGGCGCGATGCTCGGCGGCTTGGCCGCGGGCTTGGGCCTGGCTTGGTTGGCGAGCCATTTGGGCATGGGTGAAGCGTTTGGCAACATCTTGATGTTTGGCTTGTTGGCGCTGGCTGTGATGATGGCCATCGGCTGGTTCATGCGCAAAAAAGCTGCGCAGGGCCAAGATGCCATGCAAAACAAATCGCCCTTCGCCTTTGAAGGCGCTGGTGCGGGTGGCAGTGGTAGCGGCGCGGGTTCGCCGCAGATTCCGGCCCCCGCCCAATACCGCCCGGAAAACGTCGGTAACGACTCTTCGGCGCGCCCGTGGGAGCGTTCCAGCGGCGTACCGCTGGATACCGGCCGCCCTGGCGGCGGTGCGGTGGGTGGCTCGATGATCGGCTCAGGCCTCACATCAGCCCAGGGTTGGAGTGTGCCGCCTGATTTTGATACGGTGGGGTTCCTCGCGGCAGCCAAGGCCAATTTTGTGAGCCTGCAAGCGGCTTGGGACAAATCCGACATCGCTTCGCTGCGCGCCATGATGACCGACGAGATGTTGAGCGAGATCAAAACCCAACTGGCCGAGCGTGAAGTGCACACCGGCGCCCCCGCCAACCACACCGAAGTAGTGATGATCGAAGCCAAACTCCTGGGCATCGAAGACCTGGGCGCCGATTACATGGCCAGCGTCGAGTTCTCCGGCATGATCAAGGAAGACCCGGCCAGCGGCCCGAACCCGTTCCGCGAAGTCTGGAACATGACCAAACCCAAGAGCGGCAACATGGGTTGGCTCGTGGCAGGAGTGCAAGCTTTGCAATAAGCGGCCCGCATTCAGTGAATAATCGGGGGCATGGCAACATCGTCCCCGTTTTCTTTTGTGTCGGCAATTGCACCCCCCGCTTGGGCCACCGACGAAATCAAAAAGCGCATCGTCCTGCTGCTCAACCACGTCTTGATGCAGGAGCCTGAGGCAAGGGCGCGCCTGGTTCGGAAAAAAGGCCAGGTCGCGCTCGTCAAATGGCGTGATATTGCGGTCAAATTTATGGTGACACCTGCGGGCCTGCTGGATTTGGCTGCTGCGGATGCAGTTCCCCAACTCACCCTGGAAGTGACGCAGCAATCACCCGTGGAGATACTCCAGGCCTTGCTTAAAGGCGACAAGCCCGAAATTCGCATTGAAGGCGATGTGCAACTCGCCGCCGAAGTCAATTGGCTGGTGGCCCACGTCCGTTGGGATGCCGAGGAAGACCTGGCCCGCATCATCGGCGACGTGCCCGCGCGCGCCATTGGGCAGGTGGCGCGGCGTTTTGGTGATGCGCTGAGCCAATTTGTGCGGCCCGCGTCGGGTTCGGGCGGCAAGCCAGCATGAGCCTGGCAGCATGAGTCGGCTGTATCGCAGCGTTTTCATCGTTTGGATCGCCCTGAGGTATGGCCTGGACGAGCTGGTGTTGACCAGTTTCCAGAAGCCTTGGTTGCGTGTCCTGGCGCGCGTGTTGTCGGTCGGGCGCAAGCTCGAAGCGCCGCGCGGCCAGCGCCTTCGCGAAGCGCTGGAGCGTCTGGGCCCGATCTTCGTCAAATTCGGCCAGGTGCTCTCGACCCGGCGCGACTTGATGCCGCTGGATATCGCCGACGAATTGGCACATTTACAAGACCGCGTGCCGCCCTTCAGTTCGGATCTGGCGGTGGCGATCATCGAAAAAGCCCTGGGCAGACCCGTGGGGCGGATCTTTTCGGAGTTTGAGCGCGTGCCGGTGGCCAGTGCGTCCATCGCGCAAGTGCACTTTGCCAAACTGATCGACAAACAGGG
Organism: Rhodoferax sp.; assembly: GCA_031365665.1. GTDB lineage: Bacteria > Pseudomonadota > Gammaproteobacteria > Burkholderiales > Burkholderiaceae_C > JANYCG01. The sequence goes on along the minus strand of JANLYO010000114.1, from coordinate 28,927 downwards.
CCAGGAGAAAGACGTAGCCGTCAAGGTGCTGCGCCCCGGCATGTTGGAGGCCATCGAGAAAGACCTGAGCCTGATGCGCATGATGGCCGGTTGGGTCGGCGGCATGTCCGACGATGGCAGGCGCCTCAAGCCCAAAGAAGTCGTCGCCGAGTTTGACAAGTACCTGCACGACGAGCTTGATCTCGTGCGCGAGGCCTCCAGCGCTGCGCAGTTGCGGCGCAACATGGCGGGGCTGGATCTGGTGCTGATTCCGGAGATGTATTGGGACTACTGCACCAACGACGTCCTGGTGATGGAGCGCATGTTTGGCCTGCCGATCAGCCAGACCGCACGTTTGCGCGAAGCCGGCGTGGACATCGCCAAACTGGCGCGCGACGGTGTCACACTCTTCTTCACCCAGGTGTTCAGGGATGGGTTCTTCCACGCGGACATGCACCCCGGCAACATCCAGGTCAGCGTTGACCCGGCAACTTTCGGGCGCTACATCTCGCTGGATTTCGGCATTGTCGGCACCTTGACCGAAGTCGATAAAGAGTACCTGGCGCAAAACTTCACTGCGTTTTTCCGGCGTGACTACAAACGCGTCGCCGAACTGCACATTGAATCCGGTTGGGTGCCATCGGGTACTCGCGTGGACGAGCTGGAGAGCGCCATCCGTGCCGTGTGTGAGCCTTATTTTGATCGCCCGCTGAAGGAGATATCGCTGGGCATGGTGTTGCTTCGTTTGTTCCAGACCTCGCGGCGCTTTCAGGTGGAAATTCAGCCGCAACTGGTGCTGCTGCAAAAAACCCTGCTCAATGTGGAAGGGCTGGGCCGCCAGCTTGACCCGGATTTGGACTTGTGGAACAGCGCCAAACCCTTTCTTGAAAAATGGATGATCGAGCAAGTGGGGCCGCAAAAGCTGCTCAACCAGCTCAAGGACCAGGCGCCGCGTTACGCCACGCTGTTGCCCGAATTGCCACGGTTGCTGCATGATTTTCTGAAAACAAAACCTGGCAGCCAAAGTCGCCTGCTGGATGAGTTGCTGACCGAGCAAAAACGCACCAACCGGCTGCTGCAGGCCATTATTTATGGGGGCATCGGTTTTGCGCTGGGTCTGTTGGCGATGCAATTGCTGGTGCGGGTTCGGCTGTTTTAGAAACCCGCCCTGCGGCTGGTTCATGGCGGCTGCATTTGGGTGCAGGAGGCGCGCGCCTTATAATTGAAGGCTTTGCGGGTTGCAAAGTCGCGCGCGCAAGCCGAGCCGCAGAGCGTTTAATCTCGCAGTCACTTTGCGGTCAAACTCAGCCCTCACTTTATGCCCATTTACGCTTACAAATGTGAATCCTGCGCACACGCCAAAGATGTGTTGCAGAAAATCTCCGATCCGCTCTTGACGGTTTGTCCGGCGTGTGGCGCAGCGACGTTCAAAAAGCAGCTCACTGCGGCTGGGTTTCAGCTCAAGGGTTCGGGCTGGTATGTGACCGATTTCAAAGGCGGCGGCACCAACAAGCCGGGAGAATCCGACAGCGCCAAGTCGGATGGCAAATCTGACAGCAAGACCGCCTCTGGGAGTGACGCAAGTGCCGCAGCGGCCAGTTCCGGTGCCTCCAGCACCGACGGCGGCAAGGCCAGTGCCAGCACGTCTGCCGCGCCCGCGCCATCTGCACCTGCCGCGACAACGCCTGCTGCCCCAAAGGCCGCAACGCCCAGCAGCGGAGCCTGAACACCATGATGGCCTCCGTGCGCAAATGGCTGCTTGCTGGTCTGTTGGTGATTGTTCCAGTGGCCATTACGGTCTGGGTGCTGGAGTGGATCATCAGCACACTGGACAAAACCCTGCTGATTCTGCCCGCGGCATGGCAGCCCGACAAATTGCTGGGCTTCCATATTCCCGGGTTTGGGGTTTTGCTGGCTTTTGCCATCTTGCTGACGCTCGGCGCCCTGGCGAGCAATTTTGTGGGCAACAAACTGTTGAACTGGTGGAACGCCATCCTGCACCGCATCCCAGTGGTGAGCTCGATCTACTCGGGCGTGAAGCAGGTGTCAGACACCCTGTTCTCCGACACCGGGAATGCCTTTCGCAAAGCGGTCTTGATCCAATGGCCCAAAGAGGGCGTCTGGACCATCGCCTTCGTGACTGGCTCGCCTGGTGGCGATGCGGCTAATTACCTGCAGGGCGATTATTTGAGTGTCTATGTGCCCACGACGCCGAACCCGACTGGCGGGTATTTCGTGATGCTCAAAAGCAGCGACTGCATTGAGCTCAAGATGAGTGTTGACGACGCGCTGAAATACATCGTCTCGATGGGTGTCGTGTCACCAGGCGCTGCCGCACCAGTGACTGGCAAATAAGCCCGATTTTCAACCCCGTGCGGGTTCTGTTTTTGAACCGTTTCAGATAAAGAGCAAAAGAGAAAATTATGGCGATGCGTTCCCACTATTGCGGTCTGGTGACCGAAGCCCTGTTGGGCCAAAGCGTGTCGCTGTGCGGTTGGGTCAACCGGCGGCGCGACCATGGCGGTGTGATTTTTGTCGACTTGCGCGACCGTGAAGGTTACGTGCAGGTGGTCTGTGACCCGGATCGCGCTGAAATGTTCGCAGCCGCTGAAGGGCTGCGCAACGAGTTCTGCATCCAGGTCAAAGGCCTCGTGCGTGCTCGGCCCGAAGGCACGGTGAATGACGGGCTCAAGAGCGGCAAGATCGAGATTCTGTGCCAGGAATTGAATGTGCTCAACCCCTCGGTCACGCCGCCATTCCAGCTGGACGACGAAAACCTGTCTGAGACCACACGCCTGACCCACCGTGTGCTGGATCTGCGCCGCCCCTACATGCAGAACAACCTGATGCTGCGTTACCGCGTGTCAATGGAAGTGCGCAAATTTCTGGACGCCAACGGTTTTGTTGATATCGAAACCCCGATGTTGACCAAGTCCACGCCGGAAGGCGCGCGCGACTACCTGGTGCCCAGCCGCGTGCATGACGGCATGTTTTTCGCGCTGCCGCAGTCGCCACAATTGTTCAAGCAGTTGTTGATGGTGTCGGGCTTTGACCGCTATTACCAGATCACCAAGTGTTTCCGCGATGAGGATTTGCGCGCTGACCGGCAGCCGGAGTTCACCCAGATTGATATCGAAACCTCGTTCCTGGACGAGGAAGAAATCCGCGCCATCTTCCAGGGCATGATCAAAACGGTGTTCCAGAACACCATCAACGTTGATCTGGGCGATTTCCCGGTGATGAGTTACCAGGATGCCATGCACCTTTACGGCTCAGACAAGCCCGATTTGCGCGTGAAGCTGGCGTTTACCGAAGTCACCGACGTGATGAAAGACGTGGACTTCAAGGTCTTCAGCGGCGCGGCCAATATGAAGGGTGGCCGCGTAGTGGCGCTCAAAGTACCCGGCGGCGCGCGTGAAAGCGGCGGTTTGAGCCGTGGCGAGATTGACGCCTACACCGAGTTCGTCAAGATTTATGGCGCCAAAGGGCTGGCCTACATTAAAGTGAACGACCTCAAAGCCGGGCGTGACGGCTTGCAGAGCCCGATTGTCAAAAACATCCACGACAAAGCGGTCAATGAGGTGCTGGCCCGCACGGGCGCGCAAGATGGCGACCTGATCTTCTTCGGCGCTGACAAAGAAAAAATCGTCAATGACGCCATTGGTGCATTGCGCCTCAAAATTGGCTTGAGCGAATTCGGCAAAAAGAATGCTTTGTTCGAAAAAGGCTGGCGGCCCCTGTGGGTGGTTGACTTCCCGATGTTCGAATACGACGACGAAGCCAAGCGTTACACCGCCACGCACCACCCCTTCACGGCACCCAAAGACGGCCATGAAGACTGGATGGTGACGGCACCAGAGAAATGCATCTCCAAGGGTTACGACATGGTCTTGAACGGCTGGGAGATGGGCGGCGGCTCCGTGCGTATCCACCGGGCCGACGTGCAGCAAAAAGTATTTGACGCTCTGAAAATCACACCCGAAGAAGCGCAGATCAAGTTCGGCTTTTTGCTCGACGCCCTGCAATATGGCGCCCCGCCCCACGGCGGCCTGGCTTTTGGCCTGGACCGCATCGTGACCCTCATGACGGGCGCAGAGTCGATCCGCGACGTGATTGCCTTCCCCAAAACCCAGCGCGCCCAGTGCTTGCTCACGCAGGCGCCGTCTTCGGTGGACGAAAAACAATTGAAGGAGTTGCATATCCGCCTGCGTGCACCCGAGGCGGCCAAAGCGGCCTGATGTTCCCTTCGCCTGGTATCAAGGCGGAGGATGGGGGCAGAATGAAAAGGCGCTGAATCAGCGCTCTTTTAATTTCAGGACTGCCTTTGGCAATTCCTCATCTCAGCTTTTTGCAGCGCTTCGACCCCGCTCTTGTAGATGGCTAAAATGGCCATTAACCCCAAGGAGTTCCACGATCATGCAAGTCACCGCCACCCAGGCCAAGAACCGCTTTGGCTACGTCTGCGCCCAAGCCAAGCTGGAGCCGGTGTATGTAGAGAAAGATGGGCGGGTCGATTCCGTCATCGTGTCAATGGAGCAGTTCGAGGTGTTGAAGGCGGCTGGAGAGAAAAAATCGCTGGCGAAACGGAAGAAAGAATTCAACGAGCAGTACAAGGATTGGATTGCCTTGCAAAACCAGCACTTCGAGCGCCATGGCCTGTGGTGTGACGGGCTGCTTGCATGGACGCAGGGCGTCTGATGGCGCAGTTCGACGTTTACCTTAATCCGATGCCTGATTCACGCCAATCAGTGCCGTACGTGCTTGATGTCCAAAGCGCCCTGCTTGACACCTTGCCGACACGCTTGGTAATGCCGCTTTCCAGGCTTGGGGTTGGAACTGTCAGGTTGCCTGGGAATTTGTGCCCGACGGTTGACGTGGCGGGAGAAACCTTGATCCTGTTGGCCCATTTGGCAGCACCTATCCCGGCCAAGCTGCTCAGAAAGCCAGTGTTCTCAATCCCGCAGCGCACAAGTGATGTCAACGCAGCTTTCGATGCGGTTCTCAGCGGTGTCTGACGTTCCGGCATTCAAAATCCCCCAATCCGTGCTGGTCGTGATCCACACGCCAGCGATGGACGTGCTGTTGATCAAACGGGCCGACTATGCCGCCAGTGAAGGCGAGTTTTGGCAGTCCGTCACCGGCAGCAAAGATGCTGACAACGAGTCTTTCCTACAAACGGCGATCCGCGAGGTGATGGAGGAAACCGGCATCGACTGCCAAGCTGGCTCGCCGCTGTCGGGTGGCCTGAAGGACTGGCAGTTGGAGAACGTCTACGACATCTACCCGCGCTGGCAACACCGTTATGCACCAGATGTGCGGCGCAACACCGAGCATCTGTTTGGCCTGCAGGTGCCCCAAGGAACGTGGGTTCAGCTCAACCCGCGCGAACACAGCGCCTTGCAATGGCTGCCCTGGCGCGAGGCCGCCCTGCGGTGTTATTCACCGTCGAACAGCGAAGCAATACTGATGTTGCCGAGGTTCATGCAGTGAGCACCGGCTCAACACAGCAGGGCACCACGCCCGGTATTTTGCGCGTTGCCACCTACAACATCCACAAAGGTGTGCAGGGCATTGGCCCGCGCAAAAGGCTGGAGATCCACAACCTGGGGCATGCCATCGAACAACTCGATGCCGACATCATTTGCCTGCAGGAAGTGCGCAAGCTGCACCGCCGCCATGCCGTGAAATTCAAACACTGGCCCGATATGGCGCAGGCGGACTTTTTGGCCCCGGAAGGTTACGAGGCGGTGTACCGCACCAACGCGGTCACCCGGCATGGAGAACACGGCAACGCGATGTTGTCGCGCTGGCCCGTGCAATCACACCAACACGAAGACATGTCGGATCACCGCTTTGAGCAGCGTGGCCTGCTGCATTCAGAGGTGGTGTTTGACGGCATAACGCTGCATGTCGTGGTGGTGCATCTGGGCTTGATCCGCGCCAGCCGCGTGCGCCAGATCGAGCAACTGATGCGTTTTGTCGAGCGAGAAGTGCCAAAAGGCGCGCACTTGGTCGTTGCGGGCGATTTCAACGATTGGGGAACCTTGACCCGGGGGGCCTTCGCCGAAGTGGGCATGGCCGCCTTTGAGGGCCAACGATCACCCACGTTTCCATCGCGCCTGCCGCTGGTGCAGCTCGATTACGTCTACGCGCGCGGGCTGCAACCGGTCGCGGTGCAAGTGCCACGCGGGCCGATCTGGGGCCAGATGTCCGACCATCTGCCACTTGTGGCAGAGTTTGCAGTGCCCCCGCAGCCGCCCAAACGCGTTAAAAAGCGCTGACCATGCAGCCTTTCGAAGACGGCCATTCCGTTCAATTGCTCCAGGGCGGGCAGGCGTTTTTTCCCGCGCTGATCGACGCCATCGACGCCAGCCGCCTCGAAGTGCGGCTGGAGACTTACATCTTCAATCTGGATAAGTCGGGTCAAGCCGTAGCAGACGCCCTGCTGCGTGCCGCCAAGCGCGGCGTGTCGGTGTACCTGGTCATTGACGGCGCGGGCACACCCTCATTGCCCGCAGCGCTGGCTGCACAATTTGACGCGGCCGGTTTGAATTGGAAGATTTTCTCGCCGCTGGGCGGCCTGGGCTGGCTGGTGCCCAGCCGCTGGCGCCGCCTGCACCGCAAACTCTGCGTGGTCGATGGCCGCCTCGCGTTTTGCGGCGGCATCAACGTGCTGGATGATTATTTTGACCCCAACCACGGCGCGTTGAGCGCACCGCGTTTTGACTTTGCCGTGCGCGTCACCGGCCCGCTGGTGCGCGACGTGCAGGAGGCCACCACCCAGTTCTGGCTGCGCCTCAAAGCCACGCGGGACGCGCGCGAGTTTGACTTCAGCAGCGCCTGGGCGGCCTTGCAATCCGCCATGCGGGCACACAAGCCACAGGCCCCGATGTCGGGCGATAGTGTGCATGAGAGCGCCCGCGCCGCGCTGGTGCTGCGCGACAATTTCCGCAACCGCACCGGCATCGAGCGCGCTTACCGCCGGGCCATCGGTGAAGCACGCACTGAAATCATCATCGCCAACGCCTACTTTGTGCCGGGCCTGCGCCTGCGCAAAGCGCTCATCCATGCGGCCAGGCGCGGCGTGCGGGTGCGCCTGCTGCTGCAAGGCAAATACGAATACTTCATGCAATACCATGCGGCGCGCCCGGTGTTTGGCGCGCTGATGGCGGCGGGCGTGGAAATCCACGAGTATGCCGCGAGTTTTTTGCATGCCAAAGTGGCTGTGATCGACGCCCGCTGGGCGACGGTCGGCTCATCGAACCTGGATCCCTTGAGCTTGCTGTTGGCGCGTGAAGCCAACGTGATGGTGGCCGATGCCTCGTTTGCCCAAGACCTGCGCCAACGGCTGGACTTGGCCATGCAAACGCAAGGCCAGCGGATTGACCAAAACGTTTATGCTCACCGCCCGCACACCCAGCGCTTTCTTGACATGATGGCGTATTGGTTGATGCGCGTGATGTTGTTTCTCACCGGAAGTCGCTATTAAAAACATAGCTATGATTTGTTTGTTTTTGTGGCTCACATGCCAATAACCCCAAACTCCAAAGGCTGGTAAGATTGGACATGCTTATGAAGACCAACGCCGCACCAGCCCCCGCCCAGACGCCCCAAGACGACGCCGGAACCCCCGTCTCGGTGAAAATCCGCGAGCGCGTGATCGCGGCGCGCAAACGTTTCAACGCCAACGACAACATTGCCGAATTCGTCAATCCCGGCGAGCTTGAACAACTTCTGGACGAAGTCGAAATCAAGATGCAAGGCGTGCTCGACAGCATGGTGATCGACACCGCAGGAGACCACAACACCCACAATACGGCGCGCCGTGTCGCCAAAATGTATGTGAACGAGGTGTTTCGGGGGCGTTTTGTCGCTGCACCGACCATCACCGAATTCCCCAACGCCGAACACTTGAACGAGCTGATGATCGTCGGCCCCATCACCGTGCGCAGCGCCTGCAGCCACCATTTCTGCCCGGTGATCGGCAAGATCTGGATCGGCGTCATGCCCAACGAACACACCAACGTGATTGGCCTGTCCAAATACGCGCGCTTTGCCGAATGGGTCATGGGCCGGCCGCAAATCCAGGAAGAAGCCGTGGTGCAACTGGCCGACCTCATCATGGAAAAAACCCAGCCCGACGGCCTGGCCATCGTGATGGAAGCCAGCCACTACTGCATGGCCTGGCGTGGCGTGAAGGACATGGACAGCAAGATGATCAACTCGGTCATGCGCGGCTCCTTCCTCAAAGATCCGAACCTGCGCCGCGAGTTTTTGGCACTGCTTCCCAAGAAAGGTTGAGCCCATGCTGGTCCGCTTACTCTATGCCAGCCGCGCGGTTGACCCAGGTCCTGCCGCCATCGAGGCGATCCTCACGCATTCACGCCACTCCAACCCGGCCTCTGGCATCACCGGCATCCTGTGTTACAGCGGCGCTATATTTTTGCAAGCAATAGAAGGCGGCCGAATGGCGGTTAGCGAACTGTATGGCCACATCCAGAAAGATCCGCGCCACAAAGACGTGGTGCTCCTGCACTACGAAGAAATCACCGAGCGGCGTTTCGGCGGCTGGACCATGGGGCAAGTCAACATGTCCAAACTCAACCACTCGATCCTGCTGAAATACGCCGAAAAGCCGGAACTGGATCCTTACGGCGTCTCTGGCAAGGTGTCACTCGCACTCCTGGAAGAGCTGATGGCCACCGCCGCCATCATCGGCCGCGCCTGAAGGGATGCCCCCGCAAGCCCTGGCGCTGGTTATTTTTGCCGGGCTGATCCACGCCAGTTGGAACATCGCTGCCAAAAAAGCCGGTGGCGACGTGCGGTTTTCGGCCTTCAGCGGCATCGTGATGATGTTGTTTTGGGCTCCGCTGGGCATTTGGCTGGGCGCCGAAGAAGTCCCGCGCTGGGGCCGCACCGAGTGGTTGCTGGTGGCCGCCAGCGCGCTCCTGCACACCCTATACTTCGTGGTTTTGTTGTGGGGTTACCGCAAGGCAGACCTCACCGTGGTCTACCCGCTTGCACGCGGCTGCGGGCCTTTGTTGTCCGCCGCGCTGGCGGTGGCCCTGCTGGGCGAGCAGTTGTCGGCACTCGGGGCTTTGGGCATTGCCGGGGTCATTGGCGGCGTGTTTCTGATCGCTGGTGGGCCGGGCCTGTGGCGCTGGGCTAGTTCTGGATGACCGAAGCTCTCTTGCTCGGTTGCGATTTCAGCAGCAGCCCCAGCCGCAGAAAACCCATCGTTATGGCCTTGGGCGCTCTGTCTAACGGCCGTGTTCAGCTGCAAAAACTGGAGCGCATTGAATCGCTGCCTGCGTTTGCCGCTTGGCTGGCGCAGCCCCGCGCGTGGGCGGGTGGCTTCGATCTGCCTTTTGGCCTGCCGCGCGAACTGGTGCAGGGCTTGGGCTGGCCCACCGATTGGCTCGCCTGCATCCGGCACTACGCCAGCCTGGACCGCGCCACCATCCGCAACACCTTCGCCGCCTTTTGCGATGCGCGCCCCGTGGGGAAAAAATTTGCCCATCGCACGACCGACGGCCCCGCAGGCGCCAGCCCGTCGATGAAATGGGTGAACCCGCCGGTCGCCTACATGTTGCACGCCGGCGTGCCTGCGCTGGTGGCCGCAGGCGTGTGCCTGCCGGGCTTGCACCTTGGCGATGAAAAGGCGGCAGCGAAGCGGGTGGCGCTCGAAGCCTACCCCGGCCTGCTGGCGCGCGAGATTCTGGGCCGCACGCCTTACAAAAGCGACGACAAGGCCAAACAAAGCCCAGCGCGCCTGATCGCCCGCAAAGACCTGATCCACGCGCTCGAAGGCGGCCAAACGCGCCTGGCGCTACGCCTCAAGCTCAGCCACGCCCAACGCGACCAGCTGGCCGACGACGCGAGCGGCGACAGCCTCGACGCGACCCTGTGCCTGATGCAGGCCGCCTGGGCGCAAGTGCAACATGAATCTGGCGCGCCTTTGTATGGCTTGCCGCCGGATCTTGATCCGCTGGAGGGGTGGATTGTGAGTGCTTGAAGTGGTTTCAGGCCGCCATTCTTCAACCAGGTGAGGCGAAGAAAATTATTTCGCCCGTTTGCTAAAATTAACACCCATATTAATTTTAATCTCCCAGCAACCCCGCGCCATGCAATTTTAAGAGTTTTCAGCCACTAGGTCACGTGAAATGGCGCTATGTAGCTATTAATTTAATAGTATCTGAGAGCAATCAATCGAACCGAAATGGGCCTGAATTGCGCCCCGGGCGCGGGCAGATCAACCCGCCAACACCAATTCTTCAAGCTTGGCCGCGATGTGCGCCACGGCCAGGCTGGCATGGCAGCCGGGCAGGGTTTGCATGAGCAATTGGCGGCGCATGACGGCTTGGCGCACAGCAGCGTCGGCGGGGATGTCGCCCAGGTGCAGCAGGCGCATGGCGGGGCTGGATGCCTTGCCAGCCGCGCCCGGCAGGCCCGCAGCAGACGCGGGTGGATTCACCACAAAACGGTTCAAGACCTGCTGCAACTGCGTGGTGATGGCGCGGCCATCGCCCACGCGGGCGGTTTGGTTGACCACCAGGCGCACCTGCTGGCGGCCTTGCTGGCCCACCAACACCTTGATGGTGGCGTAGGCGTCCGTGAGCGACGTGGGCTCGGGGGTGGCGACCACGATGACTTCGCCTGCCAGCGAAATGGTGAACAGCACCACATCTGAGATGCCCGCGCCGGTGTCGAGCAGCACGACGTCAAACTGTTGCGACAACCCTGTGACGACGCGCAAAAACTCGTCGCGCATGTCAGCGCTCAGGCGGGAATATTCGACCATGCCCGAGCCCGCCAAAATCGCCGAGAAGCCGCCCGGCGCTGGCGTGAGAGCGTCTTCCAGCCGGGCCTTGCCCGAGAACACGTCGTGCAGGGTGACTTTAGGGTAAAGGTTCAGCACCACGTCCAGGTTGGCCAGGCCCAGGTCGGCATCCAGCACCACCACTTTGTGGCCGCGTTTGGCCAGGGCCGCAGCCAAATTGGCCGAGAAGAAGGTTTTGCCCACGCCGCCTTTGCCGCTGGTGACGGCCAGCACCTTGCCGTGCGGTGCGCCGGCGACGCCGCTTAAGCCACCGAAAGCGGAGGTGACCGCCAAGGGCGCGGGCGCAGAGATGACCAAGTCGCTCATCCGAGGCTTTCCTGGGTCGATTTGGCGCTGACTGGGGCCAGGCTGCCTGCGGCAGAGGCTGGCTCGGCGACGGCATGACCTGAAGCAGGCGCTGACGCAGACGGTGAGGCCTCTGGGCCCAGCAGATCCGCTTCCAGAACCTTGTCGGGCGGCTCAACGGGGAATTCACCAAACAGGCTATTGCCCCAGCGTGAATCGTTTTGCGAAAAGTCGACAAACAGCTGGCTTTTTTCTTCGGGGCTGACTTCAACCAACAGCGGCTGGTTGATGCACACGCGGTTGCGCCCGCTGGTTTTGGCGCGGTACAGCTCTTTGTCGGTCAGCTCGATCCAGGTGGCGGCCTTGCTGCCCGCGAGTTGGGGCGCATAAGCGCCGCCAATGCTCATGGTGATGTGGATGTTGACACCCGGCGCCACCACGATGGGCAGACTCTGGATCATCTCGCGCATGCGTTCGGCAATCACCATGCCAAACGTGACATGGCAATCGGGCAAGACCACCGCAAATTCTTCACCGCCATAACGCACCACTGTATCTTTGGGCCGCACGCAGGCGCGCAGGCAGCTTGCAACGGCCTGCAACACTTTGTCACCCACCGGGTGGCCGTGGGTGTCGTTGACGTGTTTGAAATGGTCGATGTCGAGCATCAGCAGCAGCATCGAATCGCCTGAACGCGCGATGATCGACAACTCGCGCTCCAACACCGCCAGGAAGTGCCGTCGGTTGGCCAGGCCCGTCAGCGGGTCTTTGAGCGAGAGGTCGCACAAAAGGTCAATCACCCGCTGCAAATAGGCGGTGTGCGACTCGCCCGGCTGCTGCGTAGCGTCTGCTCCGCCGTGGCTGAGCAAGGAGCAGGCGTCGCCCAATTGCAGCGCCTGAAGGTGAACCTGAGCGTCATGCAGCGCGTGATCCGGAGCGTGATCCGGGCCATGCAATTGAGCGCCAAGCTGCGTCACGTGTGATCCCACCGAAGCAGGCTCAGCCAAAAGTGAGGGCAGGGGCGGCGTCACGGGTAGAACATTCATCAGTGCATGGTTGGAAACAAGTCTAACAGCCTGATACGTTTTTGAATGTCCCAATTTGGCTGGGAAAACCCTCCATTTGGCAGCTTGAGTGGTCATGGTCACGGCCTCCGTAGGTCGGTTTGCTAAAGCTTGGAAGGTGTCGCCAGTGCCGCTAACGCCGCCAGGGTGTCGGCGTCAGTGCGGTACATCTTCAAGAGCGGCCCGTCTTGCAAGGCGTCAGCGCGGCGCAGAATCTGCTCGACCGGCAGTTTGATGCCGCTGATGTGCAGGGTCACGCCTTGCTGCGCCAAGCTCGTGCGCAGTTGCATGAAGGCCTCCACGCCGGTCACGTCGATGCGATTGATCGGCTGGGCAAACAAGCAGACATGCCGCGTCTCGGGGTGCGCGCCCAGGTGTTGGTCGATGGCCAGGCCAAAGCCGCTGCTGGAGGCGAAGTCAAGTTCGGCGTCCATGCGCAGCGCGTACAGGTGCGCTGCCAGCGGTGGCAAATGCCACAAATGCCGGTCGCGCAGGCTGCCGTCGGGGTGCAGGCCGACTTCAATGATGCGCGGGTGCAGCCGGTGGTGCAAAAAGTGGCTCAGGCTCATCAGCAGGCCCGCCAACACGCCCCAATGCAGGCGCGGCGCGGTGGCCAGCGTCAGCAAAAACGTGACCGCGCAAGTGACGGCTTCGACACGCGACACGCGCCAGAAGCGCAACAACGCGCGCGGGTTCAAAAGGCTGCCTACCGCCGCCATCACCAGGGCCGCGAGCACTGACTTGGGCACGTCGCGCAAAAGCGGCATCAGCAAAAGCAGCGCCAACAGGATGAGGCCGGTGGAGACGACCGTGGCCCAGCCGGTTTTAGCCCCGGCGTGCAGCATCACGGCGGCGCGGGAAAACGAGGTGCTGGTGGGGAAGGCGCCGCACAGGGCCGAGGTGAATTTGGCCAGGCCCTGGCCGATCAGGTCTTGGTTCTCGTTCCAGCGCGTGCCGGCTTTGAGGTGCTCGGCCTTGGCGCTGGACGCGGTTTCCAGAAAACTCACCAGCGTGATCACCATGGCCGGCAGCACCAGGGCCTGCAAGACGTTGAGCGGCAACAGTTGCGGCCAATACAGGCTGGGCAGGCCGCTGGGCAGCTCGCCCACCACGGGTGTGCCGCTGGCCCCAGCGCCCAGCCAGGCGCTCACAATCGCACTGGCCGCGACCACGGCGATCATCGTCGGGAAACGCGGCAGCCAGCGTTTGCCGGCCAGCATCGCCATGAGGCTGCCGACGCCAAACGCGGCGGCGGTGATGTCGATGCTCGGCGAGTTCCACAGCGTAGCCAAGGGGCCTTTCAGGCCGATCAGGCCCGGCAACTGCGACAGCAGAATCAGCACCGCTGCCGCCTGCGTGAAGCCGATCAACACGGGCGAGCTGACCAGATTCAGCAGCCAGCCAAATTTGCCCAAACCCAGCACCAGTTGCAGCGCGCCAGACAAAAGTGCGAGCCAAACTGCCATCTGCACCCATTCGGCACTGCCGGGTGCGGCCAGACCCGTGAGCGACGCGCTCACCAGCACACTGGTCAGCGCCGTGGGCCCGACCGAGAGCCGCACAGACGAGCCCCACAAGGCCGCCACCAGCGCTGGCAAAAACGCCGCGTAAATGCCGGTGACCAGCGGCATGCCGGCCAGCGCCGCGTAGGCCACACCCTGCGGAATCACCATCAGGGTGACGGTCAAACCCGCTGCAAAATCACTCTTCAGCATGGGCCCGCCTGGTTTTTGCCAACCGAGGAAGGGCAAGAGGCGTTGTAGTAGGGTCAAGCCAGCCCTGCCGTTAGAAAAACCATGTCTTCATCCCTCAAAAAACTGTGGATAGCTACACTTATTATAGCTAGCTACGCCAGCCCGTCATGGGGTGGGTTGCAAAAATTTTCAGAAAAAAGCTGGCGCGGCGTGGTCATTCACGTGTCGGACGGCGACACGCTGTGGGTGCGGCCAGCCAGCGGCGCAGAGGCCGTCAACATCCGCTTGGACGCCATCGACGCGCCCGAAATCTGCCAGGACTGGGGGCCGCAGGCGAAGGCAGCGCTGAGCGCCCGCGTGTTGCACCAGGCCGTCCGCGTCACCGCCAAACGCCGTGACGGGTATGGCCGCTTGTTGGCGCGCCTGAGCCTGCCAGACGCTGCGTCATCGGCTGGCCCACCTGGCGACGTTGGCGAAACCATGGTGCAAGGCGGCCATGCCTGGGCGCATCAGTACAAAAGTTTCAAAAGTGTTTATGGCGCGCAGCAGCAGCAGGCGCAGGCCGCACGCCGGGGATTGTTTGCCAATGCGAATCCGCAGCATCCACGTGAATTCCGCAAACGGCATGGCCCGTGTGAACACCAACGCGGGAAGGCGAACCGAAACTGAAAAAATAAAATGCTACTAAATTAGTAGCTACATAGTCAATAAATACGTGAACTAAGGGTCTATTTTTATTGAAACCTTCGATTCAAAGGTGTTTTTGAGATCAATTATACCCAATATGGGTATGAAATGAGGATGCGGAAAGTAAATGAAATCAGTGCGATGCCTGCCCATCGCCGCACACTGCACAGGCCGCGTCGCGCGAGACCCGGATCTGGCTGAATTCCATCGTCAAACCGTCGAGCATCAAGAGCCGTCCGGCCAGTGTTTTACCGGCGCCGCTGAGCAGCTTCAGCCCTTCAGCCGCCTGCATCGCGCCGATGATGCCCACCAGAGGCGCAAGCACGCCCATGGTGGAGCACGCGACCTCTTCAAACGCCGCGTCAGGGGGGAAGACGCAGGCGTAGCAGGGCGATTTTCCAGCGCCTTTTGAAACGCCATTTTGAGCATCGGCGCAGACGGACTCACGCAGGTCAAACACGCTGACCTGCCCGTCGAAACGGATGGCTGCACCCGAAACCAGCGGCTTTTTGTGGGCCACGCAGGCGGCGTTGATGGCGTGGCGGGTTTTGAAGTTGTCAGTGCAGTCAAACACCACGTCGGCGCCGGCCACGAGAATATCCAGTTCGGCTGCGCCAGCACGTGCGGCCACGGTGCTGACGTTGACGAGCGGGTTGATCGCTGCCATGGCCGCTTTGGCGGATTCGGTTTTGGCCTGCCCGACGCGCGCCGTGGTGTGGGCGATTTGCCGTTGCAGGTTGGTCAGGTCCACTGTGTCGTTGTCCACCAGCGTGATGTGGCCAACACCCGCCGAGGCCAAGTACAGCGCCACCGGAGAGCCCAAGCCCCCCGCGCCGATCACCAATGCATGCCCGGCGAGGATGCGCTCCTGGCCTTCAATGCCGATTTCGTCGAGCAGGATGTGCCGCGAATAACGCAGCAGCTGGCTGTCGTCCATTGGGGCGGCAGGAAATTAATTGGAATCTGACCCCAATTAATTTTCTTTGGTCTCTTCCTTACGCTCGGTCGCTGTCTTGCTCACCAGCACCGGGCGGCCTTTGAGTTTGTTGATGGCTTGAATCAGCTGGAAGTCTTTGTCGGTGCCGTATTCGGGCAGTTTGCGGTCAGCCAGCGGTTTCTTGGCTTCTTCCTCAAGCTTTTTGCGGGCCACGTCGCGGGCGTCTTCACGCGCTTTGTCGCCTGCTGCGTCTTTTTTCTCGACGCCCTGGCCGCTGCCCAGGTGTTTGTCGAGGTCGGCTTCGCGGGTGCGCAGCGCGGCAAACATGTTGCCTTCTTCGGTCTCGTCCACCATCACATCGGGCACCACACCTTTGGCCTGGATGGATTTGCCTGACGGCGTGTAATAACGCGCCGTGGTGATCTTCAGGCCGGTATCGGGCCCCAGCGGGCGCACGGTCTGCACCGAGCCCTTGCCGAAGGTCTGGTTGCCCATGATGATGCCGCGTTTGTGGTCCTGCAAAGCGCCCGCCACGATCTCGCTGGCAGAAGCCGAACCTTCGTTGACCAGCACCACCAGGGGCACATTTTTCAGCGCGCCTTTGGTGGCTTCGGTCATGCGTTTGATCGGGTCGGCGCCGCCCCGGCGCTGGTAAAACTCGGGCGAGGCCTTGTAGATGAATTTGCTCTCGGCCAGTTGGCCGTTGGTTGAGACCACGGTCACGTTCTCGGGCAGGAAGGCGGCGGAGATCGCCACCGCTGCGTCCAGCAGGCCGCCGGGGTCATTGCGCAGATCGAGCACCAGGCCCTTGAGGTTGGGCTCAGCTTTGTAGACCTCTTCGACCTTTTTGGCAAAGTCGTCCACCGAGCGCTCCTGGAACTGCGAGAGGCGAATCCATGCGTAGCCCGGCTCGACCACACGGCCGCGCACCGACAACGTGCGGATTTCTTCGCGGGTGATGACGACGTTGAAAGTGCGGTTTTCTTCTTTGCGGAAGATCTGCAGGTTGACCTTGGTGTTGGGCTCGCCACGCATGCGTTTGACGGCGTCATTGAGCGAAAGTCCCTTGACCATGGTGTCGTCGATTTTGGTGATCAAGTCATTGGTTTTGAGGCCGGCCTTGAAAGCCGGGGAACCCTCGATGGGCGAGACTACTTTGACCAAGCCGTCTTCCTGCGTGATCTCAATGCCAACGCCGACAAAACGCCCGGAAGTGCCTTCGCGGAATTCCTTGAAGGATTTTTTGTCGTAATACACCGAGTGTGGGTCCAGCGCCCCGACCATGCCGGAGATGGCGTCGGTGATGAGTTTTTTCTCGTCCACCGGCTCCACGTAATCGCTTTTGACCATGCCAAACACGGCGGCGAGCTGTTGCAGCTCTTCCAGCGGCAGCGGCGCCAACGTGCCGCGCGCCACGGTTTGCAGCGAGACCGTGGTCAACGCGCCCGCCATCACGCCCAGTGAAATCCAGCCGGCAATTTTCAGTTTATGACCCATAAATAATCCCTTGCGTGCCTCTTGAATTGGCAATATACACCTTGGAGCCACTTTGCGGCGGGCAGTTCCGTAAAGCCATCCTTAAAGCATCGAAAGCGGCGTCGGACACCGCGCAACTTTCACCAAAGGCGTGAATTCACCACGCTTTTCGCCAATCTGTGGCCAGTTTGCGTTCAAGCCTTGCCCTGGTTGGCCACGGCGGCAGCGGCTTTGGCGGCAGCAGCGGCGTCGCCCAGGTAATAGTGGCGAATCGGCTTCAAATCGGGGTCGAGTTCGTACACCAACGGAATGCCGTTGGGGATGTTGACGCCCACGATGGCGTCGTCCGCGACGTTGTCGAGGTATTTGACCAATGCGCGGATCGAGTTGCCATGGGCGGCGATGACGATGCGTTTGCCCAACTTGATGGCCGGGGCGAGCGACTCTGTCCACAGCGGCATCACGCGCTCGACGGTGTCTTTGAGGCATTCGGTCAGCGGAATCTGCTCGGGTTTGAGCTTGGCGTAACGCGGGTCGCCGCGTTCGCTGCGGGGGTCAGCCGCGTCGAGCGGCGGCGGCGGCGTGTCGTAGCTGCGCCGCCACACCAGCACCTGCGCGTCGCCGTATTGTTTGGCCATGTCGCCCTTGTTCAGGCCCTGGAGCGCGCCGTAATGGCGCTCATTCAATCGCCAGGTGTTGACCACCGGCAGCCAGGTGCGGTCCATTTCGTCCAGGCAATGCCAGAGCGTGCGGGTGGCGCGTTTGAGCATGCTGGTGTAGCAGATGTCAAAGTCGTAACCCTCCGCTTTGAGCAGTTTGCCGGCGTTTTTGGCTTGGGCCACGCCGGTGTCAGTCAAATCGACGTCGGTCCAGCCGGTGAAGCGGTTTTCAAGGTTCCACGTGGATTCACCGTGGCGGATGAGGACGAGTTTGTGCATGGCGGCTGAAATGTTGAGGGGGAAGGAAGGCGGAGGCGCGAATTTGGGTGAAAAAAGAAAAAGCAGGTGCAAAAACAGGGCAAAAACAAGGCAATTGAGCGGGACATCAGGCCGCTTGAAACAAGCCGGTTCGCCGCCATTCTAAAATCACGGGTTGCGCATGGGTTGCGAAAATAGGCCGCAAACCCGCCGCGCCGAAATAATTCAAGGATAGACGTGAAATTTTTAGTCGATAACTGGGCGCTGATCGCCATCGCCCTGACCTCGGGCTTCCTCTTGTTTTTGCCAGTGATCCAAAGCGCCGGGGGTGGCCTCACGCCCGATGGCGCGGTGATGCTGATCAACCGCGAAAAAGCCGTGGTGGTGGACGTATGTGAGGTCGAAGAGTTTGCCGCAGGGCATGTGGGAGGCGCGAAAAACGTGCCACTCAACCAGCTCGAAGAAAAACTCGCGGCCACCGTGAAAAACAAGACCTTGCCCTTGATCCTCGTCTGCCAGACAGGTGCGCGCTCGGCCCGTGCGGTGGCCATTGCCAAAAAACTCGGCTACGACAACACCCAGTCCATGGCCGGCGGCCTCAAGGCCTGGCAAACCGCCAGCTTGCCGGTTGAGAAGGCTTGAGTCCGCCATGGCCCACGTGAAGATGTACACCACCGCCGTGTGCCCCTACTGCATCCGCGCCAAACAGGTGCTCAAAGCCCGTGGCGTTGAGGCGATTGAAGAAGTCCGCATCGATGCCGACCCCGATGAACGCCTGAAAATGATGGAAATCACCGGCCGGCGCACCGTGCCGCAGATTTTTATCGGCGACACCCACGTCGGCGGCTGCGACGACCTGGTGGCCCTGGATGGGCGGGGTGAACTCGTCAAAATGCTGCAAACCCACTGATCTCCGATTGTTCCTACCCCGTTTGATTTAGTCTTTTTTCCCCCTCCAAAGAAAGTTTTTCATGGCCGAAGCCGCAACCCCCTCCACCGCACCCGCAGCGCCCGTGTTCCAGATTCAGCGTGTCTACCTCAAAGAGTCGTCGCTGGAGCAGCCCAATTCCCCGGCGATTTTGCTGGTGCAGGAGCAACCCACGGTTGACATCCAACTCGGTGTGAACGCCGAACCTGTCGCCGAAGGCGTTTTTGAAGTGTCCATCACCGCAACCGTGCACACCAAAATCAAAGACAAAACCGTGTTTTTGGCCGAGGTCAAACAAGCCGGCATTTTTGAGATCCGCAACCTGGAGCAGGCGCAGATGAACCAGGTGATGGGCATCGCCTGCCCGCAAATCGTCTACCCCTATTTGCGCGGCAACGTGGCTGATTTGGTCCAGCGCGCGGGTTTTCCGCCGGTGCATTTGTCGGAGATCAACTTCCAGGCAATGTACGAGCAGCAGCAGGCGCAGGCCGCTGCGGCAGCGGCTGCCGAGCCAGCCAAAATCATCACGCAGTAGAAAAACAGGCGCTGGGCGACGCCAATAAAGCGTAACCAGCTATGAAAATAGTAGTCATCGGGTCCGGGGCTTGGGGCACGGCCTTGGCCGCCAGCGTGGCCGCGCGCGCTTCGTCACCGCATGAGCTGACTTTGTGGGCACGTGACCCCGCGCAGGCAAGCGCGATGCAAAGCCATCGCGAAAACGCGAAATATCTGGCGGGTCTGCCCTTGCCCGCCGGTCTGCGGATCAGCGCCCTGGCTGAAGCTGAGCTGCCCGGCCTTTGCCAAAACGTCGATCTGATCGTGGTGGCCACCCCCATGGCCGCGCTGCGCCCAATGCTGGCGGTGCTGCGCGACTGCACCGCGCCGGTGGCTTGGTTGTGCAAGGGATTTGAAGCCGTCAATCCGCACCCAGCCAACGGTTCTACAGCAAATGGGCTTCTGGGTCACGAAATACAAGCACAAGTCGCTCCCAAGTTGATGGCAGGCGTATTGAGTGGCCCGAGTTTTGCCCTGGAAGTGGCGCGCGGCCAACCGACGGCGCTGGTGGCTGCTAGCGCCCATGCCACGGTGCGCGACGCCTTGGTCGACGCTTTTCACAACCAGAACGTGCGCGTTTATGCCAACGATGACATCGCTGGCGTGGAGGTCGGGGGCGCTGTCAAAAACGTGCTGGCCATCGCCACCGGCCTGTGTGACGGCCTGGGTCTCGGGCTGAACGCGCGCGCCGCGCTTATCACGCGCGGCCTGGCCGAGATGACGCGCTTTGGCTTGGCCCTGGGTGCCAAAGCCGAAACCTTCATGGGCCTCTCGGGCCTGGGCGACCTGGTGCTGACGGCGACTGGCGACCTGAGCCGCAATCGGAAAATCGGCCTGGCCCTGGCGGGCGGCCAAACCTTGCAACAAGCCGTTGATTCACTTGGACACGTGGCCGAGGGCGTTTACTGCGCCCGTACTGTGGTGCAGCGCGCTACCGGGCTGGGCATTGACATGCCGATCTCGAAAGCCGTGGTCGCCCTGCTGGACGGCCAAATTACTGCGCAGCAAGCAGTGGGTTTGTTGATGGGCCGCGAGGCGCGCGGCGAAGCCTGAAGCCGCGCGGGCTGCGGTCAGCGCGCGCCCAGGTTGTCTTTCACCCGTTGCAGCAGCCCGAGCAACTGCCGCTGCTCGGCGTCTGTGAAACCCGAGATGGCCCGGGAACCGAGTTGCCCGGCCTGCAACTGCAGCGCGTGCTGGATGGCCAGGCCGTCTGCGGTGAGAAACAGTTTCAGGTTGCGGCGGTCGGCTTCGTCGGCTTCGGCCTTGAGCAGACCCTGGTCACGCAGGCCCTTGATCAAACGCGCCAGTTGGGCCTTGTCGCGCCCGCTGTGTTGCGCCAGGTCGCTTTGCGTGGCGCCGGGGTGCCGTTCAAAATAACCCAGCACCTTGCCGTCCATGTGGGTGATGGCGTGCGGGCCGTCACGCAGGAAACGGTATTGCAGCGAGCGATAGGCGTGCATGACGGCATGCATGAGCTCCAGCGCGTCATCTTCAGCGGCAGTGGTTTTCATGCGGATTTCGTTTGGTTGACATTGTCATCTGATTGCGTCACAATAGATGACATTATCAATCATCATGACCCAAGCCGCAATGAATGCAATCCCCAATCTGGCCACCCCGGCCACTTCAACGCCCGCTTCTAGCCGTGTCCAGCGCGTGCGCCACGAAGCCAAACGGCGCGAACTGGAAGTCGTCCGCGTCGAAGCGATCAGCCCCCACTTCCGCAGCGTGACCTTCAAAGGAGAAGCGCTGGCGGACTTCAACAGCGCCTCGTTTGACGACCACGTCAAGTTCATCCTCGACGCCGGTGGCGCCGGCCCGGTGATGCGCGACTACACGCCGCGCCATTTCGACCGCGCTGCGCGTGAATTGACCATTGAGTTCGCGCTGCATGGCGATGGCCCCGCCGCGAACTGGTCGGCCCAGGTGCGGCCCGGCCAGCGCGCCACGGTAGCCGGGCCACGCGGGTCCTTCATCATTCCGCTGGACTACGACTGGCACCTGTTCGCCGGTGACGAGACCGCGTTGCCGGCCATCACCCGGCGGCTGGAAGAGCTGCCGGCGGGCGCGCGGGCCATGGTGCTGGCCCAGGTGGACGACCCGGCGGACCGGCGCGAGTTTGCCAGCGCGGCCAACGTCACCGTGCAGTGGCTGGACCATGGCGACCAGTTGATCGCGGCGTTGCGTTCACTGGATTTGCCGCCCGGCGAAGGGTATGCCTGGTGCGCGGGCGAAGCCCGTGTGGTGGCCGAACTGCGCCGCATTCTGGTGGGTGAAAAAGGCCATGACCGCCACGCCATCCGCGCCGCTGCCTACTGGAAAAAGGGCATTGTGGCCCACCATGAAAATCTTGAAGATCCCCTGTAAGATGCCCCGTCGCGCTGGCCGCCGCACCTGTCTGAATGTCTACCATGCCTCCTGATTCACAACAACAAACCAGCATCCGCCCGCTGGTCTTGATCCTCGCCTTGTCCATGCTGGGCTTCATGGCGTTCAACACCCTGATCGGGCCGATTTCGCGCGACCTGGGCTGGGCCGAATGGCAGGTCGGCGCCATCGTCACGGTGTCGGGCCTGATGTGGATGGTGGGCGCCAAGCCCTGGGGCCGGCGCATTGACGCCTTTGGCTCTCGCCATGTCGCGATCATGGCGCTGACCGGGTTCACGCTCTTGTTTGTGGTGCTGGTGCTGGCGGTGTATGGCAGCTTGGTGCACTGGTGGAGCCCGGCCTATTCGTTTCTGGTGATCCTGCCGGTGCGCTGCATCCTGTCGCTGTTTTACGGCGCCATTCCCATCGCAGCCCAGGCCTATGTGGGGCAGGTGACCAGCGCTGAACAACGCGGCTCCGGCATGGCCGCGCTGGGCATGGGCTCGGCGCTGGGCATGATCCTCGGGCCCGCTTCGGCGGCATTGCTGTCGGGCTTTCACCTGGTCTTGCCAGTCGTTTTCGGCTGTCTGACCGGCGGCGTCGCGCTGTGGCTGGCACGGCGGCACCTGCGTGTGCTTGCTGTGGTGCCGGGTGGCGCTTCGACGACACCCTTGAGCATGTTCGATCCGCGCGTGCGCCTGCCCACCACGAGCGCGCTGATCGCGCTGTTTGCCGTTATGTCGGCGCAGATCAACACTGGTTTTCTGGTGCAGGACACCTTCAAGCTCGACACGCGCCAGGCAGCTTCGGTGGCGGGTGCCATGTTGTCCGCAGTGGGCGTGGCCCTGGTTGTCTCGGGCATGCTGGTGCGCCGCTACAACTGGCCCCCTTTGAACCTGCTGAAGGTGGGCAGCCTGATCGCCGGCCTGGCCTTCATGAGCCAGCCTTTCATGGGCAGCCCCTGGCTGATGGCCTGCGGGTTTTTCATGGCGGGTTTTGGCATGGGCCTGGTGTTTCCGGCCTTCCAGACCCTGGCTTCGCTGGGCGTGGAACACCATGAACAGGGCAATGCCGCCGCCGCCGTCTCCACCGCGCAGGCCATGGGCATGGTGGTGGCGCCGATTGTCTCGACCAGCCTGTACCACGTCGGCCCGGCCTGGCCCTATGTGTTCATCGGTGTGCTGCTGCTGGCGCAGGTGGCGGTGTTGCAGTGGCGCCAGCCCAAGACGGCCCTCGCGCCGCAGGCGTGAACTACGGATTCACGCAGGCGTGAGGTGACGATTCACGCGGGCGTGACGTGGCGAATCACGCCGGCGTGAAGGCCAATCGCACATAAATCGGCGCAAACGCCTCGGCCTGGGTGATCTCGACGAGGATTTCTTTGGCCAATTCCAGGAGCGCCAAAAAGGTGACGACCATCACGGGTTGGCCCTTGGCGGGGTCAAAGAGTTTCTCGAATTCGAGGAATTTGCGGCCTTGCAGGTGCTTGAGCACGATGCTCATGTGTTCACGCACCGAGAGTTCTTCGCGGGTGATTTTGTGGTGTTGCACGAGTTTGGCGCGGCTGAGTATCGACGCCCAGGCCTCTTGCAGATCGACCACATTCACGTCGGGAAAACGCGGCTGCAAAGACTGCTCGATGTAGACCTGCGCCTTTAAAAAATCGCGGCCCAGCTGCGGTAACGCGTTGAGGCGGGCGGCGGCGAGTTTCATCTGCTCGTATTCGAGCAGGCGGCGCACCAGCGCGGCGCGCGGGTCTTCGGGCTCCTGGCCGTCGGCCTGTTTGCGCGGGGGCAAAAGCATGCGCGATTTGATCTCGATCAGCATCGCTGCCATCAGCAGGTATTCAGCCGCCAGCTCGAGGTTGCGGCCCCGGATTTCTTCCACGTACACCAGGTATTGCCGCGTCACGGCGGCCATCGGGATGTCAAGAATGTTGAAGTTCTGCTTGCGTATCAAATACAGCAGCAAGTCCAGCGGGCCTTCAAAGGCTTCGAGGAACACCTCCAGCGCGTCCGGCGGGATGTACAGATCCTGCGGCATCGCAAACAGCGGCTCGCCATAGAGCCGCGCCAGGGCCACTTGGTCGACCACATCGGGCAAAACGGCCAAACCGACCAGACTGGGGTTGGGTAAACTATCGTTTAATGTAGATAATGAACTTAAATTCATGGAAAAAATATGCTTTTATATTATCTATTTATATAGCATATTTTTCATTAAATACGTGGCCTACTACTGAATCAAACAGAGAAATTTGTTTGGAATAAATATTTTTAAGGAATTCAATTAACTTGCCGCCTTGCTTTACTCAGCAAACCAGTCTGAATTACGGCCAACGTGACCCATCTCTCAGGCCGCTTTTCGGCGTCAAATTGGCGCTTATTTGGCGTCCGTCTGGTACACGTAAGGCTTCTGTTCGACTTCGCCGGCGCGGTAGTCGCTCCAGGCGGCGCGGTCAACGTTTTTGTCCCACAAGAGCGCGCGCCCGGCGCGTTGGCGCGCTTCGAGCTCGGGCCGCGCCGCCTTGAGTTGCAAAATGAACTCGGTCGCGTCAGACTGGTAGTGTGCGCGGCGGAACAGGGACAATAGATTGAAACTCATGAACGCGATTTTACCCAGTATCAAGTTGAGCCAGCCGATCCATCCGGTGGCGCTGCGAATGTTTGCCTCGGCAGGGTTGGTCGGCCTGCCTGCCTGCCTGCTGCTCTACTTGCTACTGATCAGCGGCTGTGCAGGCGTGGGCCTCGCGCCCTTGCAGCCGGGCGTGGCCAGTGAGGCGGAGGTGCGGGCGCGCATGGGCGAGCCGGGGCGCGTCTGGCCCGCCCTGCCCAAAGTGCCCGGCGTGGCGCGGGTGCTGGAATACAGCCGCCAGCCCTATGGGCACACCACCCACATGGCGGATATCGCGCCTGACGGCAAGCTGCTCGCCCTGCGCCAGGTGTTGACAAACGACAACTTTGCCAACGTGAAGGTGGGCCTGGCGCGCGACGCCGTGTTGCGTATGCTGGGCAAACCGCTGGCCATCACCCACTACCGCCTGAAAGACCAAACCCACTACGACTGGCGCTACCGCGACGGCAACAATTGGTCTGACTCACGCGTGTTCACCGCCGTTTTTGGAGCCGACCTGCGGGTGGTCTCGACCGGTTCGATCCCTGACCCTGATCTGGACCCCAAAGTTGACCCGTATGTGTTGCAAACCCCCAGCCTTCGCTTTGCCTGGCGCGGGTTTGGCGGGCCGGGGTTCGGCCTGCGATAGTCAACTTTTGCCCCACCGCCTACACCGTAACCAGGAAGCCATCATGCGCCAACCGGCAACGCTCGCCCCGCATTCACCCGCATTTCGAACCACTTTGACAAGGATCTGCATCATGGGCCTGTTTTCCGCCTTGACGGCGCTTTTGGGTTGCGACACGCAACGTATCAGCGAGCTTGAAGAAGGCGTCGCCACAGAAGCCGACGTGAAAGCCAAGTTTGGCGAGCCCGAGAAGGTGTGGGACACCCCCGCCGGCGCGCCCGTGCAGGGCCGCGTTTTTGAATACAACCGCCAACCGACCGGCCACCAGAACTACATGATCACCATTGGCCCCGACGGCAAAATGGCCGCGCTGCGCCAGGTGCTCACGCCCGAAAATTTCGCCAAAATCACGCCCGGCACGATGATGGAAGACACGCGCAAAATGCTGGGCAAACCCATGAAAATCACGCCCTACGAAGGCAAACGCCAGATCCATTACGACTGGCGTTACCGCGATGGGCCCAACGCCTCAGACGCCAAGGTGTTCACCGTGGTTTTCAGCAGCGACCTGCGGGTGGTCTCGACGGGGTCGATTCCTGACCCTGATTTGGGGCCGAAGTAAGCTCAGCGCGTAGCGACCTTAGCGACCGTTGTGGCCGAGCTGGCTTTGCGCAGCAGGCTGAGGTAGCCGGTTTCAAGTGCCATGCCCTGTGTGGCACCCCGGCGTCTGAGCAGGCGGTGCGCGTGCGGCAAATGCCAGCAGGCGATCTGGGTGAACATATGGTGTTCGCAGTGGTAGTTGACCCAATACGGCGCGATCAGGATTCGCTCCCAAAAACTCGCGTGGGTGGTGCGGGCGTGGCGCAGCGGGTCGGGCTCGTTTTGGGCGACCAAAGCGTGCTCTGAAATATTGCGCAGGCGCGAGATCAGGGGCAGCCAGGTCATCATCGGCAGCAACCACATCAAAAACCAAGCCCAGCCGATGCCCAGCGCCAAAAAAACCGCAAAGCCGAGGCCATTACTGATCAAAAACAGGCGCTGTTGCCGGGCCTCCTGCACCAGCACCTGCCAACGGCTGTCCGTGCCAGGTGACTTCAGCCGCGCGGCTAGCCGACCGAAGCGTTGCTTGAAAAACGTCTGGCCTGTGAGATCGCGCACCATCTTGCGCCACAGCGATTGCCGCGTCACCGGAAAAGGCGCACTCAAGACCAGATCAGGGTCCTCGGTTTGCTGCACAAAGCGGTGGTGTTGCAGGTGGTAACTGCGGTAAGCCTGCAGGTCAAAGCCGCACAGCCATTTGCCGACCCAGTCGTTGACGGCGCGGTGGCGGTGCAGCGCACCGTGGGCAGCGTCGTGCATCAGGATGAATAGGCCCAACTGCCGGTTGCCGACGAGCACGATCACCAGCGGAATCGCCAGCGGCCACATGACCCCGACTGCGATGGCGGCCCCGATGACGGCCCAGCAATGCGCCACCAGGGCCAAGCCTTTCCAGCTGGAGCGCTCGGTCAAACCTTGCCACTCTTCGGGGCTGAAGAAGGCTTCGGGCCTGGCGCGCGCTGCGGTTGTCATGTCGGTTGGTGTTGTCGGGATTTTAGAACTGCAAGCTGGCCGGCAGATATTTGGCCATCAGGTCTTCGTAATACGGCTTTACAGCGGCCAGGGCGGGCCGGTTGGGGTTTTTGGAATATAAATCGTAGGGGTTGAACTTCAGCACCCAGGGCAACATCGCGCGGTCTTGGGCGCTGCACAGGTGATCGTATTCACCCTCGCGGTGCCAGGCGTAGAAGCTGTGGAAACGGATCATATACAGCGCCTCCAGCGGCAAATGCGCTTGGAGCAGGTGGTACAGGTACTCGTCGTGGCCCCAGCTCATGTGTACGTTTTCCAGGCCGCTATTCGGCGCATAAATGCCGTGTTGGCTCTGCAACTCAGGCCGCTGCATGTCGGGGTTGGCGGCGAAGAACTCGCTGTAAACGATTTTGGGCGAATAGGCGCAGCCGGTGGGGAAGGTGTCGCCCACCACGGCCCATTGTGGCTCGCCAAACAGGCACAGCACCTTGCCCAGGTCGTGGATGAAGCCGGTCAGCACCATCCAGTCAGGCTGGCCGTCGGCACGCATGGCCTCAGCCGTTTGCAGGAGGTGGTCGATCTGCGGCAGCGCGGTGTCCGGGTCGCTGTCGTCGACCAGGGTGTTGAGGTAGTCCAGCGCGGCCCAGGGCGTCATTTTTTGCCGCGTGAACGACAAGTAATCAGCCTTTTTGGCCTTCACAAAATCGTAGGTCTGGTGTGCGTGGTTTTGCCGGTAGAACTCGCGCACGCGGTCGAAGGTTTCACTGACCTGGGGGGCGGTGTAGTTGCGGTAGGCAGTTTTGTCGGCGGAAGCGGCAGCCGCGGGTTTGTCGAGGGCTTCGGACATGGAGTTTCCAGCTTGAATGGTTCAGCTCAATAAGTACCTTGGCGGTGTTTTAGCGCCTGGCCTGGTACTTTACGCCCGGCAGACCCTTGTAGTCCACATCCTGCGTCCAGAAGGTGGCTTTGAATTCACGGCCGATGCTGTACATGATGGCGTCGGCCATGGCGAGCTTGCATTTTTGCGCCGTTTCAGACGCTGCGATGGCGCGGGCGACTGTCAAATCGACCACTTGGGCGCGGCGCATCACGTCCAGGCACACGTCACGGTCAGACGGCGCGGACGTTCGACTGAGAAAGCGGTGGACTTCGAACAATGCGATGGAGGGGACGATGAGTTGGGTCACATCTTCGGCGGCTGGCGCAAAAAATGCCGCCATCGGCGAGTTCAGGAAATATTCGATCCACCCGGAGGAGTCCACAACATTCATTTGCCCGGCCCTTCCCGGAGCCTGCGCGATTGCTCGGCGGTCATATCCCCGAGGATGTAGTCAAAATCTCGGTCAGGCTCTTTGGGGATCGTGGTATCGATTGGCCCCAAATGTTTCAAAAATCCCCGATACGCGCTGATCGGCTTCTCCGCCACCAGGCGCGTGCCCGTGGCGTCGTGGACAAACTTGATTTTGGTGCCCGCCACCAGCCCCAAACGCTCGCGCAGCGCGACGGGCAGGGTGATTTGGCCTTTGCTGGTCATCGTCGCGGCGAGTTCCAGCGTGGGTTCGGGCGACGCTTCGGGCGAAGATTTGGGCGAAGTTTTTGGTTTCAAAACGGCAGACATGACGCTTCCTTTCAATTCGTTCGGGAAAGGATATCAAAAAAGTAAGGAAAAATCAATTGCCTTACTCAAATTTGCGCCACATCTGCAAATTCTGAAACCGGTTTTCTCGCCGAAATAAGCACCTTATGCCTTCCCAAAACCGATGCGAGCGGGCATGTTTAAATCCAACCTCCCTTCAAATCACCATTTAACGGAGCGCCCATGTCAACTTTTGCAGATCAATTTGTCAACGTTGGCGGCGTGCGCACGCGGTTCTGGCAGGCCGGAACCAGCGGCTCACCTGT
This sequence comes from Rhodoferax sp., assembly GCA_031365665.1. Classification (GTDB taxonomy): domain Bacteria; phylum Pseudomonadota; class Gammaproteobacteria; order Burkholderiales; family Burkholderiaceae_C; genus JANYCG01. The sequence continues at coordinate 483 of JANLYO010000114.1, read as the reverse complement.
GATCTTGTTGCACGGCATTGGCTGCTCGGTGCTCGAATGGCGCAGCAACATTGCCGCGCTGGCCCGCGCACATCGCGTGTACGCGCTGGATTTGCTGGGCTTCGGCTTGACGGACAAACCCGAAAGCGAATCGTATTCCCTGGGCAATCTCACTCAATTCATCCTGGATTTCATGAGCGCACAGGGCTTGCAGCAGGCCCACCTGGCTGGTAACTCGCTGGGTGGCCGCCTGGCGCTGGAATGCGCGCTGCGGGCGCCCGAACGTGTGGCCTCGATGACGCTGGTAGACCCTGCGGGCGTGGGGCGCGAATGTCACATCAATTTTCGCCTGGCCGCAGCGCCGGTGATTGGCAATATCCTCACCCGGCCCAGCCGTTTTGGCCTGAAGATGTTGTGGGACTTGGCCTTTCACGACACCAAACTTGTCAGCCCCGAGGTGGTGGAGGACAAGTTCCGCTTGGCCAGCCTGCCCGGCGCGCAGGC
>JANLYO010000312.1:0-9405 GCA_031365665.1 Rhodoferax sp. | reverse complement strand
CTCGAGTCTTGCCCAAGGCCAACATCAGCGCGCCTGCAATGCTGCCAGTGCTTTGCACCAGGAAGGAGACCGCCATGATTCTGATCAACAAGACCATATTCATCCATTCTGGCCCAAACACCTGAAGCACAAACTGCTCGGCCACCACCACCAAACCGAAATACAAAGGAAAGATCAACAGTGCCGTTCTCGAAGTCACAGTCAATACACCGCTCTTAATTTTCTCAAAGTCACCCTGCACTTTCGCAAAAAGCGGAAAAATCACTCGTGAAACCGTGCTTGTTATCAGGTGCATCGGAGCGTACAAAATCGTTTGCGCCATGCTGTAGAGGCCTAAGTCTTTCGCAGCGAGTGCCCGGCCAATCACTAGGGTGTCAAAGTTGTTTCTGAAGTAAGTTGTCAGTCCGGAACCCAGCAGGTAAAAACCGTTCTTGATAATGTCCTTCGCCGCCGCAAGATTGAATTGCATCGTGGGCAACCATCTTGAAAAGTAGGCCAAGAAGCAAAACGCCAGCAGATTCCCGATCATGGGCTGTAGAACCAAGCCCCAAATGCCAAAACCACTATAAACCAATATTGCAGCAGCCAATGCCCCTGCTAGGCTGCTCAAAGCCTGCGTTATGGCGATTTGCTTGTACGCCAATTTTTGCTGCAACAAAGCCATTGGAACCGGCGCCAAAAAGCTAAATAGCAATCCCAGGGCTGAAACTTGGAGCAATGGTTCCACCGCAGGCTTTTCATAATATGCTGCCGCCAAGGGCGTCGACAAATAGACTGCTAAACAAAGAACACTTCCGATGGCGGCGCACACCCAGAAACAAGTGCTTAGGAGGACAGTGTCATTTTTTTGGCTGCGAACCAGCCCGGCGGCAATGCCCACGTCCCCGATCACCTGCGCAAAGCCAATCACGATCATGACCATAGAAAACAGGCCGATATCTGATGGAAGGAGCTGACGGGCAACGTAAATGGTCGTTAGCAACGATACGACCTGCCTAAAACCCAACGCCAAACTGGTGAAATAGGCCCCGCGAATGCCTGCTTGCGCCAGGCTCATCGGTTTTCCCGCTGGGGAATGCTGTTTAACATGCCAGCTAGCGCATCAGACCTACCCCGTCGTGAGGCGTGCTGAACCACGTCAATATCTGGCAAAACTGAGCGTCCCAGGCGAAGGTCCTGTAAAAAATTCGGCAATGCGAGCGCGATTTCCGCTGCGGAATCAATTTTCGCAATCGCAGTCAATCCGGCCTGGCGCAATACCCCAGCCGTGTCGCCTACGGGGTCGGTCAGCGCCAATATGGGTTTGCCCGCACGCAGATATTCGTAAATCTTGGCGGGAATTTGGGCGTTGCAATTGCCCGCTTGCATCACCAGCAGGGCGTCGACTTGCAGCATTTCTGCCAGCGCAAGACGGTAGGGCATAGGTGGGCACAATTCGATGAATTCGTCTGCTCCCTGGGATTTGGCCAAGGCGCCCAGCAATTCATCATGTACAGATGCACGGAACCGGATTTTCAGATCACTTGAGCTGAGCCGGCCCATTTTTTTCAACTGGCCCAAGGCCATGAAGAGCTGGGTCGGATCTCGCTCATGGGGATAGACGATGCCGCTATGCAGCATCACCATCGGGCGTTTGTTCTCCTCAGCGGCCGACATTGAATCGACACTCGCCGCAAGCTCCTGCGCGGCGGATGCAAAACTCTCTTCGTCATAGCCGTTTTCTAGCACGGCCATCCGCGTAGCCGCCGCCGGGTAACGTTTTTGGTACTCCCGGACGGCACTCGGCGTCGTGAAGGTGCACAGGCTCGCCTGGCTCGCAGCGTCAGCTTCGATATCACGGTACATCTGGCGAGTTGCGAGATCAGTCGGATACTCGTCTTGTGCCATTGGATCACGGAAATCCGCCACCCACGGAATACCGGTTTTGCGATGCAAGGCTGACGCGATCACATGCGCCGTAGCGATTGGGTAAGTTGACCAGATTACATCTGGTTTGAATTCCTTGATGAGTTTCAACCCTTGCCGAATGCCGTCAAATTTCCAGCTGATCCAGCGGTCAGGTCGGGCCATCCAGCCGGCATAGCGCCCCGCGACTTGAAGGTGCCGCGCAGTGTCCAACGCGAAGGCACGCCGTACCGTTACAGCTACAGGCACATCAACCATCAAATCTTCGCTGGTTTTTTCGTACGCACGTGGATCTGTGCTCAGCACCAGCGGTTGCCACCCGAGCGCAGGCAAATGCTGCACAAACCGCAGCGTCCGCTGTATGCCGCTGCTGCCCGCCAACGGCGGGAAGTGGTAGGCCACCATGAGTATTTTTTTCAATCGACTGTCGCTCGTTCGGATGTGGGAGCGTTGGCTCTTAAGGGGAAGTGCGCCAATCATAATTTGAATTTGCCCGCGCGCCCCCGCATACAGCAGACCAAACCAGGAGGAGGAGGAGCAACAAGATGCGCGCCGAGTCGACCTGAGTATCCAGAAGGGCGCCCAAAACAAAACCAGACAGGGCCGCCAGAGATGCCGCTCCGAGTGGATCCGAGCGCCTGACGGCTTGAATGCTTCTGGTCAGCGCCACGCCAAATACGGCCAATATCGCCACTAAACCCAACCACCCTTGATCAAATAACACGCCCACAAACAGGTTGTGGGTACGCCAATGCGCATGGGTGGTGCCAGCGATGCTGAAAAACCAGCGGTCCAAGCCTTGGGAAAAATCGCCGTTAACAATCAAATCATTGCCTTGTCGGCTCAAGAGGTGCAGGTTGTCAATGTCCAGTGTCGATTTGGCCAAGGCGTGTGTCAACGAGAGCTTGATTGGCCGCGTCAGCCCTTGCGACGGCTCAAACAACTGAGTCCCCACGGGGATTTCTACATGCCGCCAAGCCCCCTTTTGCACACCAAGATCGACCGCAGGTTCCGTGCATCGGGCCGAGGTCAGCAGCCATTTTTCACAAATGGGAACGATGACTGTTGTATTGGCATGGCTGGGCCGTACGTCGAATTTAAGTACATATTGCTGACCTGGTTCGACTTCCACGAGTTGTTCGACACCTATCGGGTCGCCCGCGTCCAAGCGCAGGAATGTGTTGTCCTTGCCGCCTTGCTTTTCCGTTTGCAGGCTGTAGCTGGCCACTTTTGGATGCAAGGTGCTGCGCCAGTATTTCGAGTCCGGAAACCGGCCGATGCCCATGCCAAACATCGCCGTCATCAGGTCAGGATCGCGGATTGCCAATGCATCGACCCAATGGGTTTTTCGAAAATCGAAATCTGCGCCCACTGTAGCCAAGCGGGACTGCATGAAACCACTACGGAAGACGGGCAGCGCAACGGCGAGTATGGCAGCGCACAATCCAATGAATAACAAGCCCCGCCGTAGTGTTTTGGTAGTCTGCGCAGTCGTGAGAAACATTGCTGCCAGCACCACGACTATGGCAACGGCGAATGCCAAGTAGCCGCTGCGCGAATAAGTGACCACCAACACGTAAGTACTGGCAAGAATGAGCACCAGGCCGCAGAATTTGAGTAGCCAGTGGCGCTGCGTGATTGTCAGTACGATCAGAAACGGGACTGCAGCCGCCACAAAACAGTCTATGTAAGCACCACCGGTGTGAGTGGCCGAAAAAGGCCCGGTGACGCGATAGTCGTCGTTGAAATTCAGGAGCCCCGGAAAAGCGACCCTCTCCCATATGACCCAAAACACTGTCAGCGCTAGCCCGCAAGTAATGCCCCAGGCAAAAGGCCGACGCACGTCGACGCCCTGCGCGACAAATCTTCTGGACAAGCGCCAGATCAGTCCGGCCCACAGCGCCCCTTTGACAATGCGTAAAGCATTGAAACTGCTGAAATAGTTATTGAAAGAATTGGCATCGGGTAACGAAAACGGCATTAACCCGCGCACCGTGCCAATGGTCAAGCTCAAGGCCATTAACCCTACTGCGCCAATAAGCAATAGGTCGGGTTGCCCTGATCTGCGGCGCGAAGTGCGATGCCGCAGGTTATCTGGCCCATGTGTTTGGCCGCTCGGTCTATGGATCGAACCAGATTTCAAAGTCGATCCACGCGCCCAAGCAATCGCCAACGCGACCACCACCAAAACGTCGAATTCATCGAGGAAAAATCGGCCACTCCAGGGCGCAAGGTCAAACGCTGGCAACGCTGCTGGAATGATGGCGAACACCAGCTTGGGCTGGAACCAGATGATGGCGCCACTGACCAGCAGCACCAACGAAACAATGAGACGAAGGGCAGGAAAAGCCGCGACCCATGCTGTTACCAAAGTTAAGCAAAGGATCAAACCCACCCAGGCCACACTACTGACGCCTTTGACGCTTGTGATGCCAGTGCCAGCCGATCCACCAGGTGGCTGGCCCCCATGCACAGTCTCAAACGAGGCCATTTGACCGCCCGCATCTCGTAAGCGCTGCTCAGAGCTACCTTGTGGGCGGGATCGAAAAGAACCAGATGCCTTGCCTTTGCCGAACAGCTTGAGCAGTTGCGCGGTCGCCCAGACTGACACAGCGGCGATCAGCACATTGGTCGGGTCCGGGTGGGCACTCTGAATAAAAAGTTTGCCCATCTCAACAACGCCTGCCACCAGCGCCACCAGAAATGCCACTGAGCCCGCCGCCCACTTATGGCTCCAGCCGGCTACACCGAGGGGCATGTACGACATCGCCACTGCGGCAAGGCTGAACAACGCAATGGCCTCAGTCGTGTAGTAATGGTAGTAAAACGGCATGAAATTGACCGCAGCCAGTTGTTCTTGAGCAGCGGCGGAACCCCGCCAGGCTGTGGTCATCCAGCCGTTGACTTCGAGCAATACAAGCAAATAAGGCAGCGTCAGGTAGGGCAGGCAGCGCCGCACAAGGCCTGCGGCGTGAGCCCAGGTCATTGTGCCGGCCTGGCCCACAGCATAGCGATACAGGCCAACGCCTGCGCAAACACCTGCGGCGCGAGTCACGACGGAAAGGCCCTGCGACACGCCTGAGGCGATGAAGAACTGCCCAATCTCCACCGCAAAACCGAGCACCAGCCCCACGAAAATGGCAAACGGATAACGCGCATGTTTGAGGCCGACCAGACGGGCCAGCAAGATGCCCAACGGGATTGTCAAGAGCGTTTCGGCCAGCAGCTTTACCAACTGGATCGTCAAACGTTGCTCTTCGCCGGCCAAGAACCAGCCCCAGTTGTCAGACCTGAACTTGTCAGCTAGCTCGCCAGTTGACAACAGGAAGTCAAATGGGAACATGGCAAACGCGAGATAGGCCACGGCGAACCCTTGGAGTCCCAGCACCAGCAACCGCTCGGTATCGTTCAAGAAAGAATGCAGCAGCGCAGTGAACCATCGGCCAAACCTGGCGGCGACCACGATGCCGATGAAGCTGCCGATCAGCTCCGCCAAAAGGTCGTTCAAGGACACCGTACGTGGCGGGAAATACAGTTGTGTAAATTCCACGCTAACTGCCAAACACACGCAAAAAACCGCTGCCGCCACTTGAAGCAGCGGCCGCCACACCCGACCACATCGCGCAGCCAGCAGGTAGGCTGTCAAAAACCCGACCGGCACGTACAACACACCATTGGCCACCCAATCGGCCCGCGACTCAATGCCCAGCGTCAGGAACGGCATGTTCGCGAACGCGTCCCACGCGTCGTGAAACGATAGAGCACGGTATTGCAGCGGCACCAGGCTGCCATACACTACAAAAAAAATATAGGCGAACCACAAAAAAAAGGGCGCGCCAGATGGTTGCGAAGACGTGGGTTTCAACGATCCCTCAAAAGCAGTGCTGGACGGGTGAAGCGGTGGCCTTGCATGGCCTGCTCACTTTAAGATTCAGTGTACAAGCCAAATTTGTTCATACCTTGCAAAGTGAATGGACAATAGAACGATGCACGCCCCCCCCGAATGGACTACTGCGCCGCGACAACTCCGCGTCAACAGGAATGAAGGTCGATTTATTTCGTTTATTTTTCATATTATATAAAAATTAAACAAAATTTTGATCTAATTAATAATAAATTATATAGCAAATATATCAATAAATACGTGGCTTAATAGGAAATATTCTCTAAAAATAATTTTTTATTATATTATATGAAATGCGATTTTATATGAAACGGAGACTTCCGCCGTGATTCCCCGCCGCCGTTTTGCCACTATCGCCGCAGGCGCAGGCGTCACCCTAGCGCTGTCGGCTTACGGCCAAGCTAGCCTCCTGGAAGTGGCAAATTCTCAAACAAGCGGGGTTCTTCGTGTTGGACCGAATCGAAAAATCAAAACTGTGGCGCAGGCCGCTCGGCAAGCCCAATCGGGCCAGCGCCTCGAAGTTGATGCGGGCGACTACATTGCGGATGTGGCCGTTTGGACGCAAGACGATCTTGTTGTCCGCGCTGTCGGAGGCCGTGTGCGTTTACAGGCGAGTGGGGCGTCTGCCGAAGGCAAGGCAATTTGGGTCGTCCGCGCCCATCGAATGCAGATTCAGGGTTTTGACTTTGAGGGTTGCACCGTGCCGGGTCGCAATGGTGCGGGCATCCGCTTTGAGCGCGGGTCGCTCTTGCTGCGCGATTGCGCGTTCGCGTTCAATGAAATGGGGCTGCTCACCAGCAATGATGCCAATGCCGAGCTGAGCATCGAAAACTGTGAGTTTGCCCATAATATGCGCCCAGACGGCCATAACCACAATCTGTACGTCGGCGCCATTGCACGTCTGTCCGTCAGCGGCAGCTATTTTCATCACGCGCGGGTGGGCCACCTGCTCAAAAGCCGCGCTGCGGTGAATCGGGTGTTTTATAACCGTCTCACCGACGAACTCGGTGGGAGCGCCAGTTATGAACTTGAATTTCCAAACGGCGGCCTGGCCCACGTTGTGGGCAATTTGATCGCACAGGGTGCACATACTGACAATCCATTTCTAATTTCAGTGGGCGCCGAGGGTTACAAATGGCCGCGCAATGAAATCCATATGGCCAACAACACACTGGTCAATGGCCTCGCGCAGGGTGGCGATTTTTTGCGGGTGATGCCAGGCGCCCAATTGGTTCGAGCTATCAACAATCTTCTTGTCGGTCACGGCGCGCTCGAAGCGCCTGGATCCAACGACATTCGCAATAACTTTAAGGCTGAAGCAGGCGATTTTTCTGATTTGGCAGCATGGGACGTACGGCTCAAACGGGGATCTGCGCTGATCGGCCGCAGCGCAGATGCGGGATCGAGCCATGGGCAAAATCTCAACCCGTCGTGGGAATACGTGCACCCCAGGGGTACGCGAGCAGTAGACGCAAGCAAGCATAATCCGGGAGCTATACAAAGTTTGGCGTAGGCCGCCGGTGGACAAACACTCTTTTTTCAATCTGCTTTCCATTTTTCCTGACCCAAAATTGACAAACACATGCCCGGAACACCCATCACATTGATCAAAGGCTCTGCAAGGTTTAAGGATCCGGGTTTGGCAAACATCGCCTCCACACAGGGGATGGAGACGGCTTGGCGCAATGCCGTTGCAACCAGCGCAAAAGAAGCGGCACTCGGTGCTGTCGGTGACTTTTGCGTCGGGTTTACCGATGCCCAAGGGCGCAGCTTCCTTGCAGTAGACCGGTTTTCAATCCAGACGATGTGTTATCGCGTTGTCGACGGACAACTTCACTTTGCCGCAAGAGCCGATGAATTGGCCGACGCCACTACCGACGTCGACCCGCAGGCGATTTTTGACTATTTGTATTTTCACGTCATTCCCTCGCCGCGCACCATTTTCAAGGATATTTACCGGCTTCCTGCTGGCCACTACGCCTGGTATGAAAACGGGCAGATCAAAGTTGAGCCCTACTGGACTCCTCGTTTTGAAGAACCCAAGGACGTGTCTTTCGATGCACTCAAAGGCGAGTTCAAACAGCTGCTCCAGCAAGCGGTGGCCCATCAGCTAGATGGCAGCAAACCCGCATGTTTTTTGAGTGGCGGCACGGATAGTTCGACGATTGCCGGCATGGCGGCCTTGGCAAGCAGAAGAACGGTGGCAACGTATTCAATCGGATTTGATGCGCAGGGATACGATGAAATGGAGTTCGCCCGGATCGCGGCAAAACATTTCAAAACCGAGCACCACGAGTATTACGTCACCCCCAACGACCTGGTGGAAAGCATTCCCAAAGTGGCAGCGTATTTTGACCAGCCGTTTGGAAACTCATCTGCCTTACCCGCCTATTACTGCGCCAAAATGGCAAGGGAAGATGGCGCCAAGCGCCTGCTGGCGGGTGATGGCGGAGACGAGCTGTTTGGTGGAAATTCCCGGTACGCCAAACAACGCGTTTTTGGCTACTATCGCCACGTGCCGGGTCTTTTGCAAAAAGGTCTGATGGAGCCGCTGCTGTTGAGCCGCGCTGCGGCTGGCATGCCGCTCACCCGAAAGGCCGGCAGCTACGTTGAGCAGGCCCGTGTGCCGATGCCTGATCGATTGCAGATGTACAACTTGATTATGCGGCTGGGGCCATCCGATGTGTTGACGCCGCAAATGATGGCGCAAATCGATGTAACGAAACCGCTGGCACTGCAACGCACGGTGTGGCAGGATGCCAGCGGCACGAGTCTACTGAACCAGGAATTAGCCTTTGACTGGCGCTTCACTTTAGCGGAAAGCGACCTGCCAAAAGTGCTTGGCGCGACGGCGCTGGCACAAATGGGGGTCGGTTTTCCAATGCTGGATGACGATCTGCTTGGGTTTTCGCAATCGCTGCCGGCCGACTATAAACTCAAGGGCTTGAAATTGCGTTGGTTCTTCAAGGAAGCATTGCGTGGGTTTTTGCCAGAGGAGATTCTCACCAAGAAAAAGCAGGGGTTTGGCTTGCCGTTTGGCGTTTGGGCCAATACCGATGTGGCGCTCAAGGCGGTGGCAGGTGAATCTTTGCGAAGCTTGGCTGACCGCGGTGTGGTGCGGCAGGATTTTGTCCACGCACTTTTGACCCTGCGCCTGCCTGAACACCCTGGCTACTTTGGTGAAATGGTTTGGATCTTGATGATGCTGGAGCAATGGTTGCAGCGGCACAAGCCTACATTCAAGTTGTAGCGGCTGTTTCAGGGCGTCCGCAAATTGGCAAGTAGCCTCAGTCCATATCGAAACTTGCTCCGGTCCCACGGCGTAAATCGCCGAATCTGGAACAGGTCGTCCCCCATTTTGGTAGTGCCCCAAGAAGTAGAAACGGCAGCATCGAAGTCCAGTTGACGCGCAATTGACACGGTCTGGGACGAATAGTCTTCACCGGGTTTGCCGTTCGGGTACGCAAACAGGCCCACACGTTCGCCAAGTAGATTTTCAAGAAACACTTTGCTGCCTTGGATTTCCTGAAGAGCCTCGTCGTCGGTCAAACGAGCCAGTATGGGATGAGATACCGTGTGGGCTCCGATTTGCATGC
>JANLYO010000274.1:0-9775 GCA_031365665.1 Rhodoferax sp. | reverse complement strand
GCTCGGCGGGGCGCGCGTTGAGCGATGGCATCGAGCCGACCACACCTGCAATGCACTGGGCGATGACGAGTTTGGGTGTGCTCACAATGAACAGGGGCGCTCCGATGATGGGCAGGGGCAAGTGGTTCAGCGCACCGGGCAAACGTGACATGAATTCTCCAAAAAAATATTACAAAAGCTATTTTTACAAAAAATTGGCATTCAGGTCACGTAATATATATATAATTTACTATATATTTTGTACGTAAAATGCTATAATTATTATTAATATTTTTATTTAAATAATATTTAAACGACATTTTTTACGTCTCAAAACGCCTCTAATGCCATCGCCGTAACGCTGTCTGCGCCCTCCACGATGCTGTCGCGCACACCCGGCGCTTTGCTGAGCAAATGGTCAGCATAAAAACGCGCCGTGACGATCTTGGCGTGCATGAAGCCGACATCGACCCCCGCCTTGATCTGCTCTTGCGCCACAAGAAGCGCGCGCGCCAGTTGCCAGCCCGCCATCAGGTTGCCTGCGAGCAGGAGATACGGCACGCTGCCGGCAAACACCGCGTTGGGGGACGATGTGGCGCCTTTCATGACGCCATTGACGACGAAGTTCACCACGTCCACATAGGCCAGGCGCGCCGCATCCAGGCGTTTGGCCACGGCCAGCGCATCGGCTGAGCCATTGGCGCGCAAATCGGCCACAGTGGTCTGCACTTGTTTGGCAATCGCCAGCGCCGTCTGCCCGCCATCACGCGAGGTCTTGCGGCCGACCAGGTCGTTCGCCTGGATCGCCGTGGTACCTTCGTAAATCGTCAAAATTTTGGCGTCTCGGTAATACTGCGCCGCACCGGTTTCTTCGATGAAACCCATGCCGCCGTGCACCTGCACGCCCAAGCTCGTCACCTCCAAACTCATCTCGGTGCTGTAACCTTTGACCAGCGGCACCATGAACTCATAAAACGCCGCGTTTTGTTTGCGCACGTCAGCGTCTGGGTGGTGATGCGCTGCGTCGTAGGCGGCAGCGGCGGTGCTGGCCATGGCGCGGCAGCCTTCCACATAGGCGCGCATGGTCATCAACATGCGGCGCACGTCGGGGTGGTGGATGATGGGCGCGCTGACGCTCATCGAACCGTCCACCGGGCGGCTTTGCACGCGGTCCCGCGCGAAACCGGCCGCCTTTTGGTAAGCGCGCTCGGCCACCGCGATGCCCTGCATGCCCACCGCATAACGCGCGGCGTTCATCATGATGAACATGTATTCGAGGCCTCGGTTTTCCTGGCCGACGAGGTAACCCACAGCGCCGCCTTTGTCGCCATATTGCAGCACCGCAGTGGGCGAGGCCTTGATGCCCATCTTGTGCTCTATGCTGACGCAAAACACGTCATTGCGCGCGCCCAGAGAACCATCTTCGCCGACCATGAATTTGGGCACCACGAACAGGCTGATGCCCTTCACGCCCTCCGGCGCACCGACCACACGGGCGAGCACCAGATGCACGATGTTCTCGGCCATGTCGTGTTCACCGTAGGTGATGAAAATCTTGGTGCCGAAGACCTTGTAGCTGCCGTCCGGCTGCGGCTCGGCGCGGCTCCTGACCATGGCCAGATCGGAGCCGGCCTGTGGTTCGGTGAGGTTCATCGTGCCTGTCCACTGACCGCTGACCAGCTTTTCCAAGTAGGTGGCCTTGAGCTCGTCGGAGCCTGCGGTCAGCAGCGCCTCTATCGCGCCGTCAGACAGCAGGGGGCACAGCGCGAAACTCATATTCGCGCTGTTGACCATCTCGATGCAGGCGGCACCAATGGTTTTGGGCAGGCCCTGGCCACCAAACTCGGCCGGGTGCTGCAAGCCCTGCCAGCCGCCGTCTGCAAACGCTTTGAAAGCGGCCTTGAAGCCTGGCGTGGTGGTGACGACGCCGTCTTTCCAACTCGAAGGATTTTTGTCGCCCTCCCAGTTCAGCGGGCTCAACACGCCCTCATTGAACTTCGCTGCTTCTTCGAGCACCGCCTGCGCCGTCTCCAGCCCGGCGTCTTCAAACCCCGGCAGTTGGGCGATGGCGTCGATGCGGGCCAGATGCTCGATGTTGAAGAGCATGTCTTTGACGGGGGCTTTGTAGGTCATGATGTGATGCCTGCGGCTTCGCGCAGGTGGGTGAAATTGAAACTTGTTTTCCCGAGAGCAAGCGCAGCTTGAAAAAGTCCTAAGTCGTCCGTCAACAGATGCGCCTCTTTGATCTCTAATTGAACACTGTCAGCAAGGCCCAATCGAACGAATTCTTGTCGCGCCATGGCAGATCGGCTCTCAATGTGCATTTCTTGCGCTTTTTCAGCAATTTCCCGCAGTTGGTCAGCAATATGGGCTCGGGCTGGACCACCAATTTGCAAGGCTAAGTTAGAAGCTTCTGTCAGAGTGTTTGGCGTTACTAACACCTTGGAATATTGGGACGCAAAATCCAGCAATAGTTGGAAGTCTTGTCGCACATAGGCTCCCAAACGTTTGTGCTTCTCCACCAAGTCTGGCGAAACAGCCCCCACGGCCCATAGGACAAGCAAGTTTGCATCAATTAAAAGTGTTCGGGAAGTCAATAAGAGTACTCGTAATTGTTTACTGCCAAAACTTTTGCATCATCAAGAAATCGGCCATCATCAATCACCACTTGTTTGAACAAGCGATTGCGCTGGCGAAACACGCCTTTCGAAGCGTCTTCGTCCAAACTCCGGAAAAAACCTATCGTGACCAGCCAATGATTCTTTTCTTCATCGCGGCGCACCTCTTCCAGGCCAATTTCACTGACCAATTCGCCTTCATATAAGTCAGCGATATATTTTTTGGCAATTTTTACCGCATCTTTGACTTCAATCGCCATAGCCTACCTCCGCAGCGTACTTAGAAACAAACCACCTGAGTCTCTTGCATTTACAACGCTGCCACCAGCTCCGGCACGGCAACGAACAGATCCGCCACCAAGCCGTAGTCAGCCACCGAAAAGATCGGCGCTTCTTCGTCCTTGTTGATGCAAACGATGACCTTGCTGTCTTTCATGCCGGCCAGGTGCTGGATGGCACCGCTGATGCCGCAGGCCACATACAGTTGGGGGGCGACGATCTTGCCGGTCTGGCCGACTTGCCAGTCGTTGGGCGCGTAGCCTGCGTCCACCGCCGCGCGGGACGCGCCCATGGCGGCGCCGAGCTTGTCGGCCAGCGGTGTCATGACGGCCATGAACTTCTCGTTCGAGCCCAGCGCGCGGCCGCCCGAGACAATGATCTTGGCGGCCGTCAGCTCTGGCCTGTCATTCCTGGCGATTTCGCTGCCGACATAAATGGCCTTGCCGCTGGCTGCCACCGGCGCTACAGTTTCAATAGCCGCTAAAGGGCTTGCGCCGAGAGCTGCAGGGTCAAAACCCGTGGTACGCACGGTGATAACCTTGGTTGCGTCCAAGCTCTGCACCGTGGCAATCGCATTGCCGGCGTAGATGGGGCGCTCAAAGGTGTCGGGGCTGTCGATTTTGGAAATGTCGGAAATCTGACCGACATCGAGCTTGGCGGCCACCCTTGGTGCCACGTTCTTGCCGGAAGCCGTAGCGGGAAACAGGATATGGCTGTAGTTGGAGGCCAGCGCCAGCACCTGGGCCGAGACGTTTTCGGCCAGGCCATGGGCGAAGCCCTCGCCCTCGACGTGGATGACCTTGGCGACGCCCGCGATCTGCGCCGCCGCCCCAGCCGCAGCGCCTGCGTTGTGCCCCGCCACCAGCACATGCACATCGCCGCCGCACTGGATGGCCGCTGTAACGGTGTTGAGGGTTGCGCCGCGGATGGACGCGTTGTCGTGTTCTGCAATTACCAGACTCGTCATTTAGATCACCTTCGCTTCGTTCTTGAGTTTGTCAACCAGCGCCGCCACGTCGGCCACCTTCACACCGGCGCCGCGTTTGGGCGGCTCGCTCACTTTGAGGGTTTTGAGGCGTGGCTCAACGTTCACACCGAGGTCTTCAGGCTTGTAAACGTCCATCTGTTTTTTCTTGGCCTTCATGATGTTGGGCAGCGTGACGTAACGCGGCTCGTTCAGGCGCAGGTCGGTGGTGATGATGGCCGGCAGGGTGATTGACAAGGTCTCCAGGCCGCCATCGACTTCGCGCGTCACGCTGGCTTTGCCATCGGCCACTTCGACTTTGCTGGCAAACGTGGCCTGCGGCATGTCGCACAAAGCCGCGAGCATCTGGCCGGTCTGGTTGCAGTCGTCGTCAATCGCCTGTTTGCCCAAGATGACAATGCCGGGCTGTTCTTTGTCCACAATCGCCTTGAGCAGCTTGGCCACCGCCAGGGGCTGCAATTCAGCGGTGGTCTCCACCAAAATGGCTCGGTCTGCTCCGATGGCCATGGCGGTGCGCAGGGTTTCGCCGCATTGGGCGACGCCGCAGGACACGGCGATCACTTCCGTGGCCACGCCTTTTTCCCGGAGGCGCACAGCCTCTTCGATGGCAATTTCGTCAAACGGGTTCATGCTCATTTTGACGTTGGCGATGTCCACACCGGTGTTGTCCGACTTGACGCGGACCTTCACGTTGTAGTCCACCACACGTTTGACGGCGACCAGAACTTTCATGTCTTTCACTCCAGAGTTTCAAATAAGGCGCAGGCCCCGCAGCGGGGCCCACTAAACGGATTCGGGTTTGCACCAGATTCTATTCGGCGCTTGCGCCACTGCCTGGATCCCGGCCATCCGGCTGGCCCCCACACGCGCCCACTCCTGCACACCCAAGCTCACCGAGGTGCAGTTTTTAAATTGCTTTATTGTCAAAAAAGAACGGTCGTGCTTTTTTATTATAAACAAGCCAAGCCGTCAAAAGTCGGGTGATAATTAGCCAACCGATTGGTCGGCGAATTCGGGTAAACATGGGAAAACATCCGGCTCTTTCCGAATTAACATCAGCACATTCCTCACAATTTCACGGAGAAACCGGATGAAACATATAGCCCTGGCCGCCACGGCAGCCCTTACTTTGCTGGCTACAAGCGGCGCAAATGCCCAAACCGTATTGACGGCGTCAAGCTGGATCTTTCCGACGCACGCGCTGGCGGTGGCCCAAAAAGACTGGTGTGACCAATTGGAGAAAAACACGACCGGCAAAATGAAGTGCAACATCCTGCCCCGTGGCGTGACCAGCCCGCCCGGCACTTACGATGCCGTCAAAAATGGCCAGGCCGACATCTCCTTCACCGTGCACGGCTACACCCCGGGCCGTTTCGTGACGACGCAAATGGCGGAGTTCCCCTTTTTGGGCAACAGCTCTGAAGCAATCTCTGTGGCCTTCAACAAAGTGGCCAGCAAACACCCCGCCTTCGCCGCTGAACACCCCGGCGTGAAGGTGCTGGCGTATTTCACCCACGGCCCCGGCATCATCTTCAATACCAAACGGCCCATCGCCAAGGTGGAAGACCTCAACGGCCTGAAATTCCGCGTGGGCGGCGGCATGGTCAACGAAATCACCAAATCGCTCGGCATGAACGTCACGCTCAAGCCTTCCACCGATTCGTACGAATTGCTCTCGGGTGGCGTGATGGACGGCACCCTGTTCCCGGCGGAGTCATATGAAGGCTTCAAGATCGACAAGATCATCAAACATGCCACTATCTTCCCCGGTGGCCTGTACAACACCAGCTTCGTCGCGATCATGAATCTCGACAAATACAACAAACTCACCGCCGAGGAGAAAAAGGCTGTGGATGCGATTTCCGGTGACAACTATGCCCGCATGTTTGGCCGCAATTGGGACGGCATTGACCGTCGCAGCCATGCGCTGATGCAGGCCAACAACGTGCAGGTCGTCAAGGCCGACGCCAAGTTCGTTGGTGAAGTCAAAAGCAAGGTATCCGCGCTTGAAGCCAAATGGGTGGCGGACGCC
The DNA here is from genome assembly GCA_031365665.1 of Rhodoferax sp. Taxonomy (GTDB): domain Bacteria; phylum Pseudomonadota; class Gammaproteobacteria; order Burkholderiales; family Burkholderiaceae_C; genus JANYCG01. Next base: position 3,882 of record JANLYO010000274.1, on the reverse strand, counting down.
GAAGCCAAGGGCTTGAAAGACGCCAAGAAAGTGCTGGCCGAATTCCGCACTGAAATCGCCAAGCAGGAAAAGTGAATTGAAGAAAATACTTGAGCGCCTGTGCGGGCTGCTGTGTGGCGGCGCGCTTTTTGCCATTATGGCGCTGACGTTTTTTGACGTGATCGGACGCAAGGCCGTCAGCCAGTCGATTCCCGGCTCGCTGGAGTTGACAGAACTTCTGATGGTGGTCGTCATCTTCGCGGGCATGCCCCTGGTGTCGCAACGCGGCGAACACGTCGTGTTTGACTCAATGGATTCGGTGATGGGTGCCCATGCGCTCAAAATCCAAAAGGCGCTGGTGCACATGGTGTGTGCCGCCGCCATGCTGGGCCTGGCACTGCTCATGTGGCGCACCGGCGGCCAGTTTATGGAATCCGGCGACAACACGGCCCAGCTCAAAATCCTCAAAGCGCCCTTCATTTACGGCATGTCGGTGTTGTGCGGCGTCACGGCGCTGGTCCACATGGGCCAGATCTTCCGGCCTGCCGCAGACCTGGCCGAAGGTGAAGGGGTGGCGCTTTGATCGAATCACTGCTCGCCTTTGGGGCGATTTTTGTGCTGGCCTTGCTGCGTGTGCCGCTGGCTTTTGCCATGGGCGGCGTGGGGGCGGTGGGCATCGCAGTCACACGCGGCTGGGGGCCAGCGCTGGGCAGCGTCTCGCAGGTGGTCTACGAGACCGGTTTTGCCTACACCTTATCGGTGATTCCGCTTTTCATTTTGATGGGCAATTTCGTCGCACGGGCAGGGCTTGCGCATGAGCTTTTTGAAGCCGCCTACGCCTTCATTGGCCACCTGCGCGGCGGTCTGGCGCACGCCACGGTGGCGGCCTGCGCCGGCTTTGGCGCGATCTGCGGCTCCTCCATCGCAACCGCAGCCACCATGAGCAAGGTGGCTTACCCGTCGATGAAAAAGATCGGCTACAGCGACTCTCTCGCCACCGGTGTGATGGCGGCGGGTGGCACGCTGGGCATCATGATTCCGCCCTCCACCATCATGGTGATCTACGGCATCATCACCGAAACCAATATCGGCAAACTGTTTGCCGCCGGGGTGATCCCCGGCCTGCTGACGGCGGCGCTCATGATGGTCACCATCTGGATCATGACACTGCGCGACCCCGAACACGCCCCGCCCGGCGAACGCACCTCGTGGCCCGACCGCTGGCGCGCGCTACGCGGCATCTGGGGCGTAGCGCTTCTGGTCGTGGTGGTGTTGGGCGGCATTTACGGCGGCTTCTTCACCGCCACCGAAGGCGCTGGGTTTGGCGCGGCGGGCGCCTTCCTGTTTGCACTGGCCCGCAGACGCCTGTCCTGGGCCATTTTGTACCAGGTGCTGGTGGAGTCGGCCCGCACCACGGCGATGTTGTTCACGCTTTTGATCGCGGCCACCGTGTTTGCCAACTTCGTCAATTTCACCTCGATGCCCGTCGACCTGAAGGACTGGATCACGCACCTAGGCCTCTCGCCCATCATGATCATCACCGCGATGATGGTGATCTACGTGATCCTGGGCACGGTGATGGAGGAGCTGACCATGGTGCTGCTGACGATTCCGCTGTTCTTCCCCATCGTCACCTCACTGGGCTTTGACCCGGTCTGGTTTGGCGTGCTGATCGTGATGATCGTGCAGATCGGCCTGATCTCGCCGCCCGTGGGTATGAACCTGTTCGTGCTCAACGCGCTGCTGCCCGGCGTGGGGCTGGGCAACATCTTCCGCGGCTGCTGGCCGTTTGTGGCCGCCATGATCGTGATGCTGGGCCTCTTGATCGCGTTCCCGTCTTTGAGCCTCTGGCTGCCTTCCTTGATGAAGTAGGCGGGCTGGGCATTCGCCCCTTAAGACCAACTCAAATTGAGCTTGCGACGGGAAGCCGCGCAATCTCGCAGATACAGGTTGATAAGGCTTTTGTAGGAGATGCCTGCGTCTTGCGATATCGACTTGAAATAGCTGATCGACTCCTCATCAAGGCGGATCGTGATTTGCTTCTTCAGTTGAGAGGCGTACGGATTTTTTCTCGCACCAGTGAAGTCGTATTCTTTGCGCATATGTCACCTTTCTCACTTGTGCCATCACGAGACGAGACTCCTGGCGAACCGTACCAGCACGAGCACGAACAGCGGGACGTTCAGCAAGAAGGTGAGCTGCACTCCGGGCGACCGACCCAGGGTGCCACACCGGAAGTACCCCCACCAGTAGACAAAGCGGGCCACCGCGAAGAACATGCACAGGATCGGGATCACTCGAGCCTCTGCTGACGAGAGCAGCGTGGCCAGAGGCAGGACACAGAACGCGAACCAGACAAGCTGTTCGAGCGTGTTCTGCATGACCCTGCAGTGAACTTTCAGTCGCTCACTCTCGGCGCCGAGGAGGGGGTTGTGCGCACCCTCAGCGAAGCGCTCATACAGGATGGTGAGGCACACCGCAGCGTACGGAATGAAGGCGACCAAAAGCCAGCGTGCCGCAAAGACAAGGCGTTCGCCAGGCTCGGCCAGACCCGCAAGTGGAGGGACGAGTGCGTAGGCCGCGCCAAGACAGCCATAGGTCCCAGGTACCGTGAACCATAGCGACCCTCGGAGACGGCGCTGCCTTCCAGACTTGTCAGCAGACTCGACAGGACTTGTGCTCATGGCCGCGACGCGTGTTGGTTGTGAGGCCTAAGCCCAAGCTCAGCGGCGTTCTTGCCGTAGCGAAGCGGAGGCAAGAACGTCCGCTGGAGCGCCTTGTTGGACGGCACTTTGGTGACAACTGTATGACTCACCGTTATTTGCTGGAGAAGTGATTAACGAGGCTATTCAGTGAACCGTTGTGTCCAACTTCATGGCCCTTAATCATGTCCGCACCGATGAAAGAAGCGATTTGGCTGGTGCTCTTCAGCTTTGTGGCATTTTTAGATTGAGTGAGTTCTAGGGTAGTCAATGATGCACAGAGTCGCTTTCCGTCCACCATGATCGTTTCGCTGGACACGATCCGACGGTTCGGGATGATCTCCAGATATCTTGTAGTGCCGTGAATGTTTGGGTTTGACTTGGAACCGCAACGGAAGCGATCTTCGCCACCTTCGCGAAAGTCTTCGTGGTCATAAATGAGCGCGGCTGTATCCGATGGCGCACCCCACTCCGACCGTGTGTTGGCATCTGCGAACGCCGCAAATACTTTCTCAACGGGTGCTGGAACCTCGCGCTCGAACACCAACGTTGCGTGGGTCGTGTATTCGGTTTCTGTGGAATCTTCAAACGTCATATGAGTCTCCTATTCTCAAGATGGCTACGTGCTGCGCGTTGTGTGCTGCCCGACGCCAAAGCTCACCGGAAAAACTGCCGTAGCGCAGCGAAGGCAGGTTTTTCCGGTGCAGCGCCTCATTAGGCCGCTTCTTGGGTTATTTTTCAGCGATAGCTTTCAATCTGGAAAGGCCCACTTCATAGTCTTTTCCAATGATGTCGTCCAAGTTTAAAAACAGGCTCATTGTCTTCAGCATCAAGTCATGCTTGTCATCCAGGCTCCATGTGACGATAGTGTGATTGCCAGATGCAATGAGGCTGATTGATGCAACATTTCGCCCCTCAAATGGTGTGACTATGTGTAGATCAAAGACCAGCTTATTTGGTGGCATGGCATCAGAGATTGTGATTTCACCTTCGCCAGCCGCCTTGTTGCCTTTCCACGCGAAATGCGCGCCTTTGCCGCTGTCGCTGTAGGTTTTTTTTATTGCAGGGTCTTTGTCGTAGGGCGTCCAAGCCTCCCATTGACGAAAATCGTTGATGAGAGGGAATATTTTTTCTGGGGGAGCTTTGATATTGATTGAGCGTTCGACATGAAAACTGTCCGGCTTGGTAGAAGCGTAAATGA